>NZ_CP092827.1:3097142-3401785 GCF_022533585.1 Pseudomonas sp. LS.1a
TCGGCATCGAGGTCGAAGACCCGCCTCAGTCTGGCGACAAGGCCGGGTAGCGCAAGCGCCGGGACGCCTTCAAGGCGGACCCGCAGGTGCTGGCTGCCCGAAGGTGTCGCGTGCAGCACGGCGTGGCGGCCGGCAACCACCAGGGTACGCCGGTAGGTGCCATCGAAGCAGGTCTCGATGCCGGGGATGCAGCGTGCAGCAAGGAAGGCCAGGGTCGAGGGCCAGTGGTAAGGAGCACGGTAGCGCAGCCACAGGGTGTGGTGGCCGGGGGTGGGCAATGATCGGCGCACGGCGTGCAAAGGAGTTAGCTTGGGCATGGCTTCATCATGCCAGCAAATCTAATGCCTGTACCGGCCCTGTCGCCGGCAAGCCAGCTCTCATGGAACTGCACATGACTCATTGAATTGGCAGGGACCCTGTGGGAGCGGCTTTAGCCGCGAACACCGGCGCAGCCGGTGCCATGCACCGCGTTGGATTCTTCGCGGCTGAAGCCGCTCGCACAGGGTACGAGGATCGCTTGCAAATTCAGTTATCTGTGCGACAGGTCCGGACAAGCCATTCAATCAACCAGGGTCAATGCGCCGCACCGTCCCGCGCATCCTGCATCTGCCCGAACCGCCCGGCATGGAAGTCGTCGAACGACTCGGCAATCTCTGCCTGGCTGTTCATCACGAACGGGCCATAACCCACGATCGGCTCGTCGATCGGCTCACCGCTGAGCAGCAGCAGGCTGGCACCTTCCAGCGCTTCGACGGCAACGTCCTCACCGCTCCGGTCAAGCAGCACCAGGCTGGATGGGCCGGCTTCGCGCTCGCCGTTGATCCGCACATTGCCGCGCAACACCACCAGCGCCGCATTGCGCCCGGCGGCCACCGGCAACTGCAAGGCTGCACCGGCATTCAGGCGCAGGTCCCAGACATCCATGGCGGTAAAGGTCCGCGCCGGCCCAGAGTGGCCACGATAGTCACCTGCAATCACCCGCAGGCTACCGCCCTCGCCGTCCAGCGCCACCACCGGGATGTCCTCGGCCAGCAGCGTCTGGTAGCCAGCCGCTGCGCGCTTGTCCCGCGCCGGCAGGTTGACCCATAGCTGTACCATCTCCAGCGTACCGCCACTGCGGGCAAAACCCGGGGAATGGAACTCTTCATGGATGATGCCGTTGGCAGCCGTCATCCACTGCACGTCACCGGGGCCGATCAAGCCACCGGCGCCGGTGGAGTCACGGTGCTCCAGCTCGCCCTGGTAAACGATGGTCACGGTCTCGAAGCCGCGGTGCGGATGCTGGCCAACGCCGCGCCGCGCACTGGTGGGGGTGAAGTCATGAGGGCCGGCATAGTCCAGCAGCAGGAACGGACTGATCTTGCTGGCCAGGTTGTCGTAGGTGAACAGGCTGCGCACCGGGAAGCCATCACCTACCCAGTGGGCATGAGGACTGCGGTGAACACCCAGAATCGTTTTCATGAGAAGGCTCCTCTCTTGGTTGAGACAACCTTATCAATGACGCCAATCAGGCGGTAGCTGGCTGGTTTGGCATTCATCGTTCCACCAATGGAACAATTAGCCTTGCAAGAAACCGAGCACCTGTTCGGCAGCCGTGGCCGGGTCTTCCTGCATGAAGCAGTGCCCGCCGGCAACCTGCTGTGCGGTCACGTTGTGGTTGAGCGCCGCCAGGCGGTTCACCGAATGGGGCACGAAGGGGTAGGTTTGCTCGCCATACAGCACCCGCGTGGGCGTGCAGATCGCCGTAAGGCTTGCCCACATGCGCTTGGGGAACGAACTGAAGATTTCCACTTCGCGGCTGGGCCGGCACTTGAGCACCACCGCTTCGCCACAGTCGCCAATGGCATGCTCGATGTAGGCCCGCAGCGCCGCATCGGTCCAACCCTTGAAGATCCCCCGCCCTTGCAGCGAAGCCAGGGCTGCCTCGCGGTCAGGCCAGTGGCTGCGACGGCTGGCGGCCTTGCGCGCCAGGGCATGACGCTGGTGCAAGCCGACCAGGGCTGCAACCCCCATTACACCCAGCATGCGCCGGCTGAACAGTACCGGGTCAAGCAGCACCGCACGCCTGAACAGTTGCGGTTCACTGGCCAGGATCAGGCCGGTCAGTACGCCACCGAAGCTGTGGCCCACGGCAAAGCGCGGCACGTCGCCATACTCGCCTCGTCCGGCTTCGAAAGCGTCCACTGCCAACGCAGCGGTACGGTTCCAGCCACGAAACACCCCGCCATGGTCACTGTCACCATGGCCCTGGACATCGCTGAGCCACAGGTCGAAATGCTCGCCCAGGCGCAGCAGCAACGGTTGGTAGGCCAGGCAGCAGAAGCCGTTGCCGTGCAGAAAGTGCAGCAGCGGCCTGCCACTGGCCGGGGTTCGCCAACCACGCAGGGTGAAGCCTTCGGCGCATTCGTGGGACCAGGGAATCAACTGCATCGGCTTACTGTACTCGCAGGTCAGGAAAACGCCGATTCTACAAACAGCAGCGGGTACAGTGAAATCACCAGCAACAAGGCCATCAGGACATTGAACAGCATCAGCCAGCGCGGGTTCTGCAACAGGTTGCGCAGGGCACTGCCGAACATCACCCACACCCCCACGCTGGGCAGGTTGACCAAGGCGAACAAGGCGGCAATGACAATAACGTTGGTTACATAGCCTTGCGCCGGCGTGTAGGTGGTGATTGCCCCCACTGCCATCACCCAGGCCTTGGGGTTGACCCACTGGAATGCCGCCGCCCCCCAGAAGCCCAGCGGTTTGCGGGCACTGGACGAGGCTGTGCCGACCGGCCCGGAGGTGGCGATCTTCCAGGCCAGGTACAACAGGTAGGTGGCGCCGGTGTAGCGCAGTACCGTGTACAGTGGCGGCCAGGCCTTGAACACCTCGCCCAGGCCCAGGCCAACAGCCAGCACCATCACCATGAACCCGACGCTGATACCCATGGCATGGGGGATCGAGCGGCGCACGCCGAAGTTCACCCCCGAAGCCAGCAGCATGGTGTTGTTGGGGCCAGGCGTGATGGAAGATACAAAGGCAAACAGCACGAAGGCGGTCAGCAGGTCGGCAGAGGCAAGCATGGCAGGCATTCCACATTCTTTATGGGTCCTGTCACACTAATGGAGTCGCCCTCCTCTGCGACCGGTACAGTTCTACTAAATTGTGTAGATACACATCGCTGTACCGCTACCACCAGACCAAGGAAGCCGTCACCATGAGTCTCACCATTCGCCCTGCCGTACGCGCCGATGCCGAGCAGATCCTGGCCTTCATTACCGAGCTGGCCGAGTACGAACGCGCCCGCCACGAGGTGATCGCGAGCGTTGCCGATATCGAATACAGCCTGTTTGGCGAGGGCAGCACCGTGCACAGCCTGATTTGCGAACGCGATGGCCGGGCAATCGGCTTTGCTGTGTATTTCTATAGCTACTCGACCTGGCTAGGTCGCAACGGCATCTACCTGGAAGACCTGTACATCACCCCTGAGCAACGCGGCGACGGCGCCGGGCGACAGTTGCTGCAACACATTGCCCGCGAGGCAGTGGCGAATAATTGCGGGCGGCTGGAATGGAGCGTGCTGGACTGGAACGAACCGGCGATCGGCTTCTACCAGAAGCTGGGGGCCGAGGCGCAGGATGAGTGGGTGCGCTACCGGCTGGATGGGGACAAGCTGGCGGCGTTTGCCCGGGGATAACCGGGGGCGCTTGCGTCCGGTTTCCGGTCAAGCCCGCTCTCCTGGAACTGCGCATCACTCGGCAGGGGCACTGTGGGAGCGGCTTCAGCCGCGAACACCGGCGCAGCCGGTGCCATGCACCGCGTTGGATTCTTCGCGGCTGAAGCCGCTCCCACAGGATGCCCGGAGCCCCCGCAAACTCAATTCTGGCAATTGACGCCAGCCCCGCCCCATGCTCTCCTTATGCCTCGCGTTCAGGTGCCCCCCATGGGGGTGAAACGGGAAACCGGTGCGTCGCAGGCCCTCCAGCAGGGCCGGACAAGGCCGGTGCTGCCCCCGCAACGGTAAGCGAGCGAAGCGTCTTTGCCACTGTGCCCGGTCACCCGGCATGGGAAGGTGACGCCTTCCAGGAGCCTGGCTCCTCCTCGCAAGCCCGGAGACCGGCCTGGCGTTCATGAACACCCCGCGGTGGGCGGGCGCTGTTGCATTCCCCTGGGCCGCCACGCTCGGGGCTGCCGCGCTTGCCCATTGCCCACAAAAAGCAGAGGAACGCGTCATGCCCGTCACCAGCGCCAAGCAACATAGCATCACCACCCCCGTCACCCTCAGCCAGCGTGTCGTTATCGCCGTGGGCGCCAGCCTGCTGGGCCTGTGCCTGGTGTACTTCGCCGGCTTCTCGCACATCGAGGCCGTGCACAACGCCGCCCACGACACCCGCCACAGCGCCGCCTTCCCCTGCCACTGAGTACGCCCGATGATCACACGCATTGCCCGTACCGCGGGCTTCAGCGGGCTACTGGCGGCCTTGCTGCTGACCCTGCTGCAAAGCTTCTGGGTCGCCCCGCTGATTCTCGAGGCAGAAACCTACGAGTCCGCGGCCCCGGCCGCCCAGCACGAACATGCTGGCGAAGTGGCCGCCCATGAACACAGCGCCGAAGCCTGGTCGCCGGAAGACGGCTGGCAGCGGGTACTGTCCACCACCGGCGGCAACCTGGTGGTCGCGGTCGGTTTCGCCCTGATCCTCACCGCCCTTTACAACCTGCGCGAACCAAAGCGTGCCGCCACCGGTGCGTTGTGGGGCCTGGCCGGCTTTGCCGTGTTCTGCCTGGCCCCGACCCTGGGCCTGCCGCCGGAACTGCCAGGTACCGCAGCCGCCGACCTGGGACAACGCCAGGCCTGGTGGGTCGGCACCGCCAGTGCCACTGCGCTGGGCCTGGCCCTGCTGGTGTTCGCCCGCCACTGGTTGCTGAAGGCGCTGGGTGCCGTGCTGCTGGTCATTCCCCATGTAATCGGTGCACCGCAACCCGAAGTGCACGAGAGCCTGGCCCCTGCCGCATTGGAAACCCAGTTCAAAGTGGCCTCCTGGCTGACCAACGCTGCCTTCTGGCTGGCCCTGGGCCTGCTTAGCGCCTGGCTGTTCCGACGCTCCAGCAAGGCCTGATGCCAGCCTTTTACGCCGGCATCGGCTGCCGCCGGGGTTGCCCGGCGGATACGCTGGAAACCCTGCTACGCCAGGCCCTGGACAACCAGGGCCTGGCGTTGGCCGACCTGCATGGCATCGCCAGCATCGGCCTGAAGGCCGACGAAGCCGGCTTGCAGCAGTTGGCCGAACGCCTCGACGTGCCCTTGGTGTTGTACGATACCGCGCAGTTGCAACCCTACGAACACCAACTCAGCCACCGTTCCGCCACAGCCCATACCCACAGCAGCTGCTGGGGCGTGGCCGAGAGTGCGGCGCTGGCCCTGGCAAGTCAGCGGCTTGGCACGGCCAGTTTGCTGCTGACGCGCCAGGTACTGGGCCCGGCCACCCTCGCCCTGGCCTGTTGAACGTTCTCCCCTCTTTCTTGCAAGGACTTTCCATGACGGTCTACTTCATCGGCGCCGGCCCCGGCGACCCGGAACTGATCACGGTCAAGGGCCAAAGGCTGATCCGCCAGTGCCCGGTGATCATCTATGCCGGTTCGCTGGTGCCGGCCGCCGTGCTCGAGGGCCACCAGGCCGAGACCGTGATCAACAGTGCCGAACTGCACCTGGAACAGATCATTGCCGCCATGCGCAGCGCGCACGAGCAAGGTCAGGATGTAGCCCGGGTACACAGTGGCGACCCCAGCCTGTACGGCGCCATCGGTGAGCAGATCCGCCACCTGCAGGCGCTGGGCATCGATTACCAGATCATCCCCGGGGTCACCGCCACGGCGGCCAGCGCCGCCCTGCTCGGCTGCGAACTGACCCTGCCGCAGGTCGCGCAGACCGTTATCCTCACCCGCTATGGCGACAGTTCGCCAATGCCGCCCGGCGAACAACTGGGCGACCTGGCGCGCCACGGCAGCACCCTGGCGATTCACCTGGGGGTCAAGCACCTGTCGCGTATCGTCGATGAACTGTTGCCGCACTACGGCGCGCACTGCCCGGTGGCGGTGGTGCATCGCGCCACCTGGCCGGACCAGGACTGGGCACGCGGCACCCTCGGCGATATCGTCGAACGTGTCGCGGCCAAAGACTTCCGGCGCACCGCGCTGATCCTGGTGGGCCACGTACTGGGCGACACACCGTTTGCCGAATCAGCCTTGTACCGCGCGGGGCACGCCCACCTGTATCGCCCTGGCGACCAGGCATTGCCAGCTTCGCCGCGGACGTAGCAGACTCCAGGTTCCCGCCTGCAAACAGGAGTCATGCCCATGCTCGACCTACGCCCCAACTGCGAGTGCTGCGATACCGACCTGCCGGGTGACAGCCCCGACGCGCTGATCTGCTCCTTCGAATGCACCTTCTGCCGTACCTGCGCCGAAACCCGTTTCCAGGGCCGTTGCCCGAACTGCACTGGCCAGTTGGTGGCACGGCCGACACGGGTCGGCCAGGCGCTGGCCAACAACCCCGCCTCGACCCAGCGCGTGAGCAAATCGCACTCCGCCTGCGCTTGACCGACCTCAAAAAACAGACATTGCCGCTTTGGTAGGGTGATGTCTTTCCCCTTTTTTGTAGGACTTTTCAACAACAAGCGCGAGGACTTTCAACACTTCTATACTCGGCATTACCAAATTTCGGGAATGGTCGTATCGTGCAGCGCTTCCGATAACCCCACTTGCAGACGTATTCCTGAGTGATCCAGGAAGCGGACCACACCCCGACAGGAGTTTTCCTCATGACTACCGTGCTGATCGTCGACGACCACCCCATCGTCCGGCTGTCCTTGCGCATGTTGCTCGAACGCGAGCGCTTCCATGTCATCGGCGAGGTCGGCAATGGTAGCGAGGTGGCGCAGGTGGCCCGCGAACTGCGCCCGGACGTGGTCATTCTCGACATCGGCCTGCCCGGCCTGGACGGCATGGAAGTGATCAAGCGCCTGCAATGCCTGGAGCCGGTCCCCAAGATCATGGTACTGACCGGCCAGGCCACCGACCTGTATGTACGGCGCTGTCTGGATGCCGGTATCGGCGCTTTCGTGACCAAGGAAGAAGACCACGAGGCGTTGCTGTTCGCCCTCAAGGCCCTGGTCAAGGGCTACTCGACCTTCCCGCAGATGTCGGTCAACAGCAACTCGCTGGAAAGCGAGCCGGTGCGCCTGGCCAGCCTGTCCAACCGGGAAATGGAAGTGCTGCGGCGCCTGGCGCGCGGCGAGAGCAACAAGTATATCGGCACCTGCATGAACCTCAGTGCCAAGACCATCAGCACCTACCGGGGCCGCATCATGGAAAAGCTCAAGACCGAATCGCTGGTTGAAATGGTCGACCTGGCCAAGCGCAACGGCATCTGCTGAGCACTTGACGGCGATGAAGCGCCTGCTGGCAAGCGCCCTCCTGGCCATCGGCCTGGCCGGTTCCGGCGCGCTGCTGGCCAACAGCGAACCTCGCCAGTTGCTGGCCCGCTCGGTCAGCGCCGCCGCCCCACTCGCGCTGTCCCACGACGAGCGGCAATGGCTACAGCAACGCCAGCACCTGGTGCTGGGCAGTTCGCGGCCCGACTACCCACCGCTCGAAATCAATATCAGCCAGCGCGACTACGAAGGCCTGAGCGCCGATTACGCAGGCATCATTGCTGAACAGTTGGGCATCCCTATCGAAGTGCGACGCTACGACAGCCGCCACGAAGCCATCGCTGCGCTACGCGAGGGCCGAATCGACCTGCTGGGCAGCTCCAACGCCTTCGAGGCGGCGGATGCCCAGCTCAGCCTAAGTGCGGCCTATGCCGACGACCTGCCGGTCATCGTCACCCGCGAGGGGCACAGCCTGAAAAACACGCCCGACCTTGCCGGCCTGCGCCTGGCCATGGTCGATCATTACCTGCCAGCCAGTAGCGTCCGCACCCTGTACCCCAAGGCGCAATTGAGCCTGTATCGCTCGACCCTGGCCGGGCTGGCCGCGGTCGAACTGGGCGAGGCCGACGCTTACCTGGGCGATGCCATCAGTACCGACTTCGCGATTGGCAAGAGTTACCAGGGCACGCTGAAGATCGACCATTTCTGCCAGGTCGCCCCTGGGGCGTTTGCCTTTGCCCTGGCCAGTGACAACCCGCGCCTGCGCCAACTGGTCGACAAGGCGCTGGCGCGCATCAGCGAAAGCGAACGCCTGAACATCCTGCGCCGCTGGGGCAGCGGCAACACCAGCCTGCTGCTGCAGCGCCACGTCACCGACCTGACCGCAGAAGAAGAAGCCTGGATCGCTGCCAACCCCAGCATCAGCGTACTGGTCAACACATCGCTGGCGCCGCTGACTTTCAACGACGCCCAGCACCACCCCAGTGGCATTACCCTCGACCTGCTCAAGCAGATCTCGCTGCGCACGGGGCTGCATTTCAAGCCGGTCGAAAGCACTTCGGCACAGGCAATGGTCGAGCGTCTGGCACGCGGCGATGCGCAGATGATCGGCGCATTGGGCTACGGTACGGACCGTTCGAAACAACTGCGCTATACCCGCCCCTACCTGGTCAGCCCGCGGGTGCTGGTCACCCGCGGCGACAACGCATCACCGGCGCAGGCCAAGGCGCTGGATGGCCAGCGCATCGCCCTGGTGCGCGGCTCGCCGCAACGGGCCCTGCTGCAACAACGCTACCCGCAGGCCAGGATGGTCGAAGTGGACAACCCGCTCGGCCTGATGGAAGCCGTGGCCAACGGTGCCGCCGACGTCGCCCTGAGCAGCCATATCAATGCTGCCTACTACATCAGCCATGTGTTCAAGGACCGCCTGCGCATCGCCAGTGTGCTCGACGACGACCCGGCTGTCGCCGCCTTCGCCGTGGCCGCGGACCAACCCCAGCTGCAGGCAATCCTCGACAAGGCACTACTGAGCATTCCACCCGAAGAGCTGGACCAGCTGGTCAACCGCTGGCGCACCAGTACCCTGGTCAGTGACAGCCCCTGGCGTGACTACCGCACCCTGGCCCTGCAGGTGCTGGTGCTGTCGGCCTTGCTGCTGGCCGGGGTGGTGTTCTGGAACAGCTACCTGCGCAAGCTGATCAACCAGCGCACCGAGGCCCAGCACGCGCTGCAAGCCCAGTTGGCGCTGAGCCGCGGCCTGCTCGAACAACTGCGCCAGGCCAAGGACGACGCCGAACAGGCCAGCCAGACCAAGAGTACCTTCCTGGCCACCATGAGCCATGAAATCCGTACCCCGATGAATGCCGTGATCGGCCTGCTGGAGTTGGCCCTGGAAGACAGCCGCGGCGGCCGTTGCGACACCCAGACCCTGCAGACCGCCCATGACTCGGCCATCGGCCTGCTTGAACTGATTGGCGATATTCTCGACATTTCCCGCATCGAATCCGGGCATATCACCCTGCAGCCGGTGCCCACCAACCTGGTCGAACTGGTACGTGCCACCGTGCGGGTGTTCGAAGGCAATGCAAGGGCCAAAGGCCTGCATTTGCACAGCGAACTGCCGGCTGCGCCGGTCTGGGTGCTGGCTGATCCGCTACGACTCAAGCAGGTTTTGTCCAACCTGATCAGCAACGCCATCAAGTTCACCGATCGCGGCGAAGTCCACGCCAGCCTGCTGCTGCCCACGCCCCCCGACAACGACCACCTGGCAGTGGAACTGAGTGTGCGAGACACCGGCATCGGCATCAGCCCGGCCGACCAGGCCCGGCTGTTCAATACCTTCGTCCAGGCCGACGGCCCTCGGGCACGCCAGGGCGCCGGCCTGGGGCTGGTCATCAGCCGCACCTTGGCCGAGCTGATGGGCGGCAACCTGGGCTTGCAGAGCGTCGAAGGCGTTGGCACCAAGGTGCAGGTCAACCTGCAACTGCCCGCCTGCGCAGCACCGGAGCAGGTGCAACTGCACGCCCCGGCGCTGGAAAGCAGCAGCGGCCCGTTGAACATACTGGTGGTCGACGACTACCCTGCCAACCTGCTGCTGCTGGAGCGGCAACTGCAGACCTTGGGGCACCGCGTGACGTTGGCGGAAAACGGCGAAATCGCTCTGGCGCGCTGGCAGGCAGCGCGCTTTGACCTGGTGATCACCGATTGCAGCATGCCGGTCATGGATGGCCATGAACTGACCCGCCGCATCCGCAACCTCGAGGGCGAGCGCGGCCTGGCGGCATGCCGGATTCTCGGCGTCACCGCCAACGCCCAGGCCGAAGAGCGTGCCCGCTGCCTGGCCAGCGGCATGGACGAATGCCTGTTCAAACCGATTGGCTTGCGCACGCTCAAGACCCACCTGCCCCAGGCCCGTGCCCGGCAACAGCCGCCGGCGCGGCCCGGCAGCGGCTTCAACCTGAGCGAACTGCGCCACCTGACCCAGGACGACGAACAACTGATTCGGCATTTGCTGGAACAGCTGTCGCAAAGCATCAGCGAAGACCTGGGCAGCTTGCGTGCACTGGCAGCAGACGCCCCCGGCGAGGCGGTGCGCGCACTGGCTCACCGGATCAAGGGTGGGGCAAAGATGCTCAAGGTGCGCACGCTGGTCAAGGATTGCGAAGCCATCGAACAGGCCCACGGCCAAGGCCTGTCGACGGCTGACTTGCGCCTGCAATTACAAGCCAGCCTGGAGGCCTTGCTGGACGAGCTGGGTGATGCGCTCAGTTCAATTGAAGCGTCGAACTGATCTGGCTGATGGCATCCACCACGTGCCGTGAACCCTGCTGGATTTCCATGATCACCGTGCCAGCCTCGTTGGCCAGCGCCACGCCATCACCGGTGCGCTTCAGGCTCGACTGCATGCTGGCTACAGCCAACAGTGACAGGTCGTGGTTCTGCCTCACCACATCGACGATTTCCAGGGTTGCCTTGCTGGTTCGCGCCGCCAGGTTGCGCACCTCGTCGGCCACCACGGCAAAACCGCGGCCGTGCTCGCCGGCGCGGGCCGCCTCGATGGCTGCGTTCAAGGCCAGCAGGTTGGTCTGGTCGGCAATGCCCCGGATGGTCAACACGATCTGCCCGATCACATCCGACTGCTTGCTCACCGCATCGATACTGCGTGCAGCGTCGTCGAGCTCATGGGAAATCTGCTCGATCACCTGCACCGCCTGCTGTACCACCTCGGTGCCCTTGCGCGCACAGGCGTCGGTCTGCACCGAACTGGCATGGGCAGCATCGGCGGCACTTTGCTGGGTGCTGACCTGGCGGGTGATGTCGCTGGCGAACTTCACCACCTTGTACAAGCGGCCCTTGCTGTCGAAGATCGGGTTGTAGGACGCCTCCAGGTAGACCGTCTGGCCATGTTTGTCGATGCGCTGGAAACGGTGCGAATGGTATTCGCCTCGGTTGAGCGACGCCCAGAACTCGCGGTATTCGGCCGATTCGCGCTCATGCGCCAGGCAGAACAGCCCGTGATGGCGGCCGACCACCTCGTCCAGGCGATAGCCCATGGTGTCGAGAAAGTTCTGGTTGGCCTTGATCACCCGGCCCTGCGGCGTGAATTCGATCACCGCCATGGAGCGGCTGATGGCCTTTAGCAGGCTTTCGCTCTCGTGCTCCTCCACCACCCGCTGACTGATGTCGGATGCCACCTTGATCACACTGCTGACCTGGCGCTGCTCATCCAGTACCGGCATGTAACTGGCTTCCAGCCAGACTTCGCGGCCGGCCTTGTCGATGCGCTCGAAGGTACCGCTGATAGCCTTGCCCTGCCCCAGTTCACGCCACAGTTGCTGGTATTCGGCGCTTTTCGCGTAGTCGGGGTCGCAGAACAGCCGGTGGTGCTTGCCGCGCAACTCATCGGCGCTGTAGCCCATGGCCTGGCAGAAGCGCTCGTTGGCATCGAGGATTGTGCCGTCGGGGGCGAACTCGATCATCGCCATCGAACGGCTGATCGCCGCCAGTTTGGCCTGCAAGCTGGCCAAGGCCTGATGACTGCGCTGGATCTCTACCAGGTCGGACTTGCGGTGGAAATCGAACATGACGCCGGGCTCCTGTATGCGCGGTGTCCTGAGCATAGATCGCCTGGCGTAAATCGTGGTTTTTGTAGCGCCTGTGAAATCGAGCGCCGCCCGCGCGGCGCATCGCGAGCGAAGCTCGCTCCTACATTTGTTTCGGGCCAGTAACGCCTGCACCAGCGCGCGCGACCGCCTTGTTTGTTTCACACGATATCGAGGTGGACGCCAAAGGGCCGCGCGCCTCTGCCTCAGGAATAATTGGCCCGAAACAGATGTAGGAGCGAGCTTCGCTCGCGATGCGCCGCGCGGGCGGCGCTCGGTCTCGAAACCACCCCACCCCTCAAGACGAGCTCAGGAACTCTCTCGCACCATCAACTCAAAGCCCAGGTCCTGCTGCGCATTTGCTACCCGCTTGCCATCGAGCAACGCCAGCAGCGCCTGAGCCGCGCCGCGCCCCACGGCGGCCCGAGGCGTGCGAATCGAAGTCAGCCGCGGCACCATGTGCGCCGAAGCCGGCAGGTCGTTGAAACCGACCATCGCCACCTGTCGCGGTACCTCCACGCCCTGGCGCAATGCCTGCAGCACCGCGCCCTGGGCCAGGTCGTCGTTGCAGAAGAAGATACCGTCGACATCCGGCGCCTGCTGCAGCAGATGGCTGAACAGCGCGCCGCCCAAGGCGATGGAAGAAGGCTCCGGCGCCAGCACCTCCAGCTCGGCCGCCTGCAAGCCGGCCTCGGCCAACGCCTGGCGGAACCCCTCGGCACGCTGCATCACCCGCGGGTCGAGTTGCGCGGCAATGAATGCCAGGCGCTTGCGCCCGCGCTCGATCAGGTGGCGGGCCGCAGCGCGCCCGGCCTGCTGCTGCGAAAAGCCGACCGACAAGGCCCCGGCCTCGCCATTCAGTTCCATCATGTGCACGCAGGGCACGCCACTGGCCGCCAGCATCTGCCGCGATCCCTCACTGCGCTCGAAGCCGGTCAGCAGCATGCCGCAAGGCTGGTAGGCCAGGTAATTGCGGATCAGGTTCTCTTCCTCGGCAAGGTCGTAGTGATAGTTGCCGATCAGCACCTCGAGCCCGCGCGGGCGCATGACCTCATGAATGGCTTCCAGGGTGTCGATGAACAGCTGGTTGGACAGCGACGGAATCAACACCACCACCGACTGGCTGCGTGCCGAAGCCAGGGCCCGGGCCGCCGGATTGGCCACATAACCCAGGCTCGCTGCAGCCGCAACGACCTTTTCGACCAGCTCCGGCGCGACCGTGCTGACCCCACGCAGGGCGCGCGAGGCGGTAATCGGGGAAACCCCGGAAAGCTTGGCAACTTCTGCCAGGGTGGGACGACCTGTGGTACGGGAGCCGGTGCGGGACATGAGTGTTGTAATTTTACTACTTGCAAGGAAAGGGAACGGCCACTAAGGTAGCGCTGTCTCAGGACGCAGGCAATGTAATCTTTGGTAGCCGCCATCACGCGCTCGCCGCCAAGCGTCCATACTGCGTAAGGACAAGATCAATAACACCGGGGAGGTGGCTGTTCGTCGACGACGAGACAGCGCTGTCTCACCCGCAGGAGGTACTGATGAATTCTCCCCTGTCCGCCATCGTGGTGATGGGCGTGGCCGGTTGCGGCAAAAGCTGCATCGGCGCTGCCATTGCCGCCCGAAGTGGCGGCCGCCTGATCGAAGGCGACGCTTTCCACCCTGCCGAAAACATCCGCAAGATGAGCGCTGGCATCCCTCTGGACGACAGCGACCGTGCCGGCTGGCTGGTGCGTCTTGGTCAGGAACTACAAGCCACGACCCAGGCTGGGGAGCGTCCGATCCTGACCTGTTCAGCCCTCAAGCGCCGCTATCGCGACACCCTGCGCGATGCCATGCCGGGGCTGGTGTTCGTGTTCCTCGAACTGTCGCCCGCCGAGGCCGAAAAACGCGTGCTGGCCCGCCCCGGGCATTTCATGCCGGCGAGCCTCATCGACAGCCAGTTCGCTGCGCTGGAACCGCCACACGGCGAACCCCTGACCCTGGCGCTTGACGCCACCCAGCCCATCGAAGCGCTTGCCGAAGCGGTGGACAGCTGGCTAAAGGGCCGCGGTGAGCGGGGCCTGGCACAAACGGCCTGACCTTGCCGACTTTCCTGGTTCACTAAAGACAGCGCTACCCTGCCCCGTAAACGCGCGCAAAGTTCCAAAAAAGCTACGCCAAAACAACGATAAGACCGAGGCCTTCAAACCATGTTCGGACTGGCTACTGATACCTTCCTGCTGCTCGACGCGCTGGTTACCATCGTCGGGCTGATCCTGCTGATCACCCACTTCAAAGTTCACCCCTTCGTCGCCCTCACGATCGCGGCCGGCTTCCTTGGCCTGACCTCCGGCATGCCGGTGGCCAAGGTCATGAAATCGTTCCAGGATGGGTTTGGCGGCGTGCTGGGCTTCGTCGGCATCGTGCTCGCCCTGGGTACCATGCTCGGCAAGCTGATGGCCGACTCCGGGGGCGCCGACCAGATCGCGCAAACCCTCATCCGCGCCTTCGGCAAGAAGAACGTGCACTGGGCCATGATGTTCGCCGCCTTCCTGGTGGGCATCCCGCTGTTCTTCGAGATCGGCTTCGTGCTGCTGATTCCACTGGTGTTCATCGTCGCCCGGCGCTCGGGCGTGTCGCTGATCAAGATCGGCATTCCGCTGCTGGCCGGCCTGTCGGTGGTGCACGGCCTGGTGCCCCCGCACCCGGGCCCACTGCTGGCGATCGGCATCTTCCATGCCGACATCGGCAAGACCATCTTCTATGGCCTGATCGTGGCATTGCCTACCGCCATCATCGCCGGCCCGCTGTTCGGTAACTTCATTTCCCGCTACATCCCGGGTACCCCGTCCCAGGAACTGATGGACCAGATCGCCAAGGAGTCCGACCAGGGCAACCTGCCGAGCTTCACCATCACCCTGGTCACCGTGCTGCTGCCGGTGGTGCTGATGCTGCTGAAGACCTTCGCCGACGTGGTGCTGCCCGCCGAGCACATCGTGCGCCAGTGGATGGACCTGATCGGCCACCCCATCACCGCCCTGCTCGCCGCCCTGCTGCTGGCCTTCTACACCTTCGGCGCGGCCCGTGGCTTCAACCGCCAGCAGATCATGAAGATGCTTGACCAGAGCCTGGCTCCGACCGCGGCGATCGTGCTGATCGTGGGTGCCGGTGGCGGCTTCAAGCAGATGCTGGTGGACACTGGCGTGGGCAATGTGATCGGGCAGATGGCCGTGCAAGCGGAGATTTCGCCGATCATGCTGGCCTGGCTGGTAGCGGCGGTAATCCGCATCGCCACCGGTTCCGCCACGGTCGCCACCATCACCGGCGCGGGCATCGTCGCACCGGTGATCGACCTGGTGCCGGGGGTCAACCGTGAACTGCTGGTGCTGGCCACCGGCGCAGGTTCCTTGATCCTGTCCCATGTCAACGACGCCGGCTTCTGGCTGGTGAAGCAGTACTTCAACATGACCGTGGCGGAAACCTTCAAGACCTGGAGCATGATGGAGACCATCCTGTCGATCGTCGGCATCATCTTCATCATGTTGCTGTCGCTGGTGGTGTAACCGTTGATCGGGGTAATGGCACCTTGAAGCTTCGGGTAGGGCCGAAGGTAAGTATCAGCCCTACCAGAAGCAAAGGAGCCTGCCATGCCCCGCTCAAGCATCCTGCTGATTGCCCTGCTCGCCACGCCGCTGGCCCTGGCTGCCGGCACCGGCCCCACCTACCCCGACGACCCGCACAACCCGGCGCCCAAGCCGGGCGCGGACAGCACCCTCAACCCGATCGAAAAGCCCATGCCGCGGGATACCGACCCACGCATAAAGGGCAACGACCCGGACAGCCCGCCAGCTGAACAGAATGACAACCGGGATTTGCCGGGGATGGATGGCAGTGGCTCGGAAGGTACCGGGCGGCAGGGAGCAGCCGATACCCAGCGTTGATCAATGATCCTGAATGTTTCGCGGCCCCTGTGGGAGCGGCTTTAGCCGCGAAGAATCCAACGCGGTGCATGGCACCGGCTGCGCCGGTGTTCGCGGCTAAAGCCGCTCCCACAGGGGCCCTGCTGGTTCAATGGGTTATGCGCAGCCCTGTACGCCCCTTTAGCCGATGCTCACCACTGGCGCTTGTCCGGCCTGGTCAGCCCCAGCTTCTCGATCCGGTAACGCAGCATGTCCCGCGACAGCCCGAGCATGCGCGCCGACTTGGTCACGTTCCAGTCCGTGCGGTCCAGGGTCTTGCAGACCAGATCGCGCTCCATGTCCGGCAGGCTGGTGCCGAGCTCCGGTTCGTGCCGGGGCATTTCGAACACCGCAGGCGCCGCCTGCTGCACCAGCGGCTCGTCGATCAGGGTCATGCACAGGTTCAGCTGATGCGCCTGTACCACCTCGTTCGGTGCCAGCAGCACGGTCTGCTCCAGCATGTTGCGCAGTTCGCGCACATTGCCTGGCCAGCTGTAACCGAGCATCAGCTTTTCCGCCTCGGCGCAAAAGCGCAGGTTCGGTTTGCCATAACGCCGCCCATGATGGGCCAGGAAATGCCGCGCCAGAAGCAGCACGTCCTGCCCGCGGGAATACAGGCGCGGCACCTTCAGGGCAATGATGCGCAGGCGGAAGAACAGGTCGCGGCGGAACTTGCCCTGCTGCACCATCTGCTCCAGGTTGCAGTTGGTAGCACTGATCACCCGCAGGTCGACCTTGCGCTCCTTCACCGCGCCGATCCGGCGGATGCTGCGGTCTTCCAGCAACTTGAGCAGCTTGGCCTGCAGCACCAGGTCCATCTCGCCAATCTCGTCGAGGAACAACGTGCCGCCATCGGCAGCTTCCACCAGGCCCACCCGGCGCTCCTTGGCATCGGTAAAGGCGCCCTTCTCGTGGCCGAACAGTTCGGCCTCCAGCAGGTTGGCCGGGATCGAGGCGCAGTTGAACTCGATGAACGGCCCCTTGCTGCGCGACCCATCGAAGTGCAAGGCACGGGCCACCAGCTCTTTACCGGTACCGGTCTCGCCTTCGATCAGCACCGGTGGCAAGTCGTCGCTGGCCATGCGCCGCTCGGCATCCAGCACCTGGCGCAGGGTGTGCTTGAGGGTGAGCATCGCCGGTGATTCGCCGATCAACGCCTGCAAACCGGACTTCTGCGCCTCGCGCTCCTGGTAGAACGACAACGTGCGCTCCATGCGTTCAGCGGCCAGCGCCTTGTCCAGGGTCAGCTTTAGTTCGGCCAGCACCACCGGCTTGCTCAGGTAATGGAAGGCACCCTCCTTCATTGCCTGCACGGCATCTTCGACATTGCCATAGCCGGTCATCATGATCACTTTCAGGTTCGGTACCTGCGCCACCAAGGTGCGCAGCAGGTCGTGCCCGCTCATGCCCGGCAGCGAGTTGTCGGTCAGCACCGCATCGGGCTGGGCCCGCTTGATCTGCTCCAGCGCCAGCTCCGCGCTGTTGCATACGGTGACCTCGAAGCCCTTGAGGCTGAGGTAGGTGCGAATGTTGTCGGCGAGAATTTCATCATCCTCGACTACCAGGATGCTGTGCTCCATGGTCCCCTCCCGCTGCGATATTGAATGTGAGGCTTACGCGGGTTCCTTCCTCTTCGCGGCTGCTCAGGCTGACCGAGCCGCCAAAACGTTCCATGATGCGTTTGACCAGGGCCAGGCCTACGCCGAGGCCGCCCTGCTTGGTGGTGTAGAACGGCTTGAACACCATCCGTTCCTGCTGTTGGCTCATGCCCTTGCCGGTATCGCTAAGGACGAATTCGGCACGCTGCCCATCCTGCGCATTGACCTGGGCGCGCAACATGCCGCCTTCGGGCATGGCTTCCAGGGCATTGGAGAACAGGGTGTTGAGAATTTGCGTGAGCTGTAGCGGCTGGCTGGCCACCCATTGTGACCCGGGCCCTTCGTAGCAGAAACGCACGCCGTTGCGTTCGATCTGCTGGGCGAAGGCCAGGTGGGTATCCTCTATGGCCGTCACCAGGTCTACGGCCTCGGCCTCGTCACTGGTCGGGCGCAACGACACCAGCAGGTCCCGCACCCAGCGCGACATGCGGTCGACCTGGCTGATGATGTCGGTGATGTTCTTCTGCGCCGCGGGGTTGGCGATTTCCTGGGCCAGTTCGGCGCTGGAGCGAATGTTGGCCAGCGGGTTGCGCAAGCTATGCGCCACCGCCGAGGACATCTCGCCCAGGGCCACATAGGTTTCACTGGCCACCAGCCGGTCCTGCTGCAAGTGCAGCAACTGCGCCGCGCGGCGCACGATCCAGAACAGGCCGAAGTAGATCAGCGCCCCGCCCACCAGGGTCGAGGCCCAGATCAGCACGTAGCCGCGCTGGATGCGCCGGACCAGGTCCTGCGGCTCCTTGTAGATTTCCACCATGGCCAGCACCTGCTCACCTTGGCTGTCGAACAGCGGGATGTAGTTCTCGATGAACAGATAGCGTGGCTCACGCTGGAACTTCTGCTCTTCGCGGTCATCCTCGGCCTGGTGGTAGCTGGCCGACACCGCCTTGCGCGAGCGGAAGGCGCGGTCGAGGTCGCCATCAGCCTCGATGCGCTCGCCAATCAGCTCCGGGTTGGTCGACCAGACGATGGTGCGGTCGCGGGCATAGACGTTGGCCAGCAAGATGTCCGGCAGGTGCTCGACATGGTCGAGGAACTCGACCCGGGTCGATTCGGCCAGCGCCGGGGTGAACTGCAAGTGCTGCTGGTCCAGGCGCGCGTCAAGCAACTCGCCCATGGTGGTGCCCGGCGGCAGCTGCGAATGGCGCACTTCGGCCTGGGCCATAGCCTGAATGAACTGGGCGGTGAGCATGGCATCGCGCTCGACGCTGTCGCGTACCACGAAACGTGTCGACACATAACCCAGCCCGCCCGCCACCGAAGCGATGATCAGCAGGCTGATGACCGAAAACCAGCGCAGCAGATTGAATTCGCGCAAGGGCACGGCCACACCGGCGGCTGTAGTACTGGCGTTGTCGGGAACTTTGTTTTCCAGCATCTGCATCGCATGCTTCCCGCGCAGGTCGTCCGTTCAGAAATGCATCAAGGCTACGAACAGTAGCCAATTGATAGCACTCCACCCGTGCAGCCGCAGCTGCCATTTTGTCGTGTGTTGCGCTCTGCCTGGTCCATTGCAAGAACTCCGCCAGCCATCTGACAAATCCTTTTTATTGTTATTTTTCAATCATTTACAAACAATTCATAAATTAACATGGAGGAACAACCCCCACATTTGGGGGTTTTTACCCAAAAAACATAATTTCTTTATAATCAATAAGATATATGCATTAATTAATGTAAATCATGAGTTTTGAACAATCGGAAACTCAACAAAACCCGGGTGCCATGGCCTTCACTGCTGCTGAGCCGGACGGTGCCGCCGAAACGTTCCATGATGCGCTTCACCAACACCAGGCCTACACCCAACCCTCCCTGCTTGGTGGTGAAGAAAGGCCGGAAGGCCATGCGCTGCTGCTCCTCGTTCATGCCTTTGCCGTTGTCGGACAGGCGCAGGGTCAGGCTACGCCGGTCATGGCGCACCACCTCGACCCGCAACCGCCCACCCTGCTCCATCGACTCCAGGGCGTTGGCGATCAGGCTGCTGAAAATCTGCCGCAGTAACGCCGGGTGCCCCAGTACCTGCACCGCGGGTAACGGTTGCAGGTCCAGGCTCACGCCGCTGCGCGCAAGCGGCACCGCATAGGTCTGCAGGCTTTCCTGCAATGCCAGCGGCAAATCCACCGCCACTGCCTCATCGTTGAGCGGGCGCAATGACTGCAACATCTGGCGAATCCACTGCGACATGCGGTCGACCTGGCTGATGATGTCGTTGACATTGCGCTGCGCCGGGCCATCGTCGAACGCCTGGGCCAGTTCGGCACTGGAACGGATGCTGGCCAGCGGGTTGCGCAGGCTATGGGCCACCGCCGAGGACACCTCACCCAGTGCCTCGTAGGTTTCGTTGTTGATCAATCGCTTCTGCTGCACCGCCAGCAGACGCGCGGCGCGGTGCATGATGCCGTACAGGCCGACGAAGACCAGGCCGGCGCCGACGGTGATCGCCAGCCAGATCAGGATCAGGCCATGCTCGATGCGCTCGATCAGGTCATGGGGCTCCTTGTAGATCTCGACCATCGCCGTGACCTGCTCACCATCAGCATCGAACAGCGGAATGTAGTTCTCGATGAACAACTGCTCAGGTGGGCTGACGAACTTCTGCTCGGCGCGGGCCTGTTCGAAGTTGTGGTAGCTGGCCGAGACTCGCATCTTGTACTCGAAGGCCTGCTCCAGGTCTTCGTCGCCTTCGATCAGCTTGCCAACCAGCGCCGGGTTGCTGGACCAGATCACCGTCCGGTCCGGGGCATAGATGTTGGCCAGCAGCATGTCGGGCAGGTGGGCGATGTGGTCGAGGAACTCGCCACGCGCCCTGCGCCGGGCGTCCGGGTCGACATCAAGCAGGTTGGCGCGGTCGGTGCGCGGATCGAGCAGTTCACCCATGGTGCGCACATTTGGGATCGACACATGGCGCACTTCGGCATCGGCGATGGAGGTGATGAACTGTGCGGTGAGCAAAGCATCGCGCTCGATGCTCTCGTCGATGATGAAACGGCTGGAAATCAGACCCAGCCCGGCCGCCACCGAGAGGATGATGGCCAGGCTGACCCAGGCGTACCAGCGCAGCAGGTTGAACGGCTTGCGTGGGGTGGCCAACTCGCTACCGGCAAGTACTTCCATAGTGTCGGAACGAGGGGCGATGTCCATGGCGGACTCCACAACTGGGCACCTTCAGAAGGTTATAGCCCACAGTTGGGGAAACCATCGGGTTAGCTTGGCGGCATCCGCCGAAGGGTATTGTTTCCTTCTCTTTTTTTGCGAGTGCGCCTGCCAGGTAGAAAACCCAGATGCTGGCGCGCTCCCACAGGGAAAGTTGCAAAGACTAATCACCCACCACCCCCTGCAACCTGCGGTACTCCCGCAGCACATTGGGCACATAGCGCCGGGTCTCGGCGAACGGCGGTACCCCGCCACGGCGCAGTACCGCGTCAGGACCGGCATTGTAGGCCGCCACGGCCAAGGTGATGTCATTGTCGAACAAGTTGAGCATGCGCTTGAGGTAGCGGGCCCCGCCTTGCACGTTGTCTTCCGGGTCCAGGCGGTTTTCCACGCCCATCTCGCGGGCGGTATCCGGCATCAGTTGCATCAACCCCACCGCGCCCGCCGGTGAACGGGCTTTGGGGTTGTAGCCGGACTCGGCCTTGATCACCGCATGCAGCAACGCCGGGGGCACATCGTGGGTGCGCGCCGCGGCGGCGACCAGCTTGGCGTACGGACGGCCGGTTATAAGCTGCGCATTGGCGGGGCCGGCCAAGGTCTTCGACTCGCTGATCACCGTTTCATAGAGGCGCCCGGGTCGATGGACGTTGGTCAGTATGTAGCTGCCTTTGGCATCGATGGAAATGTACACATCGGCCTGGGCAGCACCTGCCACCAGCCAGATCAAACCGAGAATGAGTCCACGCATGTCGGTCGCCTCTTCGTGGTCCCCAATGTTGGGGAATATGCCCCGGAAAATCCGCGGTCAATGACCACGACGCAAGCACTGTGCCGCTTTCCGTACCGCATGCTGCAAGGCCCCGAGGCAGGCGTGCACGGCTGTTGCATGGGGCCTGCAAAAGCTTGTCCCCATGCAGCGGAGGGCTTCACCATGCAGCGCAGAACCAACCCCCAACATGGTTTCACCCTGCTTGAACTCCTGGTGGTGCTGGTAGTGCTCGGCCTGCTGGCCGGTATCGTCGCGCCCAAGTACTTCAGCCAGCTCGGTCGCTCCGAGGCCAAGGTGGCGCGGGCGCAAATAGAGGGGCTGAGCAAGGCCCTGGACCTGTACCGCCTGGAAGTCGGCCACTACCCCAGCAGTGAGCAAGGCCTGCAGGCCCTGGTGGTTGCCCCCAGTGGCGAAGCCCGCTGGACCGGCCCGTATTTGCAGAAGGCCGTGCCGCAGGACCCGTGGGGCCGCCCGTACATCTACCGGCAACCCGGCGAAAATGGCGGCGAGTACGACCTGCTGTCGATGGGCAAGGATGGCCAGCCCGGTGGCGATGGGGAAAACGCCGAAATCACCAGCTGGCAATAGGGGGAGCGGCCATGCGCTACAGCCTCAAGGCCCTGGGCAGGCAGGGTGTGGTGCAGTTGCAGATCGACGCCGAGGACGCCGACCAGGCCCGCCGCCAGGTCGAGGACCAGGGCCTGCGCGTGCTCAGCCTGCGTGGCCACGGCGGCGCCTTGCGCGGCATGGCCTGGCGCCGCGAGGCAAGTTTTGACCTGGTACTGTTCAGCCAGGAACTTTCGACCCTGCTCAACGCCGGCCTGCCGCTGATCGATGCGCTGGAGAGCCTGGCGGAAAAGGCACCCGCAGCCGCAACGCGCAAAGTGCTCGCCGAGCTGGTCCGCCAACTGTACGAAGGCCGCTCGCTGTCCCAGGCCCTGGGCCAGCAGCCACGGGTGTTCCCACCGCTGTACGTGGCGCTGGTGCAGTCCAGTGAGCGTACCGGCGCGCTCGGCGACGCCCTCGCCCGCTACATCAGCTACCGCCAGCGCCTGGACCTGGTACGGCAGAAACTGGTGGGTGCCTCGGTCTACCCGTTGCTGCTATTGCTGGTGGGCGGTGGCGTGGTGCTGTTCCTGCTTGGCTACGTGGTGCCGCGTTTCAGCCAGGTATTCGAGGGCATGGGCTCCGAACTGCCCTGGCTGTCACGGTTACTGATGCAGATCGGCCTGTTCCTGCATGCCCAGCAGCTGCCGCTGGCGCTGGGCAGCCTTGGCGCGGTCACGGCGCTGTGGCTGCTGCGCCGCCAGCCACGGGTGCGGCGCTGGGCTTCCTGCCAGGTCCGGCGCCTGCCGGCACTGCACCAACGCCTGATGATGTACGAACTGGCGCGCTTCTACCGCTCGCTGGGCATCCTGCTGCAAGGTGGCATCCCCATCCTCACCGCCATGGGCATGGCCCGTGGTTTGCTCGGCAGTGCTGCAGCCCAGGGCCTGGAGCAGGCCAGCCAGCGGGTCGGCGAAGGGTTGCCGCTGTCCGACGCGCTGGAGGCCGGGCAACTGGTCACGCCGGTATCGCTGCGCCTGCTGCGGGCCGGCGAGCAGTCCGGCAACCTGGGCGAGATGCTGGAGCGCTGCGCAGACTTCCATGACCAGGAAATCGGCCGCTGGGTGGAATGGTTCGTCAAGCTGTTCGAACCGCTGCTGATGACCTTCATCGGCCTGCTGATCGGCCTGATCGTGATCCTGATGTACATGCCGATCTTCGAACTGGCCTCGAGCATTCACTGAAGCGCCAGGCCCCAGGCTGCCGCGCGCACAGGTTACACGGCGCAAGGCCTGGGCCCGACACATGCCCAAGATCGATGATTGATCCACACATATCATTCATCGTGATAATAACCTTCGGCCCGTTCGATTCGTGCATCACGCGCAACACACTCACACTCCGCCCACTACTAATACATTGGCGGAGTTCTCCATGGAACAATCACTCAAACCCTTGCGCTTCCCCCTCGCTGCCCTGGCAGTGGTGGTGATCAGCGCTTGCGGTCGAACCCCCGACGCGGTGCAGGCTCCCGCCGCGCCGAAGGTCAGTGTGGCCAAGGTGATCGAGCAACCGATCAACGAATGGGATGAGTTCACCGGCCGCCTCGAAGCCCCGGAAACCGTCGAGGTGCGGCCACGGGTCTCCGGCCAGATCGACCTGGTAGCCTTCACTGAAGGCGCCCAGGTCAAGAAAGGCGACCTGCTGTTCCAGATCGACCCACGCCCGTTCCAGGCAGAGGTCCGCCGCCTCGAAGCCCAACTGCAGCAGGCCAAGGCCACCGCCATCCGCAGCGCCAACGAAGCCCGCCGTGGCGAACGCCTGCGTGACAGCAACGCCATTTCCGCAGAACTGGCCGAATCGCGTAGCAGCGCCGCCGCCGAAGCCCGCGCCGGGGTCGACGCGATCCAGGCCCAGCTCGACCTGGCACGCCTGAACCTCAGCTTCACCCGCGTTACCGCCCCCATCAGCGGCCGTGTCAGCCGCGCACAGTTCACCGCCGGCAACATCGTTACCGCCGATGTCACCCCGCTGACCAGCGTGGTTTCCACCGACAAGGTCTACGCCTACTTCGACGCCGACGAGCGCGTGTACCTCAAGTACACCCAGCTGGCCCGCGAAGGCCAGCGTGGCCAGAGCACCCCGGTGTACCTGGGCCTGACCAACGAAACCGGCAACCCGCACCTGGGCCAGATGAACTTCGTCGACAACCAGGTCAACCCGCGCACCGGCACCATCCGTGGCCGTGCGGTGTTCGACAACAGCGACGGCCAGTTCACCCCGGGCCTGTACGCACGCCTGAAACTGGTGGGCAGCGCCCAGTACCAGGCCGTACTGATCAACGACGAAGCCGTAGGCACCGACCTTGGCAAGAAGTTCGTGCTGGTCATGGACAAGGACAACAAGGCCGCCTACCGCGCCGTGGAGCTGGGGCCGAAGCTGGAAGGCCTGCGCATCGTGCGCAGCGGCCTGGGCAAGGACGACCGCATTGTGGTCAAGGGCCTGCAGCGCGTGCGCCCTGGCTCACCGGTCACCCCGGAAGAGACACCGATGGCCAGCGAACAGACCCTCGCCGCCCTCGCCCAGCAGCGCCAGGCCCTGGAGGCCAGCAACCCGGCGCCGAAGGTGGCGGGCAACAACGTGAAAGTCGCCAGCGCCCAGGCGCCACGCGGTTAAGGGACCACACCGATGAACTTCTCGAAATTCTTCATTACCCGGCCGATCTTCGCCGCGGTGCTGTCGCTGGTGCTGCTGATCGCGGGTTCGATCTCGCTGTTCCAGCTGCCGATCAGCGAATACCCCGAAGTGGTGCCGCCCACCGTGGTGGTGCGCGCCAACTTCCCCGGCGCCAACCCCAAGGTCATCGGCGAAACCGTCGCCGCGCCGCTGGAACAGGCCATCACCGGTGTGGAGAACATGTTGTACATGTCCTCCCAGTCCACCGCTGACGGCAAGCTGACCCTGACCATCACCTTCGCCCTGGGTACCGACCTGGACAACGCCCAGGTGCAGGTACAGAACCGCGTCACCCGGACCCAGCCCAAGCTGCCCGAGGAAGTGACCCGCATCGGTATCACCGTCGACAAGGCCTCGCCCGACCTGACCATGGTCGTGCACCTGACCTCGCCGGACAACCGCTACGACATGCTCTATCTGTCCAACTACGCCATCCTCAACATCAAGGACGAGCTGGCGCGCCTGGGCGGCGTGGGTGATGTGCAGTTGTTCGGCATGGGCGACTACTCGCTGCGTGTATGGCTGGACCCGAACAAGACCGCTTCGCGCAACCTCACCGCCAGTGATGTGGTAGCTGCCATCCGCGAGCAGAACCGCCAGGTGGCGGCTGGCCAGCTGGGCGCCCCGCCCGCCCCGGGCTCGACCAGCTTCCAGCTGTCGATCAACACCCAGGGCCGCCTGGTCAATGAGGAAGAGTTCGAGAACATCATCATCCGCGCCGGTGCCGATGGCGAAATCACCCGCCTGAAGGACATCGCTCGGGTCGAGCTAGGCTCCAGCCAGTACGCCCTGCGTTCGCTGCTGAACAACCAGCCGGCAGTGGCCATTCCGATCTTCCAGCGCCCAGGCTCCAACGCCATCGAGATCTCCGACGAAGTACGGGCGAAAATGGCCGAGCTGAAGAAGGACTTCCCCGAGGGCATGGACTACAGCATCGTCTATGACCCGACCGTGTTCGTCCGTGGCTCCATCGAGGCCGTGGTGCACACCCTGTTCGAAGCGCTGGTGCTGGTGGTGCTGGTGGTCATCCTGTTCCTGCAGACCTGGCGCGCCTCGATCATCCCGCTGATGGCCGTACCGGTATCGCTGATCGGTACCTTTGCCGTGATGCACCTGTTCGGCTTCTCGCTCAACGCGCTGTCATTGTTCGGCCTGGTCCTGGCCATCGGTATCGTGGTGGACGACGCGATCGTCGTGGTGGAAAACGTCGAGCGCAACATCGGCCTGGGCCTGAAACCGCTGGAAGCCACGCAAAAGGCCATGGGCGAAGTAACCGGGCCGATCATCGCCACCGCCCTGGTGCTGTGCGCCGTGTTCGTGCCTGCTGCGTTCATTTCCGGCCTGACCGGGCAGTTCTACAAGCAGTTCGCCCTGACCATCGCCATTTCCACGGTCATCTCGGCGTTCAACTCCCTGACCCTGTCGCCAGCCCTGGCTGCCGTACTGTTGAAGGACCACCACGCGCCGAAAGACCGTTTCTCGCGGTTCCTGGAAAAACTGCTGGGCAGCTGGCTGTTCGCCCCGTTCAACCGCTTCTTCGACCGCGCCTCCAACCGTTACGTCGGTGGCGTGCGCCGGGTCATCCGCTCCAGCGGCATCGCCCTGTTCGTGTATGCCGGCCTGATGGGCCTGACCTACCTGGGCTTCTCGTCCACCCCGACCGGTTTCGTACCGGCCCAGGACAAGCAGTACCTAGTGGCGTTCGCCCAGCTGCCTGACGCGGCCAGCCTCGACCGCACCGAAGCGGTGATCAAGCGCATGAGCGAAATCGCCCTGAAGCAGCCTGGTGTGGCCGACTCGGTAGCCTTCCCTGGCCTGTCGATCAACGGTTTCACCAACAGCCCCAACAGCGGCATCGTGTTCACCCCGCTCAAGCCGTTCGACGAGCGCAAGGACCCGAGCCAGTCGGCGGCGGCCATCGCAGCTGCACTGAATGCCCAGTTCGCCGACATCCAGGACGCCTACATCGCGATCTTCCCGCCCCCGCCGGTACAAGGCCTGGGCACCATCGGCGGCTTCCGCCTGCAGATCGAAGACCGCGGCAACCTGGGCTACGAAGCGCTGTACAAGGAAACCCAGAACATCATCGCCAAGAGCCACAACGTGCCGGAGCTGGCGGGCCTGTTCACCAGCTACCAGGTCAACGTGCCGCAGGTCGATGCCGCCATCGACCGGGAAAAGGCCAAGACCCATGGCGTGGCGATCACCGACATCTTCGACACCCTGCAGGTCTACCTGGGCTCGCTGTACACCAACGACTTCAACCGCTTTGGCCGCACCTACCAGGTCAACGTCCAGGCCGAGCAGCAGTTCCGCCTCGATGCCGAGCAGATCGGCCAGCTGAAGGTGCGCAACAACCTTGGCGAGATGATCCCGCTGGCGACCTTCCTCAAGGTCAGCGACACCTCCGGGCCGGACCGGGTAATGCACTACAACGGCTTCATCACCGCCGAGATCAACGGCGCCGCGGCACCGGGCTACAGCTCCGGCCAGGCGGAAGCTGCAATCGAGAAGCTGCTGAAAGAGGAACTGCCCAACGGCATGACCTTCGAGTGGACCGACCTGACCTACCAGCAGATCCTCTCGGGCAACACCGCGCTGTTCGTGTTCCCGCTGTGCGTGCTGCTGGCCTTCCTGGTGCTTGCTGCCCAGTACGAAAGCTGGAGCCTGCCGCTGGCGGTGATCCTGATCGTGCCGATGACCCTGCTGTCGGCCATCACCGGGGTGATCGTGTCGGGTGGTGACAACAACATCTTCACCCAGATCGGCCTGATCGTACTGGTAGGCCTGGCGTGCAAGAACGCCATCCTGATCGTCGAGTTCGCCAAGGACGAACAGGCCAAGGGGCTCGACCCGCTGGCTGCGGTACTGGAAGCCTGCCGCCTGCGCCTGCGGCCGATCCTGATGACCTCGATCGCCTTCATCATGGGTGTGGTTCCGTTGGTGTTCAGCTCCGGCGCAGGCTCGGAAATGCGCCATGCCATGGGTGTGGCGGTGTTCTCGGGGATGATCGGCGTGACCGTGTTCGGCCTGTTCCTGACCCCGGTGTTCTTCTTCCTGATTCGCCGTTTCGTCGAGCGTCGCCAGGCCCGCAAGGCCGAACACGTTCAAGTGCTGGAGAACCATGCATGAACCTGCTCAAACCCTTGACCCCGAGCCTGCTGGCGTTGGCCCTGGCGGCCTGCGCGGTAGGCCCGGACTACCAGGCGCCGGCCACCGAGCCCGCGCAGCTGGCCAGCGATGTACAGGCCAAGGCCTACGACCGTAGCCGCTTCGAAAGCCTGTGGTGGAGGCAGTTCGACGACCCGGTGCTGAACCAGCTGGTGCAGGCTTCGCTGGACGGCAACCGGGACCTGCGCGTGGCCTTCGCCCGCCTGAAATCGGCCCGTTCGATCCGTGAAGACGCCGAGAACGATCAGTTCCCGGTGGTCACCAGCCGCGCCAGCAGCGACATCGGCAAGGGCCAGATCCCCGGCCAGACCACGCAACGGGTGAACAGCGAGCGCTACGACCTGGGCCTGGACATGGCCTGGGAGCTTGACCTGTTTGGCCGCATCCAGCGCCAGATCGAAGCCAGCGAAGCCCAGGAAGCGGTGGCAGCGGCCGACCTGCAGCAGTTGCAGGTCAGCCTGATCGCCGAGCTGGTCGATGCCTATGGCCAGCTGCGCGGCGCGCAGTTACGCGAGAAGATCGCCCTGGCCAACCTCAAGACCCAGCAAGAATCGCGGGCCATCACCGAAACCCTGCGCGATGCCGGCGTGGGCAACGATCTCGACGTGGTGCGTGCCGATGCGCGCCTGGCCGGTGTTGAAGCCACCGTACCGCAATTGCAGGCGGAACAGGCACGCGCGCGGCACCGCATCGCCACCCTGCTCGGTCAGCGCCCGGATGCACTTAGCGTCGACCTGTCGCCCAAAGCCCTGCCGGCGATTGCCAAGGCGCTGCCGGTGGGTGACCCGGGTGAACTGCTGCGGCGCCGCCCGGACATCCGCAGCGCCGAACGCCAGCTGGCAGCCGCCACCGCCAATGTTGGCGTGGCCACCGCCGACCTGTTCCCCCGTGTCAGCCTCAGCGGCTTCCTTGGCTTTACTGCCGCCCGCGGCTCGCAGATAGGCTCCTCGGCAGCCAATGCCTGGGCGCTGGGCCCAAGCATCACCTGGGCCGCCTTCGACCTGGGCAGCGTGCGCGCCCGCCTGCGCGGTGCCAAGGCCGATGCCGAAGGGGCGCTGGCCAACTATGAACAGCAGGTATTGCTGGCCCTGGAAGAATCGGCCAACGCCTTCAGCGATTACGACAAGACCCAGCAGCGGCTGTTGTCGTTGATGCGCCAGAGCGACGCCAGCCGCAAGGCGGCGGAACTGGCCTCGATTCGCTATCGCGAGGGCACGGTGGACTACCTGGTGCTGCTCGATGCCGAGCGTGAGCGGCTGAGCGCTGAAGATGCGCAAGCCCAGGGTGAGGTCGAGCTGTACCGCGGCATCGTCTCGATCTACAAGGCCCTGGGTGGCGGCTGGCAACCGGAGACTGTCGCCAGCGCGCACTGATACCCCCGTTTCAACGACTCCTTTGGTTGGCTCCTCCCCCAACCGTTTGCCCCGCAGGCCTTGGTCCGCGGGGCTTTTTTATGTTTTTGGAAGTGTGTTTCGGGGTGGGTGTTCGCCACAATATTTTCATTGCCTGTGAGACCGTGCGCCGCGCGGGCGGCGCTCGATTTATGCCCCACCGCAAAACCCGAGGCAGGCGCCACGCAACCCTCACTCGGTTGCATTTACCCCCCAGCTAGCCCAAGCTCTGCCCTTCCCGCCGCCACGGATCGTCCGATGCCCAGACGCAACCGCTACCTGATCGCCCTGCTGCTGTTGATCCTGGTATCGGCCCTGTTCGGCTACCTGTGGCGCGACGCCCCGTCAGCACCGCCAACCCTGCCTGCACACAGCTACGCCAAGGCCCTGCGTCAGGCCCATGACGGCCAGCCCGGTGCCGCCCGGGTGCTGTACCAACAGTTGCAACGCACCGACTTGCCCGCCATCCGCCGCGCGGCGCTGTACGCCGAGTTGCCCAACTACCCCTCGCCGCAGGCATTGAAACTCGCCCGTCAGGACCTGGAGCATGCCGACCCGCTGGTGCGCCGTGCTGCCATTGCCGGTATCCGTCGCCTGCTGCCGGCAGCGCAGCGCAGCCTGGTACTCGGCCCGCTGCTGGACGACGACGAGCAAAGCGTACGCTTTGCCGCGGTAGATGCCCTGCTCGGCCTTGCCCCCGATGACATAGGCCTGTATTTCGGCCCGCTACAGGTTGCCTTGGAGCAATACCAGCAGGCCCTGGAGCAACAACCCGAGGATGCCGACGCCCAGGTGCACCTGGCGCGCCTGTACCTGCACGAAAACGACTTCACCCAGGCCGCCAACGCCCTGCAACGAGCGCTGGCCGTCGCCCCCGGCAACCTCGACGCATTGGCTACCCAGGTACGCCTGCTTGAGCGCCAGGGTCATCACGACGCTTCGCGCCAGGTGCTGGGCAAAGCCTTGGCGCTGAGCCCCGATTCAGCCTTTCTGCAGTACGAACTGGGGCTCTGGCTGATTCGCCACGAACAGCGCGAATACGCCTTGCTGGCCCTGTCCCGTGCCGTCGAGCTGGACCCGGACAACACCGACTACCGCTATACACTGGCAGTCACCCTGCATGAACTGGAACAACTCGACGCCGCGCAAAAGCAACTGGAAACCGTGCTAAGCCGCCAGCCGGCCAATCGCCGGGCACGGGTGTTGCTGATCCAGTACTGGAAGGAAACCGGCCAGTTGCAGAACGTGCAGGTGCTACTGGCCGAGCTGGAGCGGCAGAACCCGGACGATCCCGTGCTGCAACAGGGCCTTTAGGCAACGCCCGAAATTTGTTGAACCCTGGGACTGCGCCCAAGGTCCAGTGGATATCAGACCACCTTGCAGGAGAATCGTTTTGGCCAGTTCGTTGGCGCTGGACGAACGCGTGTTGATCCTGGCGCCCCCGCCTTTAGCCGCGGATACTGCTCGCCTGCTCGCTTGCGCCGGCATCGACAGCCTGTGCGCGATCGACCTGGCCAACCTGCAAGCCTGCCTGGCCGAAGGCGCAGGCCTGGCGATCATTGACGAGCAAGTGTTCAACCAGGGCCCAAGCGCATTGCTGCAGGCATTCATCGACCAGCAACCGAGCTGGTCGGACCTGCCCATCGTGCTGCTCAGCCAGGGCAAGCAAGCGGCCATGGGCTCGACCAACCATCCGGTGGGCAACCTGGTACTGCTGGTTGCCCCGTTCGAAAACGCCCAACTGCTGCACATGGCCCAGTCAGCCCTGCGCAACCGGCGCCGGCAGTACCTGGCGCGCGACCAGTTGCTTGACCTGCAGCAACGCCTGGACGCCCAGACCGCGCCTGCGGGCGAAGACCACGAGCGCAGCGAGTTCGCCCGCCACCAGACACGCAAGATGGAAGCCATCGGCCAACTGGCCGGGGGGGTCGCCCATGACTTCAACAACCTGCTCACCAGCATTGGCGGCAGCTTCGAGCTGATCGACCGGCGCCTGCGCCAGGGCCGCAGCGATGGCCTGGACACCGTGCTGCGCATGGGCCGAGAGGCGGTGTCACGCGCCACCCACCTGACCCACCGCCTGCTGGCCTTCTCTTCCCGGCAATCGCTGCACAGCCAGCAGGTCGATCTGCACGGCCTGCTTCAGGCAAAGCGCCTGAAGGCCTGCCTGAGCCCGGCCGTGACCCTGCAGGTGCACATCACCAAGGGCCTGTGGTCTGTCGAAGCCGATGCCCAGCAGTTGCAGGAAGCCCTCGACAACGTGCTGCTCAATGCCTGCGAAGCCATGCCCAATGGCGGCCAGTTGCGCATCGAGGCCACTAACCAGCACATCGGCACCGGGCAATTTGCCGGTGGCGCCCTGTGCGCCGGTGACTATGTGCACCTGCGCATCATCGATGACGGCCAAGGCATGGCGCAAAGCACGCTGGAGCATGCCTTCGAGCCGTTCTTCAGCACCAAGGCGATTGGCCAGGGCATCGGCCTGGGCCTGTCGATGGTGTACGGCTTCAGCAAGCAGTCCCACGGCCATGTCACCTTGCACAGCCAGATCGGCCAAGGTACCCAGGTGGACCTGTACCTTCCACGCCACGCCGGCAAGGCCCAGCCACCGGGCAAACCCGTGCAACCCACGCAACCCGCACAGCCCGTGGAAGGTAGCCGGGGCCATCACGTGCTGGTGGTCGAGGACGACCCGCATGTCCGCCAATTGCTGTGCCAGGCCCTGCGCGAGGATGGCCTCGCCTGCCACAGTGCCGCCGACGCCAACGAGGGCCTGAAGGTGCTGCGCTCGACACAACCGGTGGATTTGCTGGTTAGCGATGTCGGCTTGCCCGGCATGAATGGCCGCCAGTTGGCCAAGATTGCCCGCAGCCTGCACCCCCGCTTGCCGGTGCTGTTCATTACCGGTTACGCGGAAACGGCAATGGCCCGCGAGGGCTTCCTGGAGGCGGGCATGCACCTGATTTGCAAGCCCTTCGAACTCAAGCAACTGCAGGCGCAGGTGACCCACATTCTGGGCAAGCCCTGAAACGTATTACGCCTCAAGCATGCGTAACGCCTGGTCGGCAAGGTCTGCCAGCGAGAACGGCTTGTTCATCAATGCCGTGCCCGGCTGTTCGAGCAACTGCGCTTCGATCGGCTGATCCGCGTAACCGGTGATGAACAGGATCTTCTGCTGCGGCAGCTGCATGCGCATGGCCTTGGCCACCTGGCGACCACTGAAACCACCCGGCAAGCCGATGTCGGTGATCACCAGATCGAACGGGCCGCCATGGCGGAAGCGCTCCAGCGCACTATTGGCGTCGCCCGCCTCAGTGACTTCGAAACCACGCTCGGTCAGGTACTCGCGCATCACCGCACGCAAACCGAGCTCGTCATCGACCAGCAACAGGCGTTCCCCCCCGGCCATGCGGTGCGAGCGCGGCGCCAGCGCGGGCGCCTCGGGTACCGGGTCATGCCACCTTGGAAAAAGCATGGAAACCTTGGTGCCCTGGTTTGGCGCCGACTCGATCCAGGCGTACCCCCCCGACTGGCCGACGAAGCCATACACCATCGACAAGCCAAGCCCTGAGCCACGCCCGATGGGCTTGGTGGTAAAGAACGGCTCAAAGGCCCTGGCAATGTCTACCGCCGACATGCCATGGCCATCATCCTCCACCTGCAAGGCAACGTAGTCGCCTGGCGGCAGGCCGTCCTCATCCGGAAAACACGTCTTCAACCGCTTGTTGACGGTACGCAGCGTGACATTGCCACGTTCCAGGCACGCTTCACGGGCATTGGCGCAAAGATTGATCAAGGCATTTTCAAGCTGGGAAACATCGAGGTTCACCGCCCACGGCGTAACATCCAGCTGCCAGTGCAAACGCATTTCGGCGCCCAGCGTACGCAGCAACAGGGGTTCGCTCAGCCGCAATTGCCGGTTGAAGTCCAGCGGTTTGGGAGCCAAAGGCTGATGACGAGAAAACGCCAGCAAGCGATGGGTCAGCTCCATGGCGCGCTGCACCGAGTCACGTGCCACCGCGACATAGGCCTCTACCCGCTCCAGTCGCCCTTCCTGCAGGCGCCGTTGCAGCAATTCGAGGCTGCCACCGATACCGGACAGCAAGTTGTTCATTTCATGGCCCACGCCGCCGGCCAACTGGCCAACCACCTCCAGGCGTTCGTTGTTGCGCATCAGGGCTTCGGATTGACGAGCAGCCTCTTCACGGTCCTCGGTGATGTCCCGGCCAACCGCAGTCAGCAGGGTGCCATCGAAGCGCGCGCTCCAGCGAAACCAGTGGTAATGGCCATCGCGATGACGCAGGCGGGTCTCCAACTGCTCGGTGTTGCTGTACTGCAGGAACCCGGACACGGCCACCTGTACTTCGGCGCGATCCGCCGGATGCACCAGTTCCAGTACCGGAACGTCCCGTACCTGCTCCTCGGCCCAACCCAGAATGCGGTACCAGGCGGGGTTAGCGGCATGCACCTTCAGCTCGGGAGTAACCGTCATCATCGCATCACGCGACAACTGCCAGAACTGCTCGCGCTCGGCCACATGCTGTTCGATCTGTCGCTCGAAGCCTTGCGCCTGCTCGCGCCAATGGTGGTAAGCCTCAATGCTCGCGGTGGTCTCGATCACCGTGTGCAGAAAGCCCGCCACGCTGCCCAGCTCATCACGAAGCGGCGCATAACCGAACGCACACCAAAACGGGTCCATGCCTTCGCCGCAGGCAATACGCAGTGGTGGGTCCTCGACAAAACTCGAGTGCCCTTCAAGCGCCTTGAATACCCAAGGCCCCATCGCCGGCCATACATCGCTCCACAGCGCATCGAAGGCCAGGCCCAATGCATCCAGGGCAACCGGCCGCAACGCCCGGTAGGCATCGTTGTGGACCACGCTAAGGTCCGGCCCCCAGACCACAGCACACGGGAACGGTGACAAGTGCATCATGTCGACGGCAATGCGCAACGATGCCGGCCAGCGCGGCAATGGCCCGAGCGATGTGCGCCCCCAGTCGAAGCGTGCAATCCGCTCGGCCATCATGTCCGGCGCCAACACAGGCGCTTGCAGGATAACCTGCGGCGCAGGCTCGCGCGGCGTACCGTTTGCGACCACTATCATGACTCCAGCAGGGTTCAGGAAAGCGCACGGGCGCGCCCGTGGATGCCGTTCACGTTAGCACAACACACGCCACGCAATAATGGCGTACTCGCACCTGACAGCTATGCTCATTAGGTTTTCCCTCGGGCCAGGGAGCAACGGCCCATTCAGGTTGCCGACGGGAGCGTGGTCATGAGCAAGAAAATGCTGGTGGTGCTGACCAATACAGCCAAGTATCCGACCCTCAAGCGGGCTACCGGGTTGTGGCTGGGGGAAGCCGTGCACTTTGTCGAAAAAGTCGAAAAGGCCGACTACACGGTCGATTATGTCAGCCCGCAGGGCGGCTACGTACCCGTTGACCCGCACAGCCTGCAAATGGCCCCTGACCTGGACTGGCAATGGTATGACGACAAGCGCTTCATGAGCCGCCTGGGCAACACCTTGAGCCCTGGCCAGGTGAAAGCCGAAGAATACAGCGTCATCTACTACACCGGCGGGCACGGGGTAATGTATGACTTTGCCGACAATCAGCCGCTGCAAGAGCTGGCACGCCGGGTCTACGAGAACAAGGGCATTGTCGCTGCGGTCTGCCATGGTGTTGTCGGCCTGCTGAACATCAAGCTCAGCGATAACAGCCTGTTGCTGAAGGACCGTCAGGTGACCGGTTTCTCCAATACCGAGGAAAAGCTGGTGGAACTGGACAAGGTGGTCCCTTTCCTGACGGAAAACGAGCTGGGCGCCCGCGGCGGTAACTACAGCAAGCATGATGACCCGTGGCAGCCGTATGTGGTTGCCGATGGTCGGCTGATCACCGGGCAGAACCCTGCCTCCACAGAATTGCTGGCCGAGAAAGTGCTCGCGAAACTCAAGGGCCGCTAGCGGCCTACGCCGGGCTTTCGGATTTCCCATAACGCGCACTGCACCCGGCCTACAGCCGGCCGGTCATTGAATACATAGGCTCAGGGTTCAACTGTTCACCACGAACAGTTTCGGACCGGAGAGCAATTGGCCTATGTCGAAAATCATGCACGCCGGGCGCAGCTTGCTGGAACTGCTGCTGCTCATCGCCTTGGGCCTGGTGCCCGTGGTTTCAGGGTTGCTGGTGATGGTATTCCAGCTGGAAACGAAACTCGCGGAAAACGCGAACATTTCGGTCCAGGAGGCAGTTTTCAGTGTTGATCAAGCGCTGGACCGCATGCACGAAACCGCTCTTCAGGCCCTGCCCCTTGCGGGCAAACCTTGCAATGACGTCATCGGCACGTTGCGGGACCAGGTGGCCAGCCGCTCCATGGTGCGTTCGCTGTCCCTGCTCAAGGACGACCAGGCCTACTGCAGCACCACCTCGGATTCACTGGCTGAGTTGTCGGCCTTTGCCCTGTCCGGCCGCCAGGTCGAACTGGCCTACGGCCCAGGGTCAGTGGCCAATAAATTGCTGGTCAACTTTTACCTGGGTGGCAAGGACAACGGTGTCATAGTGACCGCCTATGCCATGCAACTGCGCAACGAGCTGGACGCTTTTCAGGATGGCTTGACGCTGCTGCTGGCGTTTGGCGACCGGTACATCTGGAGCCACGGAGACAGCCGCGACAGGCAACGTCCCTCTCAGTCCGAGTTCACTGCAAGCGCGCATTCGGCCAAATATGGATATCAGGTCAAGGGTGGCTACGCCCAAGGCTATACCGCTCGGGAAGCCCGCCAGTCGATGCTGCAAATCATGCCTTCGCTGATGCTGGTGGGGATCGTGACAGGCTCGATTGTCTATCTGACCCTGTTCAGGGCGCGGGTCAACCGGCGTGGTACCGCCGCCAACCATGCATGACGGCGGCGGTACTCCAAGGGGATCAGTCGGTGCTCAGCACACCACGGCGCACCTGGTCGCGCTCGATGGACTCGAACAGGGCCTTGAAGTTGCCCTCGCCAAAGCCGTCATCACCCTTGCGCTGGATGAACTCGAAGAACACCGGGCCGAGCAGTGTTTCTGAGAAGATCTGCAGCAGCAGGCGCTTGTCGTCAGGCTGCGAGGCGCCATCAAGGAGAATGCCGCGCGCTTTCAGCTGGTCTACCGGCTCGCCGTGACCTGGCAGGCGCTCTTCGAGCATCTCGTAGTAGGTTTGCGGCGGTGCAGTCATGAAGCGCATGCCGAAGCCCTTGAGGGCGTCCCAGGTCTTGAGCAGGTCATCGGTCAGGAAGGCGACGTGCTGGATACCTTCGCCGTTGAACTGCATCAGGAACTCTTCGATCTGCCCGGAGCCCTTGGACGACTCTTCGTTCAGCGGGATGCGGATCATGCCATCCGGTGCGGTCATGGCGCGCGAAGTCAGGCCGGTGTACTCACCCTTGATGTCGAAGTAGCGGATTTCACGGAAGTTGAACAGCTTCTCGTAGAAGCCCGCCCAGTACGACATGCGCCCGCGATAAACGTTGTGGGTGAGGTGGTCGATGATCTTCAGGCCGGCACCCACCGGGTTGCGGTCCACACCCTCGATGAACTTGAAGTCGATGTCATAGATCGAGCTGCCTTCCTCGAAACGGTCGATCAGGTACAGCGGCGCACCGCCGATGCCCTTGATCGCCGGCAGGCGCAGCTCCATCGGGCCGGTTTCGATTTCCACCGGCTGGGCGCCCAGTTCCAGGGCGCGGGCATAGGCCTCATGGGCGTTGCGCACGCGGAACGCCATGCCGCATACCGACGGGCCGTGTTCGGCGGCGAAGTACGAGGCGATGCTCTTGGGTTCGTTGTTCAGGATCAGGTTGATGTCGCCCTGGCGATACAGGTGCACATCCTTGGAACGGTGGGTAGCCACCTTGGTGAAGCCCAGCATCTGGAATACCGGCTCGAGTACGCCAGGGGTCGGCGAAGCCAGTTCGATGAATTCGAAGCCCATCAGGCCCATTGGATTGTCGAAGATATCAGCCATGTTCGTGTCCTCATCTGCAGCGAAAATTATTGATTGCGTGGGATGTGGGACGTAAATGGTGGTGAGCACGGGATACCCCGCACGCTGCGGGCGAGGAAGTCACCTATTATCAGCTTGAACCCATGGTATGTCATGTGGACCCATTCTCGGCGGGCTTGATCCTTCGGTATCGAAGGACCTTATTGTTGTATTCGTAAATCGATTCTACATTGCGTAAAATGGTTTGTCGCGTTTTAGTTGCTCATGGGTTCCGACAAGCGGCTATCCTCTCGTAATCCTTTCTACAGATCAGGTCAGCATGCCCCTTACCGTCAAACGCCGCGCCGGCCTCGGCTGGCGCACCCTGTTGCCCTGGGTCGTCGGCGTGCTGCCGGTGGCGTGCGGCCTGGCCGTGATGAACTGGCAGATCGAGCGCGAAATGCAGGCCAGCAGCCAGGCCACCGCCCGCCAGGTGGTGGAGCACGTCGAGCGCATTCTCGACAACCTGTCCAGCGCTGCCAATGCCCTGCTGCCGCTTGTCGACAGCCCGTGCGACGAGGCTCAGCTCATGCTGCGCGCCCAGGTCACGCGCAACGCCTTCGTGCGCTCGACCAACCTGTTCCGGCACAACGCCCTTTATTGCACCTCGCTGTTCGGCGCATTCGACGAGCCGGTCAACCCCGGCGACTACGTCGACGGCAAGCTGTGGCTGATGGACGGCAACTCGGTCACCCCTGGCCACCCGCTGCTGGTTTATCGGGCCAGCGACGGCGACCGCGGCGCGATCAGTACGGTGGATGGCGAACACCTGCTGACGGCACTGCGCCTGATCGGCCCCGATGAAGTCCTGCAGATCCGCGTGGGTGATGCCTGGATGGGCAAGGATGGCATCGTGCACAAAGGTGTGCCACCTGCGGCAGCCAGCGCAAATGTGCTGCTGGGCTCGACACGCTACCCGTTCAGCGTGCATGGCGGTTATGGCGCCGACCAGCAGGGGCTGCTGTGGCGCAGCCATTACCCTGCCCTGTTCGGCTTGCTGCTGGTACTGGGTGCGGTGGCCGCCCTGGTGTGCCGCTGGCAGGTTCGTCGCGCCACCTCCCCGCGCGCCGAACTGCAACGGGCCCTGGAAGCCGACGAGTTCCTGCCGTATTTCCAGCCGGTGGTGCGCAAGGGTGATTACCGCTGGGCCGGCGCCGAAGTACTGATGCGCTGGAACCACCCGCGCGAAGGACTGGTACGCCCCGACCTGTTCATCCCCTATGCCGAACACAGTGGCCAGATCGTCGCCATGACCCGTGCGCTGATGATGCACACCGCGCAGAACCTTGCACCCTATGCCGGGCTGCTGGAAGACGGTTTCCATATCGGCATCAACATCACTGCCGACCACTGCCGCGACTTCAGCCTGCTGGACGACTGCCGCACGTTCCTCCAGCACTTCCCGCCAGGCCGGGTGGTGCTCACCCTGGAGCTGACCGAGCGCAAGCTGATCGAGGCCACACCGGTGGCCCTGGAACTGTTCGAGAAGCTCAACGCCATGGGTGTGAAGATCGCCCTGGACGATTTCGGCACCGGTCAGTCAAGCCTCAACTACCTGCGCCAGTTCAAGGTCGACTACCTGAAGATCGACCAGAGCTTCGTTGCCATGATCGGTGCCGACGCACTGTCGGTACACATCCTCGAGACCATCATCGAGCTGTCGGCCAAGCTGGGCCTGGGCATCGTTGCCGAAGGCGTGGAAACCGAAGCACAGCGCGATTACCTGGCCCGTCACGAGGTGGACTTCCAGCAGGGCTACCTGTTCGCCAGGCCCATGCCGGCTGCCCAGTTCCTCGAGGCGCTGGCGGCACGCCCGGCTGCATCGCGGTTGCCGCAAGCCGCGCCCCCTGAGATCATGCGCGGCTGATCCACCCGCTCAATTCCCTATTCGAGGCATTCGTGTCAAAAGGCATTCTCTCGTCGGTCATGGCGTCCTGTCTGTTCGCCGTGATGTACTTCTATACCTCTCTGCTCACGCCGCTCGATGGCGAGGAGATCTTTGGCTGGCGCACCCTGTTGACGCTGCCCTGCCTGACCCTGTTCATGCTTGTCTCGAAAGACTGGAAACGGGTGGGCGAACTGCTCGCTCGGGCAAGACGCACGCCGCTGCTGTTGCTGGGCATGGTCGGCACATCGTGGCTGATGGGCGTGCAGCTATGGCTGTTCCTCTGGGCCCCCCTGCACGGGCGCAGCCTGGAAGTGTCGATGGGCTACTTCCTGCTGCCGCTGGCCATGGTCCTGACCGGGCGGCTGGTGTATGGCGAGCGCCTGTCACGCCTGCAGAAGGTGGCCGTGGCCTGCGCTGCGCTGGGCGTGGGCCACGAGCTGTACCAGCATGGCAGTTTCGCCTGGGAAACCCTGGTGGTGACGATCGGTTACCCGATCTACTTCGTGTTGCGCAAGCGCTGCCGCACCGAGCACCTGGGTGGCCTGTGGTGCGACATGTGCCTGCTGTTGCCCTGGGCGTTGTACTTCGTGATCCAAGGCCCGCTTTCTCCTGCCGATCTGCAGGCACACCCCGGGTTGTATGCGTTGATCCCGATCCTCGGGGCGATCAGTGCATCGGCCCTGATCGCCTACGTGCTGGCCAGCCGCTTGCTGCCGTTCAGCCTGTTCGGCCTGCTCAGCTACGTCGAACCGGTGCTACTGGTCGGCGTGGCGCTGCTGCTGGGCGAAACCATCGGCCCGGACCAGTGGCTGACCTACCTGCCGATCTGGGCCGCGGTGCTGGTGCTGGTGATCGAAGGTTTCAAACACCTGCTGCGTCAACGCCGCCGTTCGGTGTAAGCCGAACCTGGCGCACTCGCCGCTCCTCGACCGCTTCCACGGTCAGCGTCCAGCCATTCCAGGCCAGGCGGTCACCGACCATTGGCAGGCGGTCGAGCAGGCTCATCACCAGCCCCGCGAGGGTCTGGTAGTCCTCGGTGGCGCGGGCGCTGAAGCCGGTACGCGCTTGTACCTGGCTCAGGTTCAACGCACCGCTGACCACAAAACCTTCACCTTCCGGGACGATACCCGGGCCTTCGACCTCGCTGGCATCCGGCAGCTCACCGGCAATCGATTCGAGAATGTCGGTCATCGTCAGCAGGCCGGTGAAGTCACCGAACTCGTTGACGACGAAGGCGATGTGCGTCGACTGGGCTCGCATCTGCTCAAGGGCGTTGAGGATACTGAAGCTCTCCAGCAGGTTCAGCGGTACCCGCGCCATGCCCTCCAGGTCGGGCTGGCTGCCTGACAGCAGTTCCTTGAGCAGTTCCTTCTTGTGCACGAAGCCCAGTGGCTCGTCCACGCGGCCATCGCGGATCAACGGCAGGCGCGAGTACGGCGAATGGGCCAGGGCCTGGGCAACGGCGTCGGCCGGCTGCGCCAGATCGATCACATCGACCTCGGCGCGGGCGGTCATCACTGTGCGGATCGGCCGCTCGGCCAGGTTCAGCACGCCACTGATCATTACCCGTTCGCGGCGGTCGAACAACACCTGCTCCTCACCACCTTCGACCAGGTCGGCGATTTCCTCGCCCACCTCGTCAGCCTCGACCCGGCGGCCACCCAGCAGGCGCAGCACCGCATGCGCGGTGCGCTCACGCAGTGGTCGGTGCTGCTGCAGGCTGCGCTTGCGGCGGGCACGGGCCAGCTGGTTGAACAGCTCGATCAGGATCGAGAAGCCGATGGCCGCATACAGGTAACCTTTGGGGATATGGAAGCCCAGGCCTTCGGCGGTCAGGCTGAAGCCGATCATCATCAGGAAGCCCAGGCACAGCATGATCACCGTGGGGTGGGCGTTGACGAAGCGGGTCAGCGGCTTGCTGGCAACGATCATGATGCCGATCGAGAAGATTACCGCGATCATCATCACCGACAACTGCTCGACCATGCCCACCGCGGTGATCACCGCGTCCAGCGAGAACACCGCATCGAGCACCACGATCTGCGCGACAATCGGCCAGAACGCAGCGTGGCGCACCACACCGCTGGCCTGGGCGACGTGGCCTTCCAGGCGTTCATGCAGCTCCATGGTGGCCTTGAACAGCAGGAAAACACCACCGAACAGCATGATCAGGTCACGGCCCGAGAAGCTCTTGTCGAACACCTCGAACAACGGCGCGGTCAGGGTGACCATCCACGAGATACTGGCCAACAGGCCCAGGCGCATGATCAACGCCAGGCTCAGGCCAATGACCCGCGCGCGGTCGCGCTGGTGCGGCGGCAGCTTGTCGGCAAGAATGGCGATGAACACCAGATTGTCGATACCCAGCACCAGCTCGAGGACGATCAGCGTCAACAGGCCCAGCCAGGCCGTGGGGTCGGCTAGCCATTCCATTAGCGGGTACTCACGAGGGCAGCGTCACGTGGACGGGAGAAGGAAGGCCGTAAAGGCCGGGGACTGGGGGGCTCCGCGAAGGTGCTCATATAGACCTTGATAGCAAATAGGAAGAATGATCCTACAAGCGCTGCAGCATTCCCTGATAGCGCAAAACTATTACAAAACCTGTAACAACATCTCGGAGCCACGCTCTCATAGAACTGCACATAACTCATTGAATTAGCAGGGACCCTGTGGGAGCGGCTTTAGCCGCGAACACCGGCGCAGCCGGTGCCATGCACCGCGTTGGATTCTTCGCGGCTAAAGCCGCTCCCACAGAGTACGAGGATCGCTTGCGAATTCAGTTATCTGTGCGACAGCGCAGCCCAAAGGGCTGGGCAATCTCCCACAGGGAAATGCATTGGTCCGGAGTGGGTACTTTTCTTCAATACCACAGGCTGCCGATACCCGAGCATGGAGGCCCCCCTCAACCACACGGATCACCCTCATGAGCCTGTCCCTGTCCATGGCCGCTTTCGCACTGGCGGCCTCGATCTCCCCCGGCCCGGTCAACATCGTCGCGCTGGGCAGCGGTGCCCGCCATGGCCTGCGTGCCAGCCTTGCGCATGTGGCCGGTGCCACGCTGGGCTTCTGCCTGCTGCTGGTGCTGGTCGGGCTTGGCCTGCATCAACTGCTGCTGCGCTGGCCTTTGCTGGGCCTGCTGTTGCACTGGGGCGGCGTGGCGTTCCTGCTGTACATGGCATGGAAGCTGGCCAGCGACGACGGGCAGCTCGGCAGCGCACATCCCACCCAGGCCCCTTCGGCCTGGCACGGCGCGGCGATGCAATGGCTCAACCCCAAGGCATGGCTGGCAGCGGTGGCCGGGGTGGGTGCCTACACCGGCGGTGAGCAGCAGTTGCTGTGGCTGTTTACCTGGATCTACGGGCCGATCTGCTTCATTTCGGTGGCCAGCTGGGCGTGGGCCGGAAGCGTGGTTCGTCAGTACCTGGGCAACCCACGGCACATGCGCCTGCTGAATCGGGGCTTGGCGGCCTTGCTGGTGGGCAGCGCGGTTTACCTGGTCATTTAAGGCTGGCTGCACACCGGCCTGTCGCTGGCAAGCCAGCCCCCCCGGCCGCGCTGCCCTCAAGACCTGTGCAGTACCTGTGGGAGCTGGCTTGCCGGCGATCGGGCCATGACGGCCAACAGGGCAATTCAACCGAATGCGTTGCGGTAATGCCCCGGCGTCGCCGCCAGGTGCTGTTTGAAGGCCCGCTGCAGGTGCGCCTGGTCGGCAAACCCGGCCTCATGTGCAACCTCGGCAATTGCCCGGCCCAGGCGCAGTTGCGCCCTGGCCAGTTGCACGCGCTGATCGAGCAGGTAGCCATGCGGCGTCAGCCCGAAGCGTTGGCGGAACGCACGAATCAGGTACGAGCGCGACAGGCCGCAGGCCGCGCAGATGTCGTCCAGGCTCAGCGGATCGCTACGGTGGGCACGTATGAACGCTGCCGCCGCGTCCAGCCGCGGGTTGCCCTCGTCGTTCACGCCAACATTACCGTCAAGCAAATCCGGCAGTGCGCCAAACAGCGCCGCCAGGCGGGCTTCCCGGTCTGGCACGCTGGCGTCGAACAGGTCGGCAAAGGCCTGCAACAGGCACCGGTACAACGCCGGCGAGCTACTCCAGGTCTGGGCCGGCAAGGCAAACCCCAGCGCCTGCAACCAAGGCATATCGACAAACAACATCAGGTAGGACCACGGCTCCCCGGCGATGGGGTTGCAGGCATGCACCACACCTGGGTTCATCAGCACCGTGGTACCGGCCTCCACCTTGATACGCTGGTCACCGTTGAGGTAGGTGCTGTGCCCACCCGTGATCACCCCGATGGAAAAGCTCTCATGGGAATGCGCGGCGTAGCACACCTGCCGCCCGTCCCCTACCCGCCGGGCTTCGACGAAGGGCAGCGCCGGGTCGCGCCAGAACCGTGATACCTCGATCATCCCTCACCCCGCTCGCAGCTGCCATGCGCCCGGATACTACACGCTTATCGCGGAAACAGGTCCAACGTCCGCTCCACTTCGCCAATATCGATCGTGAAACCATCGCCTTCGGGTATCCCGACCACAAAGCCGAAATGCTGGAGGTCACGGTCCGTCAGGTACTTGTAGTAGCTGACAAACCGGTTTGGCGGCTGCAAGGTCAGCAGGCAACCGCCGGCCTGCAATACATTCACCCCATGCACCAGCTGGCTACCCTCTACACCAATGACCACCCGTGCCCCGGCGCAGGCCGCGACGATACTTGGTACATCGGTCTTCAGCGGGTCGACGATGCGAAAGCCGCGGGTGGCGCGCAAGTGCTCGGCCAACGCCAGCTCATTGCGCAACAGGCGCAGGTCACCATCGCCACCACGCAGCAGAAACACCCCAGGGTGTGGGGCATACAGCACATGCGACAGCAACTTGTCGCCCATGGCCCGGTAGCGGGAATGCCGACTGCGGTTGTTGGCCAGGTCATCGAACAACACCAGCTCGCGGAAAAACGCACTGCGCAGGCGCAGCGGGTTCATCTCCAGCCAGTCTTCATAGGCCGGCGCCTGGGTAAACAGCGGGAATCTGGCCGAGGGCGCGGTGGTTACCGGTATACCTTCGTTACAGGCCAGCGCATAGGTCGGGCAATCCTCCATCAACCAGGTACCGAACCACGTATTGCCATTTTGCGTGCAATAGATGGCCGCACGGTCGATTTCATTGTCCACCATGATGGTCGGCAGGAGGCCCGGCTTCAGCGACAGCCAGTGGCTGGCGTTGCCCTTGTACAAGGCCCCGTCGACCAGCCACACCTCCTTGATCAGGTAACCGCGGGTTGGCCCTTGCAGCGTGCTGATACCGCCCTCCATGGTGCGTGCAGGGTGCACGTAGGGATAGAAACGCTTGCCTTCCCAGCCCGTCACCCGCTCCAGTTGGCCTGGCAGGTAAAAGGCCGGGGGCGAGACCGTGACTTCACCAGGGGCAATGTCCCAGCTCTTGGCCGCGATGCTCTTGAGGTCGATGGTGCTGTTCCCGCCCAGCCGTTTGCGCGCCATATAACGGTAGGCGGCCAAGGTCCAGGTGTGCTGCCTGTCTGCGGGCGCTGGACTGAACTGCGAGATGTCGCTTCCCATGAAGCGTCCTCCCTTGGTGACAAGGTCAAAAGCCTGACGCGAGGCGCCAGATCAACGCCTCCCTGGCATCCGTTCAGTTGCACATGACCCTTTCCATGGTGGGCGGTGACTGCAGGTTGGCGTAACGGCGACGCAAGCTTTCCACGAACGGTTCGCCCGCCCCGTTGCCACCATAGAAATAAATCTTGTGCAGGCCACCAAACACCATTTCCTGGTAGCGGCTGGCAACTTCCTCGTCACTCGGGCCCTCGGGCAACCCCAGATGCAGCGTGAGTTTGTCGCCTTCGAGCGCGAACATCGGCGTGTCCCAGAGGAACTTTGCCGTGCCGGTTCTGGGTAAGCGGACAAACAGACAGGCATGGTTACCCAGCGAATCGATATCGCCACCGCGACGGCGCTTCCATTTCAACAAACCGTCATCCGGGCGCGCCAGGCAAAGACCGATGTCGTAATAATCGAAGCCCTGCATCAACGCCCACTCAAGGGCCATGAAAGTGGTGATCGAGTTCACCTCACGCAACTTCCGTGCATCGGTAAACACCGCCTCGCAATAGCCGAAACGCAACGTGCTCCAATAACGCTTGCCCGCGCGTACCACTTCACAGCCAAGGTGGCAGCCGATCACTTCATCGCCCAAGGTGATCAAGTCGAGCCGGCCGACGCCCCTGGCAATGCGAAACACTTCTTCAGTGGGAAACTGCGCGGCATGGATACCCTGCCTGGCGCTGGCATAGGGGCGCAGCAGGTCGCGGTCGGCCATGGCGATCTCGTCGTCCGAGAGGGCCTGGCGCATCTGGTACAACGGGCGGTTCTTGCGGATGCTGCGCCGCAACTCGCTGTCGTAGCGCGCCGTGATGTCCTCCAGCGAGCGCCCGAGCGGCACCACGGCGCTCAGGTAATGCGGCACCGACAATGCCCCCGACGTCGGCATTTCGCTGACCACCACCACGTGGTTGGGCGCAATCGTCGCGCTTGCGCTGTCAATTACTGCAGCATTGCCCTGGCCCTTGCCGGCAATCAGCAGCTTGGCCATTTCCCGCTGCTGCTTTCGGCCGATATATAAAATTTCGTACGGGCTTTCCTGCTGCAACCGAAACCTGGCAACTTCCCACCGCCAGAAACAGGCACGCGCCATCACTTCAAGCCCCTTGCTGGCCAGCTGTCTCATTTCGTAGCGTATTGAGGGCGAGATGAGTTTTCGCGCCACTGCCGTCAAGGTCGCTTTCATTTCTTCTTCGAGGTCCTTCGATGTGTACCAAGGTCTATCGGAAAAGGACAACAATTCAGCAAGAAGCACGTATCCTATTGATATTCAGGAATTATCCAGTAACCCCATGTCAACTAACAATTTAAGGTGCGCACAAACACTTTAGCAAGTGGCATTTTGATTGCATTTCATGAATGCGCCGGGAAGTTTTGCAAAGTTTCATGACGTCAAATTTCCTGCAGGAAAGGCTCACCCAACAAGCACTTTTCTATCGGTATATCCCGTCCGCGCTATCCCATTACCACTTGGCTATAGAGAAATAACGTTTGATGCCTTCTTTGCATAGAAGGAGCATCAAGATGCCATCCAACCCCCATCAATCTTTGCTCCAGGCGCAACTGCCGCACTGGGCACGCCAGGCGACACCCAACCAGTGGGCCGCGTTGAAGCAAACACAGGTCGCCCCGTGGCAGGCGCAGGACTGGTTCGCCAACGCAGCCCCCGGCCTGCGCCAGGCAGTGCACGCCAGTCAGGCGCGGCTGATGCAGGCGCAAGCAGCCTTGGCCTGCTCACTCAAAGGCCTGAAACAGATCACTGAATTTGCCGAGCCATTGCTGCGCGCACGCCTTGCTGAACAAGGCTTTCACGCACCGCTGCGCCATACCCAACTGCTGCGGGTGGAGCGCAGCTGGCACTGGACCGTCCTGCGCTATCTCTACCGCCATCGTCGTGACAACCTGCTACAGGCTGCCCTGCAGAACTTCGCTGACGACGAGGCGTTCTCCCCGGAAAGTGCCATTGCCCTGAGCGACAACATTCAGGTCACGCCGATGCGGGTACACGGCGCCTTCCCCCTCGGCATGCAAGTCCCCGTGGCGCGCGTTGCGCTGGAGTCTGAGCGTTATCAGGTGGAACGGCTGCCCCTCGCGCCCGCCGCTTTCGCCACACTGTGCCGTGACCTGGACCTGGGTAACGCTTACCAGGCCCACCTGGAAGAACACTTCGCACGACCCGCTACCCGGGCATTGGCCATCAGGGTGCAAAAAGACCGCCTGCGCCTGGCAGCCGACCTTGCCTGTCTGCGGCACCTGCTTGACGGCAATGCGCGCGATCAGGTCGAACAGCTGTTGCAGAGCGGCGCAGTGAGGTGCTGGCAACTGGCGCTGTTCGGCACAGACCTGCACGAAGTCATGCTGATCGATGCCGGCCGTGCGGGTCTGGTGCTGTATTTGCCCGGCCATGACCCGGCCCTGCGTCAATGCAACAACCTGGACGCGGTACACGATACGCTGGCGACCTTGCTGCTCGAACCCGATGCCCGCCAGGCCTTCACGGCCTACATCAGGCAGGACGAGCGCACGCACTTTCTCGACCTGCTGCAACAAAATCTCGACGCCACGGGCAGCACTGCCTACGACCGCCCTTGGCAGCGCGCGGCGCATGCGGACCTGCGCCCAACCCGCGTGGCCATCACGGCCGAGCCTTTCGGCCACTACCAGGACCTGCACCTGGCCCGCCTCAAGCACGAAGCCAGCCTGCTGGCGGTCCCGACAGCGACGGCCGATGCCAACGCGCGGGCCAGGCGCCAGGAGGAATGGGAAAGCCTTGGCCTGGATGCGCTCAATATCGCCGCGTTCTTCATTCCAGGTGCAGGCACCCTGATGCTGGCCGTCACTGCCTGCCAGCTGCTCGGCGAGGCCTTCGAGGGCTACGAGGCCTGGGATGAAGGCGACCGCCACCTGGCGCTGCGCCACCTGGAGGCGGTTGGCCTGAACCTGGCCGTGATCGGTGGCTTCGTGGCCGCGGGCAAGGTGATACCCAAGCTGTTCAACAGCCCGTTGATGGAAAACCTGCAGCAAATACGCGGCAACGACGGACGCTACCGGCTATGGAATGAAGACCTCACCCCCTACCGCAGTAGCGTGACACTGCCGGAAAACCTGCAGCCCAATGCACTTGGCCAGTACCTGTACGAGGGCCGGCGCTTCATCCGCATGGACGGCCAATTGTTCGAGCAACGCTTCGACAACCACCTGCAGCAATGGCGGGCCATTCACCCCGAGAAGCCCGATGCCTGGCAGCCACCGCTGGTGCACAATGCCCAAGGCGCCTGGCGTGGCCAGCATGAACAGCCCGGCCAGTGGCCATTCGCGAAGCTGGTGCGCCGTCTTGGCGAGGCCTATGCCGCGTACACGCCAGAACAGCTGGCGCAGGCCGGCCGACTCTGTGGCATCGACGCAGCGCGCTTGCGCCGGGTGCACCTGGAAGGCCAGCCAACGCCGCCGCTGTTGCTCGATGCCCTGCAGCGCATGGCGGCACAGGCTGAGGTAGAGGCGTTGGCCGACAAGGCCCCGCCGGGCCAGTTCGAGGAACGCTACAACGGCAGTGCGGCCAACACTCCGTCAATGCAGAAGCTGCTCGACGCCTATCCGCGGCTCTCCCCTGCCCTGGCCAGGCGTTTGCTGGCACCGCTGGGCGAGGCCGAATCGCTCGCGTGGCAACAGCACGGTCAGTTGCCCACACAGGTTCGCCAGTCGCTGGAGCAGGTGCACAGTGAGCTGCCCCTGGTACGCGCGCTGGAAGGCCTGCTGCAGCCAGCCCGGGCCAGCAGCGACAGCGAACGCCTGCTGTTCAGCGCACTGGATGCGATGCCCGACTGGCCTGCAGACCTGCGCCTGGAGCTGCACGGCGCCAGCCCCGATGGCCCTCGGCTGGAGCATGTCGGCAGCGACCAGGCCACCACCCTGCGCTGCGTGATCAAATCGGCCGAAGGCTATGAGGTCGACCGGGGCGAGCGCCCTGCACCAGCGCCGCGAGATCCGGACCTCTGCCGCGCCGTAGAGCAGGCACTGTCTCGCTCGCAACGCGACAGGCTGGGGATCCCGACGGCCGATGGCAGCTCGCTACGCCAGCGTGTACTGGGTTGGGTCGACAAGCACAGGGAGACATTGGCCCAGCGGCTCTGGGGGCACCGGGCGCTGCTGCGCAAGCCCATGGGCCGCTTGCTCGGCGGTCGGCCGCTCGCCCCCGAACCGCCGCAGCCGCGCCTGGCAGGCTCGCTGGCCGGGGCCTATCGCCGCTTGTTCCCGAACGCCACCGACCAGGAGTTCGAAAACTGGCTCGGCAACGAGGAGGACAACCCGTACGTCGACGACATTCGCTCACCCACACAACGCCTGCGCGACCTGCAGCAGCGCCTGGATACCCTGCACCGCGACCTGCAGGAATGGGCCCGGCCCGATCCGCAACGCCCTCACCAACGGCACCTGGCCATCCGCCCCATCCTCAACGCCTGGCGGCGGCTGTCGACCGTAGCGCTTGAAGGGGGTGGCCACCTGCACAGCCTGGACCTTTCCGACCTGGAACTGGACAACCAGGCCTTGGCCAGCCTGGCCCTGCCGGATGACTTCACCCATGTGGAGCACCTGTCACTCAGCAACAATCGTTCGCTCAGCCAGTTGCCGGCCGAATTCTATGAGCGTTTCCCCAACCTCAAGCGCCTGCTGCTGACCGACTGCCGATTCGACGCCGTGCCCCGCCTGGTCAGGCCTGAGCACCTCACCTGGCTGGACCTGGAAGGCAACCGCATTACCTGGGATGCCCAGGCCCAGCAAGCGCTGAACCGCTGCTCCGGGCTTGCAGTACTGGACCTGTCGGGCAACCCGCTACTGCAGGCCCCGGACCTGCGCGGGCTGGCCTACCTGAAAACACTGTTCCTGAACGACTGTGCGCTCAGCGAATTGCCGCAAGGCCTTGACCAGGTGCTCGAGCCCCTCATCCTGGACATTGGCGACAACCAGCTGCTGCGGCTGCCAGACGGTTTCAACGTGCCACGGCCCGTTGCAGAGGCCCTGCGCCTGGAAAGCGACTGGCTGGGCGCACCCGTGCTTGCGCAGATCGAGGCCTACAACGCCGTGCACCAGGTGGACCTGCTGGTGTGCGCAGGCGACTACCTGGAATTCTTCGAACGAACCGGCCCGGCCGAAATGGCCCTGTGGCAACGGTTACCGCTGCAGTACCGCCGCGACCTCAGGCCCTTGCTCGAACTTGAACCGTTCCTGTCCCACCCGCGGTTTGCCCATACAGAGTTCTGGCGGCGCCTGACCTTGATCGACGCAGACCCCGTCCTGCGCCAGCAATGGTTGACGCACCCACCCTACGACCTGTTCAACCTACCGCTTTGACATCGACCCGGATGCCTGCCTGTCCAACAGGCAGGCACTTGCACCGATGTTAAGCCAGACTGGTGTTTTTCCGGCGGCCGGTGCATGCTCGCAGCTGAAGCGATTCACCTGGCTCGAAACCCGCCCAGCAATGTGAGGTGCAGTACCCATGGACCGTCTGCTCGATTCACTCTTCCCAAGCGCCGAGAACATCCCGGAAACCTGGCGCCTGGAAGCCCCCCTTGAACAACGCGACTACCTGGTGAACGGTGAACTCAGGCGCTGGGACGGGCCCCTGGCCACGGTGCGCAGCCCGGTCTGGCTCAAGGAAGGCAATGAAGAACGCCAAGTGGTGCTGGGCAGTGCCCCACTGCTCGATGCCGACACCGCGCTCAGCGCACTCGATGCTGCTGTGCAAGCCTACGACAAAGGCCGCGGCGCCTGGCCAAACATGCGCGTGGCCGAACGCATCCAGCACGTCGAAACCTTCCTGGCGCGCATGCGTGAACAGCGCCAGGCCGTGGTCAAGCTGCTGATGTGGGAGATCGGCAAGAACCTCAAGGATTCGGAAAAGGAATTCGACCGCACCTGTGACTACATCGTCGACACCATCAATGCCCTCAAGGACCTTGACCGCCGCTCCAGCCGCTTCGAGCTGGAACAGGGCACGCTGGGCCAGGTCCGCCGTGCGCCGCTGGGTGTGGCCCTGTGCATGGGGCCATACAACTACCCGCTGAACGAAACCTTCACTACGCTGATCCCGGCGCTGATCATGGGCAACACCGTGGTGTTCAAGCCGGCCAAGTTCGGCGTGCTGCTGATTCGACCATTGCTCGAAGCTTTCCGTGACAGTTTCCCGCCGGGGGTGATCAACGTCATCTATGGCCGTGGCCGGGAAACGGTGAGCGCGCTGATGGCCAGCGGCAAGGTCGATGTGTTCGCCTTCATCGGCACGCACAAGGCCGCCAGCGACCTGAAAAAACTGCACCCGCGCCCGCACCGCCTGCGCGCCGCGCTGGGCCTGGATGCCAAGAACCCGGGCATTGTGCTGCCCCAGGTGGACCTCGACAACGCCGTCGAAGAGGCAGTCACCGGTGCGCTGTCGTTCAATGGCCAGCGCTGCACGGCACTGAAAATCCTGTTCGTCCACGAGGACGTCGTCGATGCCTTCCTCGACAAGTTCCAGCGCAAGCTGGCCGCGCTCAAGCCCGGCATGCCATGGGAGCCTGGCGTAGCGCTGACACCGCTGCCCGAGCCCGGCAAGGTCGACTACCTTGACGGCCTGGTCGCCGATGCCACCGCCAAGGGCGCACGCGTGCTCAACGAAGGCGGCGGGCACAGCCGTGGCTCGTTCTTCTACCCGGCCGTGCTGTACCCGGTAAAGCCGGACATGCGCGTCTACCACGAAGAGCAGTTCGGCCCGTTGGTGCCAGTGGTGCCATACCGCGACCTGCAGACAGTGATCGACTATGTGCTGGACTCCGACTACGGCCAGCAACTGAGCCTGTTCGGCAATGACCCGGCAACCATCGGCAGCCTGGTCGACATCTTCGCCAACCAGGTCGGGCGCATCAACATCAACGCGCAATGCCAGCGCGGCCCCGACACCTATCCGTTCAACGGCCGCAAGAACAGCGCCGAAGGCACCCTGTCGGTACACGACGCCCTGCGTGTGTTCTCGATCCGCACGTTGGTCGCAACGCGCTTCCAGGAGGCCAACAAGGAACTGATCAGCGAGATCATTCGCAACCGGCAGTCGAGCTTCCTGACCACCGACTACATCTTCTGACAGCCGCGTTTATAGAGAATCGATCTATCAGCGCTGTCGATTTTCCATCCGCGCAAACGACTCTAAGCAACAGGGCGCCCACCGGCGCCCACTTCCAAGGAGAGTCGAACATGGCAGCCAAACCCATTCCCGAAGGCCAGCACAGCATCACCCCCTACCTGGCCATCAACGACGCCGCCAAGGCCATCGAGTTCTACAAGAAGGCCTTCGCTGCCGTCGAGATGTTCCGCCTCGACGCCCCGGGGGGCCGCGTGGGCCATGCCGAGCTGAAGATCGGCGACTCGTCGCTGATGCTTGGCGACCCCTGCGACATGGAGGGCGGTCTCACCGCCAGCCAGAAGCTCAGCGGCGCAGGCGTTGGCCTGCACCTGTATGTCGAGGACTGCGACAAGGTCTACGCCCAGGCCCTGGCGGCCGGCGCCACCCAGCTGAGTGCGGTGACGGACCAGTTCTACGGCGACCGCAGCGGCACCCTGAAAGACCCGTTCGGCAACATCTGGTTCGTTTCCACCCACAAGGAGGACCTGACCCCCGACGAGATCCGCGCCCGCGCGGCGAAAATGTTCAGTGCAACTGAGCGGTAAGTTGAAAGCGGCGCGACTTTGCTTGAAGCTTGGAGCTCGTAGCTGGGAGCTGCTTCATGCGAATCATCGACAAAACCGCCGCACAGGTCCGTAGCCTGACCCCCGCAGAAGAGGAGCTGCTGGTCGGCTTTGCCACCGGCAGCCTCACCGGCCCACGCCTGCTACAGGCCAACCAGCTGCTGATGAAGGTACGCAACGCCAACCAGTGGCTGGCCTGCGACTGCCGCAGCGATGCCTTGCCGGTGCTCAATGTCACCCTCAACGGCAACACCGGTACGCTGTTTCTCAAGAACAACCCGGGTACTGCCGAGCACGCGCCCGGCTGCCCGTTCACCAAGGACGAGCGAGAAGCGGCCGAACGCGAAAACGACCCCGCGCCACCCGCTGCCTGGCTACCGCCCGACACACCGTTGCGCCTGATCGGCGACTTCCGCAGCGGCACCACCAGTGGCGGCGGCGATGGCAGCGAACGCCGTGAACAACAGCGCCTGCTGTCACTGCTGCTGACCTGGATCGAAACCAGCGGCCTCAACCTGTATGCCACGCACCTGAAAAAGGACCTGACCGGGCAATTTGCCGAGTTGCGCAGCGTGGCCAGCCGCTATCCGCTGCTGGAACGGGTCCCCGCCAGCAACTATCTGGAAACCCGCCTGGACATGAAGCACATGATGATGCTCAAGTCCCGCCTGCGCGAAGCCACGGTGTTCGGCAACCATCGCCGCCACGGCCTGCTGCTGGACTGCGTGGACCAGATAAAAGGGCGCAAGCTGTTCAACAACCGCAGTGAAGACGGCTTCGACTTCCAGGGCCACCACCTGTACTGGGGCGGCAACCGCACCGCCGGGCCGTTACTGGCCTTGGCGCTGTACTCGCCGACCAGTGCCGGCAGCCATTTCTACGAGCTGATTCATGTGGCCAGCGTGCCGGTGCTGTCCCGCGCCCACCTGTTCCCGGTATATCGGGACGAAGAACGCGAGCCGCTCAAGGCCCTGGTATCGCTGGTCGACTGGATGGCCAGCAAGGGTGTGAAAGTGCAAATGCGCCGCCCGGTGATCGGTGGCCAGGTGATGGATGAACTGGTGATGACCTCGGACCAGGACCGGGTATTGTCGGTGTCGTTGCTGGAGCAACCCATCGGGCCCGAACCGGATACCGAGAATTTCAAGCGCTACGCCGACTTCAAGAGCCTGGAAACCTTCCGCAAGTTCGTAGCGGGCTTCTTCATGCGCGAGCGCTGAGGGCCGTGGGCTCGCCTTGATCTTTATAGCGCCTGTCAGATCGAGCGCCGCCCGCGCGGCGCTCGATCTGACAGGCGCTATAAATCCCGTGGTGTACCGAAATCACCCCAGGAACAGCTTGTACGCCGGGTTGTCGGTCTCATCCCAGTAGCGGTACCCCATCTCATCCAGCGCCAACGGCAACCCCGTCAACTCATCCCGCGGCACTTCCAGCGCGGCGAAAACCCGGGCCTCTGCCGCACCATGGTTGCGGTAATGGAACAGGCTGATGTTCCAACGCTTGCCAAGCCGCTCCAGAAAGCCCAGCAACGCCCCGGGCCGCTCGGGGAATTCGAAGCGCAGCACCCGCTCGTCAGCCCCGGGCGCGGCATGGCCGCCCACAGTATGCCGTACATGCAGTTTGGCCAGTTCGTTGTCGGTCAGGTCCAGTACGCTGTAGCCCTGCTCGCGCAGGCTGGCCAGCAACTGCTCGCGTGGGTCGTGCAGCGGGTGTGTCTGCACACCCACGAACAGGCGCGCCTCCTTGCCAGGGTAATAGCGGTAGTTGAACTCGGTGATCTGTCGCTTGCCCAGGGCCTGGCAGAAGGCGCGGAAGCTGCCCGGCTGTTCCGGGATGGTGACAGCGATGATCGCCTCGCGCTGCTCGCCCAGTTCGGCACGCTCAGCCACATGGCGCAGGCGGTCGAAGTTGACATTGGCCCCGGAGTCGATGGCCACCAGGGTCTGCCCCTGCACGCCGTCGCGCGCCACGTACTTCTTGATCCCGGCCACGGCCAGGGCGCCGGACGGCTCGGTGATCGAGCGGGTGTCGTCATAGATGTCCTTGATCGCCGCGCACAGCTCGTCGCTGCTCACGGTGACCACCTCGTCAACGAAGTGCCGGCACAACTCGAAGCAATGGGCGCCGATCTGCGCCACCGCCACACCATCGGCGAAGGTGCCAACCTGCGGCAGGATCACCCGCTCACCGGCGGCCATGGCAGCCTGCAGGCAGTTGGAGTCCTCCGGCTCGACGCCGATCACCTTCACCTCAGGGCGCAGGTACTTCACATAGGCGGCAATGCCAGCAATCAGCCCACCGCCACCCACCGGTACGAAGATGGCATCCAGCGCCCCCGGGCGCTGGCGCAGGATCTCCATGGCCACGGTGCCCTGCCCGGCGATCACATCCGGGTCGTCGAACGGTGGCACGAAGGTGGCGCCTTCGCTGTCGGCCAGTTTCAGCGCGTGGGCCAAGGCATGGGGGAAGCTCTCACCGTGCAGCACTACATGGCCACCGCGCGAACGTACCCCTTCCACCTTCAGCGACGGCGTGGTGGTCGGCATGACGATGGTGGCCTTCATGCCCAGGTGGGATGCCGCCAGGGCCACGCCCTGGGCATGGTTGCCCGCAGAGGCGGTGATCACCCCGCGCTCGCGCTGCACGGTACTCAGGCGTGACAAACGGGTGTAGGCACCGCGGATCTTGAACGAGAAGGTAGGCTGCAGGTCTTCCCGCTTGAGCAACACCTGGTTGCCCAGGCTGGCAGACAACGCGGGCGCAGCCTGAAGGGGCGTTTCGATGGCCAGGTCGTACACCGGGGCGGCAAGAATGCGCCGCACCTGCTCCGACAGCAGTTGCTGAGGGGTGACGGTAGAGCGAGGGCTGACGAAGCTGGTCATCGGTGACTCCTTGGCTGTGTTCACGTTGCCCAGGAGTCAGAGAGAAAAACCCGCCTCCAGGGCGGGTTCGGTGCACGTACGCGCTAGCCCGCCAAGCTGATAATGGCGGTAATAATAATGGCGTTGACGTGCGGGAAAGTATTCATGGGATAGGAACTTAGCCGGTAGTGCGGCACAAAGTCAACACTTCGCCTGCTGCGCCGAAAGCGGCACATCGAACACCTTGTCGAAGCCCCACTGGAAGACAAACGCGTAAACGAAGAAGAACACGAACAACGCCAGGTTGGTCAGCAACGCCGCCCACAAGCTGACATCCAGCCAGTACGCCACCAGCGGCAGCAGGATCAGCACCAGCCCGCCCTCGAAGCCCAGCGCATGCAGCAGGCGCCGCAGGAACGTGCGCTCGCGCTGGAGCTGGCGCGCTTCCCAGCGCTCGAACACCCAGTTGTAGCCCATGTTCCAGCTCATCGCGATGCCCGACATCAGCACCGACAGCACGGTCGACTGCGCCATGCCGGCACCGAACGCCAGCTCCAGCGCGGGCGCCACGCAGGCGACGGCGATGGCTTCGTAAAGAATGGCCTGGACAATCTTGCGTGCCTTGCCTTGCATGTTCAGCTCCCTGGTTCAACGACCTGTAAAGCTACAAGAAGTGGCCCACAAGAAAAAGCCAGAAATTTGGACAAGCCTGCGTTCGGCTGCTTGTATCTATCCAGTACAAACGGCGACAAGTCGTACAACTTCGTCCAGGGAATCGAACGAGGATAAAGACGATGGCCCACCCCTTCCTGCCGGTGTCCGCCACATGAGCCTGGCATTCATCGATTTTCTCACCTACGTGCTGTTCGGCCTGAAGATCCTCGCGATCGTCCTGGCCTCGCTGATGTTCCTGCTGGGCCTGGATGACCTGTTCATCGACCTGTGCTACTGGGGTCGCAAGCTTATCCGGCGTTTTCGCATCTACGACAAGTACGAGAAAGCCGACGAAAAACGCCTGTACGAGGTACCGGAGAAGCCTCTGGCCATCATGGTCCCAGCCTGGAACGAAGTGGGCGTGGTCGGTGAGATGGCGCGCCTGGCTGCCTCGACCATCGACTACGAGAACTACCAGATCTTCGTCGGTACCTACCCCAACGACCCGCAAACCCAGGCCGATGTCGACGCGGTGTGCCTGCACTACCCCAACGTGCACAAGGTGGTCTGCGCCCGCCCCGGCCCTACCAGCAAGGCCGACTGCCTGAACAACATCATCGACGCGCTGCTGCGCTTCCAGCAGGACGCCGGCATCGAGTTCGCCGGCTTCATCCTGCACGACGCCGAAGATGTGATCTCGCCCATGGAACTGCGCCTGTTCAACTACCTGTTGCCGAACAAGGACATGATCCAGATCCCCGTGTACCCCTATGCACCGGAATGGAAAGGTTTCACCGCCGGCCACTATGTCGACGAGTTCGCCGAAAACCACGGCAAGGACGTGATCGTGCGCGAGGCACTGACCGGCCAGGTGCCCAGCGCCGGGGTCGGCACCTGCTTCAGCCGCCGCGCCATCAGTGCGCTGCTCGAGGACGGCGACGGCATCGCCTTCGACGTGCAGAGCCTCACCGAAGACTACGACATCGGTTTTCGCCTGAAGCAAAAGGGCATGAAGTGCATTTTTGCCCGCTATTCCATCACCGACCCGGCGCTGACCCTGAAGCAGGAATGGCGCCCGGGCATGAGCCGTGAATTCGCCCAGGTGATCTGCGTGCGCGAGCACTTCCCGCGCGACTGGCAGCATGCCATACGGCAGAAGTCGCGGTGGATTGTCGGCATCGTCTTCCAGGGCACCAGCAACCTGGGCTGGAGCCGCAAGGGCGCGCTCAACTACTTCCTCTGGCGTGACCGCCGCGGCCTGTTCGCCTACCTGCTGAGTTTCCTGGTCAACCTGTTGCTGCTGGTGTTGCTGGCCATGTGGCTGGTCACGGTGATTGCGCCAGAGTCGTGGCGCTTCATGTCGATCCTCAGCGACAGCTGGCTGCTGACCACTTTGCTGTGGCTGAACGGGCTGATGCTGTTCAACCGCCTGTTCCAGCGCGCCTGGTTCGTCACCCGCTTCTATGGCATCGGCGAAGGCTTGCTGTCGGCGCCGCGGATGATGTGGAGCAACTTCGTCAACTTCTTCGCCAACCTGCGTGCCCTGCGCCAGGTGATGGAAATGGGCGACTCGCGGCGTGTGGCCTGGGACAAGACCACCCACGAATTCCCCGCCATCGCCGCCCCCGCTCGCACGCCGCTGGGCCAGCGCCTGGTGGCCAAGGGTCTGATCAGCGACGAACAGCTGCAACAGGCGATCACCAGCCCGGTACGCCGGCGCCTGGGCCGCGAGCTGCTGCTGCGCGGCTGGCTGAACAGCGAACAGTTGGTGGCCACCCTGGCCGAGCAACTGGACCTGCCCTGGGCACCGCTCAACCCGTTCAAGCTCGACCCGCAACTGATCGCCAAACTGCCGCGCAAGCTGGCGACGCACTATGGCGTGCTGCCAGTGGCCGAAGACGGCGACACGCTGCTGCTGGCCAGCGAAAGCCCGGTGAGCCAGGTGTCGCTGGGGGTAATCAGCCGCCACCTGAAGCGCCCGGTCAGCGCCCGCCTGGCGCCCCAGGGCCGGGTGACCCTGGGCCTGCGCTACCACTACCCAAGCCCTTGGCAGAAGCCGGAAACCCGCGAGATGCTGGCCATCCTCGCACGCCACCAGGATGACGAAGCGCTGCTGGAGCGGGTCAGCCACCACCAGGTAATGCTCGGCGCGCTGCTGCAGGTGCGCGGCATGGTCCCGGTCACCCTGTTCAACCAGGCGCTGATCGACTTCGACCCGGAACACCAGAGCCTCGGCGAGCACCTGATCGCCCGCGGCATCATCACCGAGCAGGTGCTGCAGCAGGCCCTGACCGAACAGGCCAGCGAACAGCAGGCCGCCTTTGACCTGACCCGGGAGGTGGCATGAAGCCGCGCTTTTCCCTCACCTTCACTGGCCTGTTGCTATGCTCCGCCGCCCTGCCCGCCTCGGCTTCGGCGCCGATGACCGACTTCCAGCGGTTCACCAGCTACCCGTTCATGGAGCGCAGCTACCGCGAAGCGAAGAAGGACAACTGGGCCGAGGTCGAACGCCTGACCCGCCACGTGCTGGGCCGGGTACCGAACAACGACGAAGCCCGCACGCTGCTGGTGGAGGCCCTGGCTCACCAGCGCCGCTACAAGGAGGCCGAAGCCCTGGCCGAACAGCTGGACGGCAGCCCCGAATACGCCAACGCCCTGCTTGAACTGCGCCTGACCTGGATCGAACAGGACCCGCCGCCGGCCAGCCAGGTGGAACAATGGCTGGCCACCAGCGATGGCACCAATCGGGTGCGCCTGTGGCAGGCCTACAGCCTGAGCCTGGCGAAATTCGGTGGCGCCGCCAAGGCGCTGGACTGGCTCAACCAGTTGCCACCACAGAGGGACGGCCAGGTGCTGCGCCTGGCCCGGGCCAACTTCGCCGAACAACTGCGCAACTGGAAGGAAACCATCGAACAGCTGCAGCCGCTGGCCGACCAAGGCCAGTTGCCCGCGCAGGACTGGCAGCGCCTGGCCAATGCCTATATCCAGCAGGTGGATGAAAAAGGGCTGAACGCGCTGCTGCCCAGCGCCCCTTCCCCTGAAGCAGCCAACCAGGCCCGCCTGGCCATGGCCAACCGCGCCATCGCTGTCGGCCAGAACCAGCAGGCCCAGCGTTGGCTGCAAGCACTGCCGGCCGCGCAGCTGAACCAGCCAGAGCAGCGCCAGCAACTGTGGGAGCTGGCCCGCGAAGGCCACGACGCCCCCTTGGTACAGCGCCTGAGCAACCAACTGCAACGCCCCTGCCTGGAAACCGTCGACTGGCTGTCGCGCCGCGACCCGGAGCTGGCGCGCGAGCAGTTCAAGGGCTGCACCGCCAGCACCGACCCAAGGGCCTACGCCGTGCTCAGGCAACGCCTGTACGGCGACCCGCCACAGCCCCCTCAACCACGCACCGCCGCCGAATGGGAGCAACGCTATCGGCAGAGCGGCGACCTGGCCGCGCTGGAGCAGGCCACCTTCCTGCTGACGCAACAGGGCCACGGCGAACGCGCCCGGCAACTGCTGGAGCAAGCCTACGACCGTCACCAGGGCCGCCTTGCGCCGTCACTGCTGCAGCGCCTGGGCAACCTGTATGCGCGTAACGACGGGCCGCTGGACAGCCGCCGCATGCTCAGCCTGATCCCTCGGGTCGACGCCGGTACTCGTGCCCAGCTGCTCGGCCGCCTGGCCGAGGCTGGCCAGTGCGATGCCGTGCGCCAGGCCGTACCGGCTACCCCGAGCGAACCTGGCCAGTACCGCGCCCTGGGCCGCTGCGCCATGCCCGACCAGCCCGGCGAAGCGGTGGTCTACTACCAGGCCGCCGAGCGCCTGGGCGACAGCGGCAACCGCCTGCCACTGGCGTACGCCCTCGAGGCAGCCGGGGATTCCGAGGCCGCCCTGCCCATCTGGCGCAGCCTGCCCGACAGCGCCTGGACCGACAACGCCCGCCTCACCGCCGCCCGTGGCGCGCTGAACGCTGGCGACGCGCAAGCGGCCCGGCGCTATTGGGACGCTGCCGCGCACAATGGCGCCGACGACTGGGCCCTGGGTGCCGCCATCGCCCAGCGCCAGGGCGATTACCAGGCCGCGCTGGGCTTCCAGCGCCAGGCCCTGGCGCACAACCCGCGGGCTGACCACTACTACGCCGCCTCCAGCACCGCGCTACTGGCCGGCGACAGTGCCCAGAGCAGCGCCTGGCTGGCCGAAGCCGTGCGCCTGGCACCCGACCAGCCACGCTACCGCGCCGACTACGGCATGCGCCTGGCCGGCTCGACGGACAAGGTCCAGCGCCGCCAGTCGATCCCCTACCTGGAACGCGCCACCCACGACTTCCCCGAGGACTACCGCCTTGGCGAAACGCTGGCCCTGCGCTATGACGAAGCCGAAGACAGCGCTTCGGCGCGCCGGGAACTGCGCCGCATCCTCGATGTGGAGCAGGACCTGGTCGACGGCGACGACGAATACGGCAGCCTGGAGGCCCGCAAGTATCGCCAGCGCCGCGCCCACGAAAGCCTGTCGCGACGCGACACCATCACCCTGGCCAGCACCTGGTCGCCGGCCGGCACCTCGACCAACGACAAGTTCCTCGACAATGGCCAGCGCAGCGGCACTTCGCGCCGCGCGCAATCGCAGAACGTGCAACTGGCCATGTGGGACCACGCCCTGGGCGAAGAGCCCAGCCGCAACGGCAGCACCCTGTCGGTGTATGGCCGGGTGCTGTTCGGTGGGCAAAGCCGCACCGACTATGCGCAAAGCATGGGTACCGGCGTCGGCCTGCGCTACAAGCCACTCGGCCAGGCCAACCTCAACCTGTATGCCGAGCTGTACCACCAGCGACAGATCGACGAAGAGCACTACCGCGGCCTGAGCCTGGGCCAGCTGCTGAGCCCGGCCAAGGTCGGTGGCAACTGGGGCGATTTGCGTCACCACGCCGAATCGAGCAACGACCTGCTGTTGCGTGCCACCGCCTCGTTTCTCGACCAGGGCGACTGGCGCAACGACTGGCGCGTCGATGAAGACGACTGGAACGAGCGCTTCCTCTACCTCGACGCCGCCTGGTGGACCCGTGCCGGCGACCACGCCTGGCTGTCGCGCTACCAACAGGGCCACGCCTGGAAGCTGCCGGGCAGCTCACCGCAAACCATCATGCCCTATGGCTTTGTCGAGTTTTCCAGCCAGGACCCGAGCAACGACTGGCGCCAGGACACCAGGGCCGGGGTTGGTGTGCGCTGGCAATGGTGGTTCGATGACGATCGCTACAACGCCTACCGCGGTTCGCTGAAAGTGCGTGCCGAGTACCAGCAATCGCTGGGCGGCAATCTATACGAGCGCGCCAACGGCGTGCTGGTCGGTGCGGAGATGACCTTCTGATGCGTACGTTCCTGGCCCTCTGCCTGCTTGCTCTGTGCCTGCCGGCCAGCGCCGATCAGCGCCTGTTCTACCAACCCCTCAACCGCGATGCCAATGTCACCCCCGCCCAGTGGCAGCAACTGTGGCACGCCACCGTGGCCCAGGGCGGCAAGACCTTGATCGTGCAATGGAGCGCCTATGGCGACAGCGATTTCGGCGGCGCCCAGGGCTGGCTGGCCAACAGCCTGCGCAGCGCGCGTGCCCAGGGGCTGCAACTGGTGCTGGGGCTGTACATGGACCCGGCCTACTACCAGCGCCTCGACGAGCTGGATGGCGAAGGCCTGAACAGCTACTGGAAAGCGCAGCTGGGGCGCTCGCTCAGCCAGTACCAGCAACTGCGCCAGGGGTGGCAGTTGCCGGTGGACGGCTGGTACCTGCCCATGGAGCTGGACGACCATCATTTTCGCGAGGCCGAACGCCGTGATGCCCTGCACAGCCAGTTGCAGGCCTTCAACCGGCAGCTGGACAAGCCATTGCACATCAGTGCCTTCAGCGCCGGCAAACTGTCGCCGCGAGTCAATGCCGCCTGGCTGGATCAACTGGCCGGGCTGGGCTTGACTGTGTGGTGGCAGGATGGCGCCGGGACCAGGCGCCTGCCCGTGCTGGTAAGTCAGGGTTACGAACAGGCCTTGCCGTGCCGGGTGGGCGTGGTACGCGAGGCGTTCCGCCAGGTGAGCAAGCCAGGGCAGGCGTTCAGGGCTGAGCCGGCCCAGCCAAAGACGGGTGGCGGGTGCCATGCCGAGGCGGTGTTCGACCTGCGTTACCGGCCATGGGCCCGGGGTGTTCTGCCCACCAATTGAGTCTCCAGGCCCGGCCTCTTCGCGGGTAAACCCGCTCCCACAGGGACCGCACAGATTTCCAGTGCTGTGGGAGGCCTGTGGGAGCGGGTTTACCCGCGAAAGGGCCAGGCCTGGTAAAGCAGTACTCTCAGGAGCCCAGCGATGTTCAAGACCATCGAAGCCCACGTTCGCAAACAGGTCGCCCCCGCCGCCCTGCGCGCCGAATTCCGCCAGCACGAATTCGAAGCCATGCGCCCGTTCTGCCTGCTGGTGTTCTGCGTCAGCATCCTGATCTGGCTGGTGTTCGACCTGATCGTCAGCTTCCTCGGCGGCCAGGGTTTCACCTGGCTGTCCTATCTGTTCATCACCCTGCTCATCAGCCTCACCGTGGTGTTGCGCTTTACCCGTCGCAGCCATCACTTCGACGTGCTCAACCTGCTGTTCATCGCCACCATCACTGTGGGCATGCGCCTGGTGATCGATGGCATCCCGGTGACCCTGCGCCCGGTGTGGCTGGTACTCGGGGTCTCCACCGTGCTGTATGCGGTGTCGGTGCTCCCGGTTCGGCGCTGGTCGTTCTTCTGTGCCATGGCCATCACCTGGTTGGTGCTTAACCCGTTCTACCACACCCGTATCGAAGCGGACGCGCTCGAAGGCGCCATGCTGTTCAGCTACGCGGTGTTCCTCAGCGGCCTGGTCATCTACAGCTACCTGCAGATGCGCAAGGCCAAGCTGCACAACTTCTATCTGTCCAAGGTGCTGCTGGAACAGGCCTATGTCGACGCCCTGACCGAAATCCCCAACCGCCGCTCGTTCATGGCCCAGGCGGGCCGACAGCTGCGCCTGGCAACGGCCGAGCAGTACCTGGCGATGATCGACATCGACAACTTCAAACGGGTAAATGATCGTTTCGGCCATGACGTGGGCGATGAAGTGCTCAAGCGCGTGGCCCTGCATATCAAAGTGAGCATGGCCGGTTACGAGTTTGCCCGACTGGGCGGTGAGGAGTTCGCGATCTTTTTCCACGGGCTGGACCAGCAAGGCGCCGAGCAACGGGTGGCGGCGTTGTGCCAACGGGTGCGCGAGGACGTTGGCGAGCACCCGGTGACTATCAGCATCGGCCTGGCCCGGGTGGACCAGGGCGACAGCCTGACAACGGCGCTGGTGCGCGCCGACCAGGCGCTGTACGAGGCCAAGCACAGTGGCAAGGACCGCTTTGTGCTGTGGTCCAGCCAGCTGGCAGAGCAGGGTTAGCAGGCCCGGCCCTTTCGCGGGTAAACCCGCTCCCACAAGTGCGCCACAGTGGTTGAAATCTGTGCGGTCCTTGTGGGAGCGGGTTTACCCGCGAAAGGGCCGGCACAGGCAACCCATCACCCGGCAGGCAAGCGAATCCGGAACTGTGCCCCACCCAGCGCCGACTGCGCCACGGTCAAGGTGCCGCCTTGCCCCTCGATCGCCCGCCGGCTGATCGCCAACCCCAAGCCAAACCCGCCGGTATTGCGGTCGCGGCTACGGTCCAGGCGGTAGAACGGCTGGAAAATCCGTTCGCGCTCCTCCACCGGAATACCAATCCCGTCATCCTCGACCGTCACCAGGCAGGCACCATCCTCTTCCAGGCGCAAGCGCAGCAACAGGCTCTCGTCGCAGTAACGCATGGCATTGCGCACCAGGTTCTGCACCGCCCGTGCCGTCAGCCGCGGGTCCAGCACAAAACGCGGCAAATCACCCTCGGCCCGCACCTCCCACTGGATACCCCGGCCATCGAGTTCCTCGGCAAAGCCACCGAGCACGCTGTCGACCAGCTCCAGCAACGACACCTCGACCCGCTCGCGGGCCTGGTCGGCGTTGTACAGCCGGCTGTAGGACAACAGCTCCAGCACCAGCTCATCCAGCTCCCGCACATGCCCCACCAGCCCCAGCAGGCGTTTGCGGCTGGCCGGCGGCACTTCGTCGAACAGCAGCACCAGGCCGAAATCCAGCCGGGTCAGCGGCGTGCGCAGCTCGTGCGACACTGCATTGAGCAGCTCGCGCTGCTGGTTGACGTGGCGCTCCAGGTCACTGGCCATGGTGTCGAACACCCCGGCCAGCTCACCGATGTTGGAGTGCGGTGAAATGTGCGTACGCTCGGCCATCTGCCCCTGGCCCAGGCGCCGGGCGGTTTCCTTGAGGCGCTCCAGGTCGCGCCAGTGCGGCCATACCCACAGCAGCAGGCAGCCGAGCATGGCCGCACCGATCAGTACGGTCACGCCCCACGACAGCACGTTGATGTCCAGCGGGTCTGGCGGTGAGTGCAGGCGCACCAGCCATTCCTTGTCCAGCGGCGCCAGCACCGTCTCGTAATAACCCCATTCGGCAATGCGCACGGCGTACAGGCCGTGCTCCAGGCGCGCCTGCTCATCCTCGCTCAAGTCGGCCTGGTCCATGCGCAGCAGCTGCAGTTCCAGCGGCGCGAAATCACTGGCCAGCTCCTGCTCCACTGCCGGCCACTGCTCGCGCGGGGCCTGGCGGAACTGGCGCACGATCAACGACTGCACGCCCTTGGCCTGGTCCAGGTTGTAAGCCATGAAGCGGTCCTGGAACAGGCCGACGATGGTGTCAGGGATGAACAACAGCGCACCGGCATAGGCGACGATGATCACCAGGTACAGCCGCACCAGTATCTTCAGCATGGGCGGTCAGCACTCCCACTCGACGCGGCTGAACAGGTAGCCCTTGCCCCACACGGTCTTGATCTTGCGCGCTTCGCCGGCGTTATCGTCGAACTTGCGCCGCAGCTTGGAGATGGCTACATCCACCGAGCGGTCAGTGCCGTTGAACTCGATACCACGCAGCTGCTGCAGGATGCGGTCGCGGTTCAGCACTTCGCCAGCATTGCGCGCCAGTACCACCAGCAGGTTGTACTCGCCGCTGGACAGCTCCACCTCTTCGCCGCGCCAGCTCACGGTGCGCTCGGCCAGGTCGATGCGCAGGCCACCGATCAGGATCAGGTCGTTGTCCAGGCGCGGCTCGTTGACGCTGCTGCGGCGCAGCAGGGTGCGCACGCGGGCCAGCAGCACACGCGGCTCGCAGGGCTTGGTCACGTAGTCGTCAGCGCCCATTTCCAGGCCCAGGACCTGGTCGTGGCTGTCATCGCGGGCGGTCAGCATCAGGATCGGCAGGCCCTGCGACTCCTGGCGCAGCAGGCGGCACAGCTGCAAGCCATCGATGCCCGGCAGCATCAGGTCGAGGATGACCAGGTCAGGCTTTTGCCGACGATACTCGTCCAGCACATGATCGCCACGGGCGATCACCTGAACATGGAAGTCGTTGCGTTGCAGGTAACTGGCGATCAGCTCGGACAGGGCGCTGTCGTCTTCGACCAGGAAAATATTCGGCATAGGCGCTTGGGAATCTGGGTTGAGGTAGGCCTTGCCGGCCTCTTCGCGGGTAAACCCGCTCCCACAGGGACCACACAGGTTCCAGATGCTGTGCGGTCCCTGTGGGAGCGGGTTTACCCGCGAAGAGGCCGGCACAGGAATACTCAGGATATAGAACACTACAGGTAGACAGGATTGTTCTTCACACTTTTTCACACTCGTCCTACAGGTATTAACAGCCACCCAAGGAACGCCTGCCGTAGCATACAGGCGGTCATCATCGGAAGATCCGTATGTCTACTACCCTCCCCCCACGCCTGCGCCCATTGGCGCTTCTGGCGTTTCTGAGCCTGTCCCTGGCCGGCTGCGACGACAGCGCCGAACAGGATGAGCAAGCCCCCACCCCGCAAGTGCGGGTGGAAACCCTGCAACTGCAGCCACTGGCCATCAGCAGTGAGCTGAGCGGTCGCATCCTCGCGCCGCGCACCGCCGAAGTGCGCGCGCGGGTCGCGGGCGTGGTGCTCAAGCGGGTATACCGCGAAGGCAGCGACGTCAAGCAGGGCGATGTGCTGTTCCTGATCGACCCGGCACCGTTCAAGGCCGACCATGACAGTGCCCGCGCCACCCTGGCCAAGGCCGAGGCCACCCTGTACCAGGCGCGCCTGCAAGAGCAGCGCTACCGCGAGCTGGTCGACGACAAGGCCGTCAGCCGCCAGGAATACGACAACGCCAAGGCCAGCTACCTGCAGGCCGATGCCGCAGTGGCCGAGGCCAAGGCCGCCCTGGAGCGCGCCCGCCTCAACCTCGGCTACGCCACCGTGACCGCGCCGATTTCCGGCCGTATCGGCCGCGCCCAGGTCACCGAAGGTGCGCTGGTCGGGCAGAACGAGACCACGCCGCTGGCGACCATCCAGCAACTGGACCCGATCCACGCCGATGTCACCCAGTCGACTCGCGAACTCAACGCCCTGCGCCGCGCCTTGCGTGCAGGCGAGCTGCAGCAGGTCGGTGACGGCCAGGCCCGTGCCACGCTGATCCAGGACGACGGCAGCACCTACCCGCTGCCGGGCAAGCTGCTGTTCTCCGACATCAGCGTCGACCCCAGCACCAACCAGATCACCCTGCGCAGCGAGTTCCCCAACCCGGACCTCGACCTGCTGCCCGGCAGCTACGTGCGCGTGCGCCTGGAGCAGGCTGTTCAGCCCAAGGGCCTGAGCGTGCCGCAGCGCGCCATCCTGCGCGACAGCGCCGGCGTGCCCAAGGTGCTGGTGGTCGACCCGCAGGCCCGGGTCAGCGACCGCCAGGTCGTACTGGGCAGCGCCCAGGGCGACCGCTGGATCGTCAGCGAAGGCCTGGCCCCCGGCGAGCAGGTAGTGGTCGAGGGCCTGCAACACGTCAAGGCCGGTGACCAGGTGCAGGTCGACAACGCATCAGGGGCACCGCCCATCGCACAGCACACTGGCCAGTGAGGGCCTGACTCATGCCGCAATTCTTCATCGACCGCCCGGTATTCGCCTGGGTGGTCGCCCTGTTCATCCTGCTGGCCGGTGCCCTGGCCATCCCGCAGCTGCCGGTGGCCCAGTACCCCAACGTGGCACCGCCGCAGGTGGAGATCTACGCCGTGTACCCGGGCGCTTCGGCGGCGACCATGGACGAGAGCGTGGTCAGCCTGATCGAGCAGGAGCTCAACGGTGCCGACAACCTGCTGTACTTCGAGTCGCAGAGCAGCCTGGGCAGCGCCACCATCACCGCCACCTTTGCCCCGGGCACCAACCCGGACCTGGCCCAGGTTGACGTGCAGAACCGCCTGAAGGTGGTCGAGTCGCGCCTGCCACGCCCGGTGACCCAGCAGGGCCTGCAGGTGGAAAAGGTCTCCACCGGCTTCCTGCTGCTGGCCACCCTCACCTCCGAAGACGGCAAGCTCGACGAAACCGCCCTGTCGGATATCCTCGCGCGCAACGTGATGGACGAGATCCGCCGCCTCAAGGGCGTCGGCAAGGCCCAGCTGTACGGTTCGGAACGTGCCATGCGCATCTGGATCGACCCGCGCAAGCTGATCGGCTTCAACCTTACGCCCAACGACGTGGCCGAGGCCATCGCCGCGCAGAACGCCCAGGTGGCCCCCGGCAGCATTGGTGACCTGCCCAGCCGTAGCACCCAGGAAATCACCGCCAACGTGGTGGTCAAGGGCCAGCTGAGCAGCCCCGAGGAGTTCGCTGCGATTGTCCTGCGCGCCAACCCGGACGGTTCCACGGTGACCATCGGCGATGTCGCCCGGGTCGAGATCGGTGCCCAGGAATACCAGTACGGCACGCGCCTGAACGGCAAGCCGGCCACCGCCTTCAGCGTGCAGCTGTCGCCGGGCGCCAACGCCATGGAAACCGCCACCCTGGTGCGGGCGAAGATGCAGGACCTGGCGCGCTACTTCCCGGAAGGCGTCAAGTACGACATTCCCTACGACACCTCGCCATTCGTCAAAGTGTCGATCGAGCAGGTCATCAACACCTTGTTCGAAGCCATGCTGCTGGTGTTCGCGGTGATGTTCCTGTTCCTGCAGAACCTGCGCTACACCCTGATCCCGACGCTGGTGGTGCCGGTGGCGCTGATGGGGACCTTCGCCGTGATGCTCGCCATGGGCTTCTCGGTCAACGTGCTGACCCTGTTCGGCATGGTGCTGGCCATCGGCATCCTGGTCGACGATGCCATCGTGGTGGTGGAAAACGTCGAGCGGATCATGGCCGAGGAAGGCCTGCCGCCCAAGCAGGCCACGCGCAAGGCCATGGGCCAGATCAGCGGCGCGATCGTCGGTATTACCCTGGTGCTGGTGGCGGTGTTCCTGCCCATGGCCTTCATGCAAGGCTCGGTGGGGGTGATCTACCAGCAGTTCTCGCTGTCAATGGCCGTGTCGATCCTGTTCTCTGCGTTCCTGGCGCTCAGCCTGACCCCGGCGCTATGCGCCACCCTGCTCAAACCCGTGGCCAAGGGCGAGCACCATGAACGCAAGGGCTTCTTCGGCTGGTTCAACCGCCGCTTCGAAGGCATGAGCAACGGCTACCAGCGCTGGGTGATGCAGGCGCTCAAGCGCAGCGGCCGCTACCTGCTGGTATACGCGCTGCTGCTGGCGGTGCTGGGCTATGGCTTCAGCCAGCTGCCCACGGCGTTCCTGCCCACCGAAGACCAGGGCTACACCATCACCGACATCCAGCTGCCGCCAGGTGCCAGCCGCATGCGCACCGAACAGGTGGCGGCACAGATCGAGGCGCACAACGCCGAGGAACCGGGCGTGGGCAACACCACCTTGATCCTGGGTTTCAGCTTCTCCGGTAGCGGGCAGAATGCGGCACTGGCCTTCACCACGCTCAAGGACTGGTCCGAACGCGGTGCCGACGACAGCGCCCAGTCGATCGCCGACCGCGCAACCATGGCCTTCACCCAGCTCAAGGACGCCGTGGCCTACGCTGTGCTGCCGCCGCCGATCGATGGCCTTGGCGAGTCGACCGGCTTCGAGTTCCGCCTGCAGGACCGCGGCGGCATGGGCCATGCCGAGCTGATGGCCGCCCGCGACGAGCTGCTGGCCAATGCCACCAAGAGCAAGGTGCTGACCAACGTGCGCGAAGCCTCGCTGGCGGAAAGCCCGCAGGTGCAGCTGGAAATCGACCGCCGCCAGGCCAATGCCCTGGGCGTGTCGTTTGCCGATATCGGCACGGTGCTGGACGTGGCCGTAGGTTCCAGCTACGTCAACGACTTCCCCAACCAGGGCCGTATGCAGCGGGTGGTGGTGCAGGCCGAAGGCGACCAGCGCAGTCAGGTCGAAGACCTGCTGAAGATTCACGTGCGCAACGACAGCGGCAAGATGGTGCCACTGGGCGCATTCGTCCAGGCCAGGTGGGTCAGCGGCCCGGTACAGCTGACCCGCTACAACGGCTACCCGGCGGTGTCGATTTCCGGCGAGCCGGCAGCCGGCTACAGTTCGGGCGAAGCCATGGCCGAAATCGAGCGCCTGGTGGCTCAGCTGCCGGCCGGCGCCGGCCTGGAATGGACTGGCCTGTCGCTGCAGGAACGGCTGTCCGGCAGCCAGGCACCGATGCTGATGGCGCTGTCGTTGCTGGTGGTGTTCCTGTGCCTGGCAGCGCTGTACGAAAGCTGGTCGATCCCCACGGCAGTACTGCTGGTAGTGCCGCTCGGCGTGCTCGGTGCGGTGCTGGCGGTGACCCTGCGCGGCATGCCCAACGACGTGTTCTTCAAGGTCGGCCTGATCACCCTGATCGGCCTGTCGGCGAAGAACGCCATCCTGATCATCGAGTTCGCCAAGAGCCTGACCGACCAGGGTGTCGATGCCGTCGATGCCGCCGTGCAGGCCGCGCGCCTGCGCCTGCGGCCGATCGTGATGACCTCGCTGGCGTTCATTCTGGGCGTAGTGCCATTGGCCATCGCCAGCGGCGCCAGTTCGGCCAGCCAGCAGGCGATCGGCACCGGCGTGATCGGCGGCATGCTCAGCGCCACCCTGGCGGTGGTGTTCGTGCCGGTGTTCTTCGTGGTGGTGATGCGCCTTGCCAAGCGATACCAGGCGGGTAATGCCGACACGCAGGCCGTGACCCGCGAAAGCTGACTGGACAAGCCCCGCGTGAAATGGGAGGGTTCCCGGCAATGACTGCCCGGAACCCTTTTTCATGCCTGATGCCCTGCCCTCCTGCTCCATCCTCATTCTCGCCGGTGGCCGCGGCCAGCGCATGGGCGGCCGTGACAAGGGCCTGCTCGACTGGCAGGGCGAACCGCTGGTGGCGCATGTGCAACGCGTGGTACGGCCACTCAGCGATGATCTGGTGATTTCCTGCAACCGTAATCAGGAGGCCTACCGGGCGTATGCCGACCAGTTGGTGGGCGATGCCGAGGCTGACTACCCCGGGCCGCTGGCGGGGGTGATTGCCGGGCTCAAGGTGGCGCGGCATGAATGGGTGGTGCTGCTGGCCTGTGATGCGCCGCTGGTTGACCGGGAGTTGATCGAGGACCTGCTGCGCTTGGCGGTGGCCAGTGACAGTGCGGCCATGGTGCGCCAGGGTGGGTACTGGCAGCCAATGTTCAGTGTGCTGCCACGCCGGGTATTGCCGGTGCTGGAGCAGGCCTGGGCGGCGGGTGAGCGGAGTTTGCAGAAGGCCTTGCTGCGTGAGGCCGTGCAGGGGCTGGCATGTGCCGACGATGATCGCAGGTTGAGCAACTTCAACAGCCCGGAGTTGTTGCAAGGCTGAGGTCATCTACTGCCTGTGTTGGCCTCTTCGCGGGCACGCCCGCTCCCACAGGTTCTCCACTGCTCTTGAGGCCTGTGCAGTACCTGTGGGAGCGGGTTTACCCGCGAAGAGGTCGGTACAGGCAACACATCACCCGGCAGACAGCTCCTCGACACTGATCTCGCGCATGCGGAACTTCTGCACCTTGCCGGTCACCGTCATCGGGAACTCATCGACAAAGCGGAAGTACCGGGGCACCTTGAAGTGCGCAATCCGCGCCTTCGCCCACTCGCGCAGTTCCTCCGCGCTGGCCGTATGCCCCGGGTGCAGCCGCACCCAGGCCACGATCTCTTCGCCATACTTGCTGCACGGCACGCCAATCACCTGCACATCGGCCACCGCCGGGTGGGTGAAGAAGAACTCTTCCAGTTCGCGCGGGTAGATGTTCTCGCCGCCACGAATGATCATGTCCTTGCTGCGCCCGACAATACGCACATAGCCCTGCTCATCCATCACCGCCAGGTCGCCGGTGTGCATCCAGCCTTCTTCATCGATGCTTTCGGCCGTGGCCTTGGGGTTGTTCCAGTAGCCCAGCATCACGCTGTAACCCCGCGTGCACAGCTCGCCGATCTCGCCACGCGGCACGGTGTTGCCGTCAGCATCGATCACCTTGTTCTCCAGCCGCGGCTGGGTACGCCCGACGCTGGTCACGCGGCGCTCCAGGTCGTCGCTGGCGCCGGTCTGTAACGACACCGGGCTGGTCTCGGTCATGCCGTAGGCAATCTGCACCTCGGCCATGTGCATCTCGCCGATAACCCGGCGCATCACTTCGATCGGGCAGGTGGCACCGGCCATGATCCCGGTGCGCAGGCTCGACAGGTCGAACTCGCCACGCTGCGGGTGGTCCAGTTCGGCGATGAACATGGTCGGCACGCCATACAACGCAGTGGCCTTTTCTTCCGCCACCGCACGCAGGGTGGCCAGCGGGTCGAAGGCGTCGTTGGGGTAGATGAGGGTAGTGCCGTGGGTCATGCAGCCGAGATTGGCCATGACCATGCCGAAGCAGTGGTACAACGGCACCGGTACCACCAGCCGGTCATGCTCGGTAAGGCCCAGGCTTTCACCGACCATGTAGCCGTTGTTGAGGATGTTGCTGTGGCTGAGGATGGCGCCTTTGGGGAAACCGGTGGTGCCCGAGGTGTACTGGATGTTGATCGGGTCGTCGCCGCGCAATTGTGCCTGGCGCTCGGCCAAGGCTTCACGGCTGACGGCGTGCGCTCGGGCTTGCAGGTCGTGCCAGGCGAGGAAGCCCGGCGGTGGCGCGGCGGCCAGGCTGACCACGCCGCGCAGCTCGGGGAAGCGCTCGCAGATCAGGTTGCCCGGCTGGCCGCTGGCCAGGCCCGGGACCAGGCCCAGCAGCATGGCGTGGTAATCGGAGGTCTTGAATGCGTCGGCGCAGATCACCCAGCGGCAGCCGGACTGGCCAAGGGCGTAGTCCAGTTCGCTGGAGCGGTAGGCCGGGTTGATGTTGACCAGGATTGCGCCGACCTTGGCGCTGGCGAACTGGGTAATGCACCACTCTGCGCAGTTGGGCGCCCAGATGCCGAGGCGGTCACCGGGCTGCACGCCCAGCGCCATCAGCGCGCGGGCGTGCTGGTCGACGGCTGCGGCCAGTTGCCGCCAGCTGTAGCGCAGGGCCTGGTGGCGGACTACCAGGGCTTCGCGGTCGGGGAAGCGGGCGACGGTGGTGTCGAAGGCGTCGCCGATGCACTGGGTAAGCAGGGGTTTGTCCTGATTGCCCTGGGAGTAGCTTGGCTGGGGCATGGGCGGTCTCTTGTTGTTCTTGTGTTGATTGAGCGGGCCTCTTCGCGGGTAAACCCGCTCCCACAGGGACCGCACCACATTCAGCCCCTGTGGAGCTCCTTGTGGGAGCGGGTTTACCCGCGAAGAAAGCAACACCGGTTTAACGGATGAACACCTGCGGCGTAGTGGTGGACATGTCGCCACCCGGCAACTTGATGTTCTTCACCTTCTCCAGCGTATCCGGGTTGAACACCGCCAGGTCGTTGAAGGTGCCACCCAGGTACAACTTGTCGCCCTTCTTGTCGAAGGCCACGCAGTAGTAAGTGTGGTCCAGATTCGCCGCCTTGATCAGCTTGCGCTGTTTGAGGTCGTACTTGGCCAGGCGGTTGAGCACGCCGTAGATCTGGTTCGGGTCTTTCGGCGAAACCAGCCCGGTGAAGTACAGCTCGGTCAGGTCGGCGAACTCCTGGGTGTGAGTCTTGCCGGTCTTCAGGTCGACGCTCAGGTAGCCATACAGCAGCTCGGCGGTGGCCGGGTCCTGCTTGTCATCCTTGAACCTGGCAATGGTGTACAGCATCGAGAACTCGTGGCGCGGGCTCTGGTGCGGCCAGAAATACAGCACGTCCGGGGCGCTGTAGCCTTTACGGTTCCAGTTGCGCAGCGGCAAGGCTACCGTGTACTTGCCGGTCTTCACGTCCATCTTGTAGATGTCCGGCCCGGCGACGTACAGGCTGCCATCGTCCGCCGCACGCATCAGGTACACCTGGCGCGGCATCGGGAAGGTGCGTACCGGCTTGGCCTCAAGGCCATCGGCGGTGCTGAACACCTCCAGCCGTGGTGGCTTGACCACGTAGTGGTCGTTCAGGCGCTGGGTCGGGTTGACCGTGGCGTACACCTCCTTGCCGTCCGGGCTGATGGCGAACGAGTACATCGACCGGCCCACCTCACCCGGCACGCTGGACAGGTTGGCGTGGAAGGTATTCTTGCAGGTGTCCAGGTCGATGCCGTAGATGTCGCCGTAGTGGTTGTTGAGCACGTAGGCGGTGCGGTTGTCCGGCGCCATCATCGCGGTGCCGGGGCCGAACTTGTCGGGCATGACGCAGCTCTTGTACACCGTGTCACTGGCCACATCGACCACGTGCAGGTTGTTCGGGTAGTTGGTCACGATCATGTATTCGTGGCCAGCCTTCAGCGCCGGCCCGGTGTCGGCGGCCTGTACCAGCCCGGCGCAGGCCGTGGCGGCGATGGTGAGCGCGAGTGACGCGCAGCGTCCAGCTTTCATGCGGTTTCCCCTTGTCGTTCTTGTTGGGCCGGTCACTTGTCTTTCGGGAACACGGTGCCGAGGTTGCGCCAGTCTTCGGCGGAGTTGCTCGCCTGGGCGTTCCAGTCCTGATAGGTGCTCATCATGTCCGGCACCTGGGCCGGCCACCAGCAAGGGTCGGAGCAGCCATACAGGTCGGCCTCCATCGGCTGGCACAGCGAACTCACGCCACCAAAGGCGTCCACTTCCCAGCCCGGGTCGGTGGTGGCGGTGCAGCCTGCCACCGCGCTCATGGCCATGACTTCTTCGACGCGGTCTTCGGCGGCGGCCTGCTCGAGGATGCGCGCCTTGTTGTTCAGGGGCTTCAAGTGCTTCATGTCAGTGCGCCTTCCGCGGGGTGATGTAGCGATCGATGAAGGCCGGGTTGGCGGCCATGATGCGGCTGTAGACTTCAATGCCAAAGTCGACCCAGTCGCGCATCAGTTCGCAATAGTGGTAGGTCGGGTGCTGCGGGTCGCCGTAGCGGGCATAGCTTTCGTGGTAGCAGCCACCGGAGCACAGGTTGCGGATGCGGCAGCTGTCGCAGCCGGTGTTGCTGCGGTCCAGGCGCTGCGACAGGAAGTCGTTGAGCTGTGCCTGCTTCACGCCCTGGTGCACGTTGCCGAAGGTCGGCAGGCTGGAGCCGGTGAAGCGGTGGCACAGGTTCAGCTCGCCCTCGTGGTCCACTGCCAGCATCTTCAGCCCGGCGCCGCACGGCAGGGCCTTCTTGTGGCCTTCGTGGATGTCGGTGATCAACTGGTGCAGGTTGGAGAAGCCGATGTTGCGGTGCTCCAGCGCAGCCTCCAGGTAGCGTCGGCCCAGCGCCTTCATGTTGGCGAACACCTGCACCAGTTCTTCGCCGGTAAGGTTGAAGTTGGCCATGTCGCCGGAGGTAACCGGGGCAAAACCGACTTCAGCGAAGCCCAGCTCGTTGAACAGGTGGTTCCAGATGGTCTCGACGTCGGTGATGCCACGGGTCAGCGTGACCCGCGCCCCCACCGGGCGGCTGTGGTAGCGCGACAGCAGCATGTCGACCTTGCGCCGCACCACGTCATAGGTGCCCTGCCCGCCCACGGTGATGCGGTTGCGGTCGTGCACGGTCTTGGGGCCGTCGATGCTGATCGACAGGCCGAAACGGTGGGCGTTGAGCCAGTCGATGATCTCTTCGGTGAGCAGCGTGGCATTGGTGGTCATGATGAACTCCACCTGCTTGCCCGCCTCGGCGAAGCGCCGCTCGCAGTAGGCAACCATGTGCTCGATCAGCGGCCGGTTGGACAGCGGCTCGCCACCGAAGAACACCACGCTGTAGCGCTCCTCGTCGGGCGACTCCTTGAGCAGCATCTCCACCGAGGCTTCAGCGGTGGCGGTGCTCATCTTCTTACCTGCGGACGGCTTGTCCAGGTCTTCCTTGTAGCAGTAGGTGCAGCTGAGGTTACAGCCGGTGTTGACGTTGAGCACCACGGTGTTCAGCGCAGTGCGCTCGACCTGCTTGAGGGCGATTTCAGGGGTCAGCGGCGAGCCGTCGCTGACCAGTTCCAGCGCGATCAGTTCGCGCAGGGTGTCCTGGATATCGTCGCCGGCAAACTGCTGGCCAAGGCGCTGCATCAGCTCCTCGGCCGAGCAGCCTTGCTGGCGCAGGGTGTCGATGATGCCGCCGGTCACCGCGTCGGCGGTGAACAGCGAACTGCTGGGGATATGGAACAGCATGCGGTCGGCATCGACCTGCACTTCATGCAGGTTGCGTTCGACCAGGTTCAGTAGTGCGCCCATGGCGACCTCCCGATAATCGATCCGTTGGAAAACCGTAAGCCCCCTGCCGTTACGGCAGCGGCGGGTTGTTCCAGCGCTGAACGGTGACGATCATGTGCCCTTCACCCGTCTGGCCACCGTCGGCCAGGGTGGCGATGACCTTCAGGTTGCCAGCGTTGTTGGTCATCATCTTGCGCTCGGGGTTGGGGCCAGCGCCGCCGGGCACGAACACGCCATCAGCCTGCATCTTCCCGGCGAACTTGACGTCTTCGTCCTCGACCGCACGCTCGTTGAACGGCTCGACCTTCCAGCTGGCCGGCAGGTAGCCGATGCGCAGCGGCTGGCCATTGGCGTCCTTGCCCCAGGCTTCGGCCTCGAAACGGCCCTGCACCTTGGGCACCGAGGCGCCGTTTTCGCCGATGCGGGCGATGGAGAATGCCGGCACCACCTTCACTTCCTCGACCTTGTCGTAGACCGCCAGGTTGACGCCCTTGAGCGCACCTACGGCGACTTCGCGCTGGCCAGGCTTGGCATCGACTGCAGCGCGGGCCTTCACCCGTACCAGGGTCGGGGTCTGCTCCAGTACTTCGGTCACCTCCACACCAGCGCCCAGGTCCGGTTTGCCGGCCAGGCCGCTGCCGACCAGGGTGATTTCGCTTTCGCCACCGACCTTGATGAATGCCGGCTGTACCGCCAGCAGGCGCGCCTTGCCCTCCTTCACTGCAGTGAAGTCCAGGCCACGCTCATCGTGGTCGGCCTCGAACATGCGGCCCTTCATTTCGCCATCCAGCGCGGCGAACACCTGGCGCAGGTTGGCGTCGCCGACCTTGACGTTGCCACGCCATTCATAGCCGTTGTAGAGGATCGCCGAGCCACTGCCATTGAACGGTGTGCCGTCGGCATAAGCGCCCTTGACCTCGACCTTGAAGGTGTCGCCCTGGTCAGGCGTGACACTCATCACCCCGCGCACATCGCCCTTGGCCAGCATGTGGCCGCTGAATGCCCACTGGCCCGGCAGCGCATCGGCCTTGGGCCTGGCCTTCTGCCATTCCGCCCACGCCGCGCTTTCCAGCGGGTAGCGCTTGGCAAGGTCGGGCACCACTTGCTGCAGGGCGATCGGCAACCAGTCGCGGTCACGCGCCTGGGCCTGGTATTCGAGGGATGGCCACTGGCCGAGATGGAAGTTGACCAGGTGCTCCCATTCCTTGGCCGGGCGCCGCTGCAAGGCGACACGGGCACCGGAGTGGCAACGGCCACAGGTTTCGCTGAGCCGGGTGTCGAACTGCTCGACGGTGTTCAGCCGGCGCTCCATGGCATAACGCACGCCATCGGTTTCGCTGGGCGCCAGGCCCTGCTTGTCGGCCAGGTACTTGACCAGGGTGCGGCGGTCATCGTCGCTGATCTGCAGGCCGTGCATCACCTGCATGCGGGCGATGCTCATCAGCCAGCCTTCCGGGGTCTTGCGCTGGTGGCTGATACGGCTGTAGGTGTCGTTGCCTTCGGGGATATGGCACCCCATGCACTTGTTCTGCAACAGGCTCGGGCCCTGCTCGGCCGCCATGGCCTGGGTGCTCAGCAGCGCGGCGGCGACCAGCGCCAGTTTGCCCGCATGCCGCCGGAGTCGAGTCGTCTTCAAGGTCAGACCTCCACGGTTGTTGTTCTTATCGTTGTCGCACGCTTTGGTACAGCAGGTGTGCATGTGACAGTTGCGATACAGGAACTGTGCCAGGTGCTGTAAAAATGTTTCCTTTCAAGCTTTTAGCTGGTTTTCCGGGCTTTGCTGCCAGCAGAGATGGCCAATTGCAGCGTGCCATTTCGCGACAGGGTGTTTCATCCTGAGACAGGGGCCTGCTGCGCAGGCCTTCGCGGGCTTGCCCGCTCCTACAGGTATCGCATCGGCCCTAGGCATTGCGCATTCCCTGTGGGAGCGGGCGTGCCCGCGAAGAGGCCGGAACAGCCACTGTTTCACCACCGTCTCACAGCGTCTCAATGTGCAACAGCGCAACCCTGCAATCCCGACCTTGCACCAGGACAAAACCCAACCCGTTCAACGGCTTGCGGCCATCTGCCGACCTTGGCACGCCCATTGCGCCTGTGCCCGTCACATCCAATGACAAGAGGCACCGTCCCATGCTTTCCGAACTGCCCATCCTGCCCGCCACCCGCGCCTTTCTCGAACGCAAGCTGAAGATGCGCATCGGCGCCGACTGGCAGGACGCCGCCAGCGGTCGCACCCTGTCGTTCCGCAACCCGGCCACTGGCGAGGTGCTGGGTGAAGTGCCCGCCGCCGAGGCCGAAGATGTCGACCGCGCGGTGCGTGCCGCACGCCAGGCCTTCGATGATTCGCCGTGGAGCCGCCTGCGCCCGCGCGAACGGCAGAACCTGTTGTGGCGCCTGGCCGACCTGATGGAGCGCGACGCCCGCCAACTGGCCGAGCTGGAATGCCTGAACAACGGCAAGAGCGCCGCCGTGGCCCAGGTGATGGACGTGCAACTGGCCATCGACTTCCTGCGCTACATGGCCGGCTGGGCCACCAAGATCGAAGGTAGCACCGTTGAAGCTTCGATGCCGTTGATGCCCAACGACCAGTTCCACGGCTTCGTCCGCCGCGAGGCGGTGGGTGTGGTCGGTGCCATCGTCGCCTGGAACTTCCCGTTGCTGCTGGCCTGCTGGAAGCTCGGCCCGGCCTTGGCTACCGGCTGCACGGTGGTGCTCAAGCCCGCTGACGAAACACCGTTGAGCGTGCTCAAGCTGGCTGAGCTGGTGGACGAAGCCGGCTACCCGGCTGGTGTGTTCAACGTGGTCACCGGCACCGGCCTGAACGCCGGCGCCGCGCTCAGCCGCCACCCTGGCGTGGACAAACTGACCTTCACCGGCTCCACCGAGGTCGGCAAGCTGATCGGCAAGGCGGCCATGGACAACATGACCCGCGTCACCCTGGAGCTCGGCGGCAAGTCGCCGACTATCGTCATGCCCGACGCCAACCTGCAGGAAGCCGCCGCCGGCGCGGCCACGGCGATCTTCTTCAACCAGGGCCAGGTGTGCTGCGCAGGCTCGCGGCTATATGTGCACCGCAAGCATTTCGACAATGTGGTGGCCGACATCGCCGGCATCGCCAACGGCATGAAGCTGGGCAGCGGCCTGGACCCGGCGGTGCAGATGGGCCCGCTGATCTCGGCCAAGCAGCAGGACCGCGTCACCGGCTACATCGAGCTTGGCCGCGAGCTGGGCGCGACCATCGCCTGCGGTGGCGAGGGCTTCGGGCCGGGCTACTTCGTCAAGCCGACGGTGATCGTCGATGTCGACCAGCGCCACCGCCTGGTGCAGGAAGAGATCTTCGGGCCGGTGCTGGTGGCAATGCCGTTCGATGACATCGACGAAGTGATCGGCATGGCCAACGACAACCCCTATGGCTTGGGTGCGAGTATCTGGTCCAACGACCTGGCCGCCGTGCACCGGATGATCCCGCGCATCAAGTCGGGGTCGGTGTGGGTCAACTGCCACAGCGCCCTCGACCCTGCCTTGCCGTTTGGCGGCTACAAGATGTCCGGCGTCGGCCGTGAGATGGGGGCCGCTGCCATCGAGCACTACACCGAGCTGAAGTCGGTGTTGATCAAGCTCTGATCTTCAGCCTGTACCGGCCCTTTCGCGGGTAAACCCGCTCCCACAGGATCACCACAAGCCTGAACCTTGTGCGATCCCTGTGGGAGCGGGTTTACCCGCGAAGAGGCCGGTACAGGCAACCCCGAAAACAACAACAAAAACATGGAGCACACCATGAGGCACACTCTCGCCTGCACATTGGCCCTGCTGTTCGCCGCCCCCGTCACCCAGGCCTACGAGCTGTACAACCACGACGGCACCACCCTCAACGCCGACCTCGAAGCCCTGTTCGGCGCCTTCCACAGCGACGAAAGCTTCAACCTGGCCGGCAACCGCAAGCCCGGCAGCACCGCCTGGCAGGAAGGCTACGTCAAGTACGGCCTCAGCGGCAGCCAGGCCCTGGCCGACAGCGGCGCGCTCTACGGCGCCTTCAACCTGCTCAGCTCCGCTACCTGGGGCGATGGCGACGCCGCCGGCCTGACCCTGGGTGACGAGCGCCGCACCGCCGTCGAAGACCTGTACCTGGGCTGGCGCTCGGCCAACCTGTTCCCGGCCCTGGGTGAAGACGGCGTGGACATTTCCGGCGGCCGCCAAGTGGTGACCCTGGGCGACGGTTTCCTGATCCAGGGCGACCCGGTGAACCTGGGCAAGGTCGACCTGGGCGCCAACTTCGACCGCGGCGGCGCCTACTACCTGGCCGCACGCAAGGCCTTCGACCGCACGGCCGTGCTGCGCCTGGGCGGCAAGCAAGGCTGGCGCAGCGACCTGATGTGGCTGAAGTCCGACAACCACTACCAGGCCGACACCTCGCTGGCGGTGGCCAACCTGGAACACGTCACCGACGCCGGCACCGTGGGCCTGAGCTGGATCCGCGGCCTCGACGTGGACCAGCGCTACGCGCAGATCATGGGCCTGGAACACCGCGACGGCATGGACACCGCCAGCTTGCGCGGGCGCGGCAACCTGGGGGTGAAAGACCTGGAGCTGGCCGCCGAGTACGTGACCCAGGACAAAACCGGCGGGCGGGAAAACGCCTGGTACCTGGAGGGCAACTGGACCTTCTCCGAACTGCCCTGGTCACACACCGCCACCTACCGCTACAGCCGTTTTTCCGAGGATTTCGACCCGCTGTTCTATGGCCTGAGCCGTGGCTATGGCACCTGGTTCCAGGGTGAAGTGGCGGCCAACTATGCCGGGCCGTTCAACAGCAACAGCCAGGTGCACCATGTGGCGCTCAAGGGCAAACCACGGGACAACCTGACCGTGGGCGCACTGTATTTCGACTTCGATACGCTGGACACCGACCAGGGCAACCTGGGTGGGCGGGAGCTGGACCTGTATGTGGAATGGATGGTCAACGACCACCTGTTGATCAGCCCGCTGGTAGGGTTCTACAAACCGGAGCGCAGTGCGGCCGATGGCGGCACGCAGCTGGGTGGGCGGGATGCCGGGACCTACATGCAGTTGATCGTCGGGACTTTCTTCTGATTCGAGATCCCGGGGCTGCTGCGCAGCCCATCGCGACACAAGGCCGCTCCCACAGGTACAGCGCTGCCCTCAAGGTTTGCGTTAACCTGTGGGAGCGGCCTTGTGTCGCGAAAGGGCCGCAAAGCGGCCCCGGCAATCTCAAGCCAGGCCCTGCTCCAACAACCACCGCCGCACCATTCTCTGCTGCTCCCCCGACAGGCCAGACACCACTGCCTCAAGAGGCCGACCAGCCTGCAACTCCAGCACCACCGGCGCCAGCTCCACCCCTGCAAATGCCAAACCCCCAACGGCTGATCCGCCGTCACCACCACCTCGGCCGCATCCACCAGCCCGTCACGCAACACCGGCCGCCGCTCGACCCTCACCGCGCGCCAGTCCGCCGCCACGTGCAATGCCTGCATGTCCGGCCACCCCTGCCGCCGCGCCCAGAACGGCTGCCCCACCCGCCCCTGCTCCTGTCCATAGAAATCGCGCCCGATCCGGGCAAAGCGCAAAAACAGCTGCTCGATCCGCTGCTGGTGAAACTGCCGCGCCACCCCTGCCCGCTCGGGCCTGCGCAGCAAGGTATTGATCACCACCGGCGCCTGCAACGCCGAAGACAGCGACTGGAAGATCCCGTTGCCCGACAGCGGGTCAACGGCCATCGCGGCATCGCCCACGCGTATCCAGTCCTGCCCGACGCACTCACCGGCCAGAATCGCGGTGCTGCTGCGCGCATGCACCTGTGCCGGTACCAACGCCTGGGCATCGAACAGCTCGGCCACCAGTGCACTGCGAGCACGCCGTGCCGCACAGAAGTCCGCCAACCCGGCCTTGCCCGGCAGCCCGGCGGCGTCCAGGGTGACTTGCCAGTAGCAGCGGCCGTCTTCCAGGCGCGCCATCCACGCCCAACCATCCTCCAGGCTCTCCACCGCCGACGCTGGCGCACCAGGGTTGGCCTGCCAGACATTCAGCAAGCTGACCGTCTCCGGCCCGCGCAGGCGATCTGCGGCAAGCGGGGCCTGGCGGCCTCGGGCTTCGACCAGGAAATCGGCCTGCAGTACCTGCCCATCGTCCAGGCGAACAAGATGACCGCCCTCGTGCGCGACCTCGCGTACCCGCCCCTCGATCACGCTCACACCCGCCCGCTGAAGGTCGTCGCGCAGCGCCCGATCAAAACGTTGCCGGTCGAGCAGAAACTCCTGGTTCAGTTGCAGTTGCTGGCCGTTCCAGTGCACCTGCCGAGTGGCCGGTATGGCCGCCTGGCTCAAGGCACCTCCAAGCCCCGCATGACGCAAGCCTTCAAGCACCCGTTGCGATACCCCCTCGACCGCCGCGAACCGGCGCCACTCGGACACCACCGTGACCGCGTAACCCAGCCGCCGCAGGCCAATGGCCGTGGTCGCCCCCGCAGGGCCTGCCCCCAGCACCACAATGCGCGGTTCAGCCATGGCCGGCACCTCGTCGCTCGGGGCCGGCAAACGCCGCGTGGTGGCGCAACCAGTCATGCACCTGCTGGCAGTCCATGCCTGGCGCCTCACGCAACAACGCCGCAATCCTGCCGCTCAAGGCCGCGCACCCCAGGCTCGCGCCCGCCCTGTCGCCCGTCCCCACATAACCGCCAAAGTCTGCCTGTCGGCTACCCAGCCAAGACCACTGGCCCGGCGCGCACCGGGCATCGCCGGTGACCCGGATCACCCCGGGGTAGTTGGCCGGATACACTGGCCCGCCCTGGGCCGGGCTGGACGCGCACAACAGCACACCCGCGGCCAAAGCCTCGGCGCAGGCCTGGTGCAACACAGGCCGGTCCTGCTGCAGGCCAAGGCTGAGGTTGACCAGCGTAGCCCCCGCCTCCACCAGCCACAGCAGCGCGGCCGCCACCTGCAAGGCGCTGGTGCTGGCCTGGGCGCTGAACACCTGGGCCAGCAGCACGGGCACCGGCCCGGCCTCCCGCTGCAAGCCGGCGAGCACCGCGCTACCGTGCCCAAGCTGGTCGGGCAGCATTTCACCTTCGCGCAGCTGGCCGTCCTCCAGCCAGAAGCGACGCGCGCCCAGCAAGGCGCTGGCCTGCTCCGGCGAGCAGCCACTGTCGATGACACCAACGCGCAAGTCAGTGCCCATGCTTGATCACCTCCCTGGGCAGCACCTGCAACTGGCCATCGTGCAGCTGCAGGTGCAGGTCGGCATCGGCCAGAGTCGAAGCACGGTGGCTGATCAGGATGCGCGTGCGGCCGGCGAATAGCTGGTCGATGGCCGCAATCACTTCGCGCTCGGTGGCTTCGTCCACCGCCGAGGTGGCCTCGTCCAGCACCAGGATCGCCGGCGCCTGCAGCACTGCGCGGGCGATGGCAATGCGTTGTTTCTGCCCGCCGGACAGCTGCTGGCCGCGCTCGCCCAGCAGGCCGTCCAGGCCCAGCGGCAGGCTGTCGACCAGGCTGTCCAGCCGCGCCAGGCGCACCACCCGCTGCAGTTCCGCACGGCTGGCCTCGGGCACGCCGTAGGTCAGGTTCTGCGCCAGGGTGCCACGGAACAGCACGATATCCTGGCTGACCACTGCGATGCGCCGACGCAGCGCGGCCAGGTCCAGCTCGCGCAGGTCGGTGCCATCCAGCAGGATGCGCCCGGCGTCCGGGTCGTAGAAGCGCTGCAACAGGTCGATCAGGGTCGACTTGCCTACCCCCGAGGCACCGCTGATGGCTACCTTGAGGCCACCCGGCACGCACACCTGCACGTTGTTCAGCACCGCGCCCTGGCGCCCTTCATGGGCAAAGCTCACCCCCTCCAGACGCAATTCGCCCGGGCCATCGGGCATGGGCTGCGGGTTGACTGCAGGGCGCACAGCCACGGCCTCCTGCTTCAGTTCCATCACCCGCCCCAGGCTTACCGCCATGCGCTGCACCGCCACGTACAGGCCCAGCAGGCTCTGCACTGGCCCTACCGCCATGCCCATGTAGGTGGAAAAAGCGATCAGCGCCCCCAGTTGCCAGGTACCCTGGATCACCCACCAGCCGCCGACCAGAAACGCGCAGGCGCGGCACCATGAGGTCAGCGTGCCGGGAATGGCCTGGGTGAAGAATTCGGTCACCTGCACCTTGAGCAACTGGCGCATGTAGCCCTGGCCCAGCTGGTCCAGGCGCCCCGCCTCACGGCCTTGCTGGCCGGCGGCCTGGATGAACTTCATCGCTGGCAGGGTTTCGACCAGGAACGACGACACATCCGCCGAGCGTTCGCGCAGACTGCGTACTTCGCGCTCCACCTTGCGCCGCATCCAGCGCAACCACAGCACTTCGATCGGCACCAGTAGCGCCAGCAGCAGTGACAGTTGCCACGACAGCATCAGCATCAACACCACCGCGCCCACCAGGCCGATCACCGCCGACACCGCCGAAAACAGCGAATCCACGGCAAAGCGCTGGATTTCCGCCACATCGCCATCCAGCCGCGAAAGGATGTCACCGATGCGCCGCCGCCCGTAGAACGTCGGCGACAACTGCTGCAGGTGGCGGTACAGGTCATCGCGCAGGGCAAACAGGATTCGCCCCGACAAGCGCGTATGCAGGTAGCGGTTGACCCCGGCCAGCACGGTACCCAGCAGGCCCGCAGCGATCATGATTGCCGCCATGTGCCAGAGGGTCTGGTAGTCCTTGGCCAGCAGCCCCTCGTCGATCAGCGTCTTGACCAGCCAGGGTTGCGCCAGCGCCAGCAACGAGGCGCCCAGCGACAAACCGAGCAACAGGCCGATGGCGCGCCGATGGGGGCGTACGAAGCCATACAGCCAGGCCAACGCCTGGCGCATCAGTACAGGGTCGCTGGATTCCACCAGCCGGGCGAACAGGCCGCCCATGTCAGCCGCGCAACTGCTTTAGCTTGCGGTACAGCGTCGCCCGGCTGATACCCAGCGCCTCGGCCGCCGCGGACACGTTGCCCTGATGGCGCGCCAAGGCGCCACGGATCAGCTCCAGTTCGTTGTCCTTGAGGCTACCGGAGGGTGCCGTGCCGCTGGCCAGTTCGTCCAACAGGCAGTCGGTGAGGTGGTCGAGGGTCAACACCTGCTCACCGTCCTCGCGCATGGCCAGCGCCGTGCGCACGACCATTTCCAGCTGGCGGATGTTGCCCGGCCAGTCGAAGCCTTCGAGCAGCGCGGTCAGGGCCGGGTCCAGGGTCACGCCCCGGGCATCGGACTTGTCCAGCAGCCCCTGGATGATCGCCGCCAGGTCATCGCGCTCGCGCAGCGCCGGCAAGCGCAGCGACACACCGTTGACCCGGTAGTACAGGTCTTCGCGAAAGTGCTGTTCCTGCACCAGGCGCTTGAGGTCGCGGTGCGTGGCACAGATCAAGGCCACGTCGATGTCCTGCTCGTCGCCGGCGCCCAGCGGCGCTACACGGCGCTCCTGCAGTACCCGCAACAGGCGCGCCTGCAGCGCTAGCGGCATGTCGCCGATCTCATCGAGGAACAGCGTGCCACCATGCGCCTGCATCAGCCGCCCGACCATGCCGCCCCGGCGCGAACCGGTGAACGCACCTTCACGGTAGCCGAACAGCTCGGACTCGATCAGCCCTTCGGGAATGGCCGCGCAGTTGACTGCCACAAACGGCTTGTCGGCTCGCGGGCTGGCCTGGTGCAGGGCTCGGGCGACGACCTCCTTGCCGGTACCGGTCTCGCCCAGCAGCAGCACCGGCAGGCCATTGCCCAGCCCCTGGCGGGCCATGCGCAGGTTGCGCGCCAGGCGCGGGTCACCACCGGCCAGGGCGTCGAGTGCCGGCGACTGCTTGCCCAGCGCCGGCTTGCTCACCGGCGTGCTGCCGTTGACCCGGCCATGGCGCGGCAGCTGCAGGGCGCGGAAGTAGAACTCGCCCTTGGCCGTTTGCACGCTGCTCACCCCACCCTGCCACAGACGCGCGATGAAGGCCGGTGATCGTTCACCCAGCAAGTCGCTGCTGCGCCGGCCCAACAGCTCATGGCGCGGCACCTGCAACAGCTGGCAGGCACTGTCGTTGGCGGCCAGCACTTCACCGTCCAGGCTCAGCGCCAGCAGGCCATGCCAGGCGCTGTTGAGGTATTGCGGGCGGCTGTGGAAGGCCAGCACCAATTGCTCCGGGTGGCACAGGCCAAAAAGACGGCTTTCGATGTTGCCGGCGGCCAGCATCAGTGTCGACAGGCTGTCCTGTGGCTGCGCCATCACCCCTTCGCGGGTGATATCGAGCACACCGATCACTTCGCCGCGCGGGTCGCGCAGGGGCACGGAGGTGCAGGAGAACGGGCTGAGGCGGTCGAGGTAGTGTTCGCCGCAATTGATCAGCGTCGGCCGACCTTCCACCACGGCAGTGCCGATGGCGTTGGTGCCACGCAATGACTCGCTCCAGCAACTGCCCGGGTGCAGGTCGCGCAGGCCCTCGCGGCTGAGCACGTGGGTCTGGCCTTCGATGGCCAGCACGTTGGCCTGGGCATCGCCGAGGATGACGATGCCGGCCTTGCCCTGGCGCGCGACCAGGTAGTCCAGTTCGGGGGTAACGGCGTCGACCAGCAGGCGGTTGCGCTCCAGCAGCATGCGCAGGTCGTGACCTTGCTCCAGTCCCAGGCCGACCTGTTCACCTTGCAGGCAATCCAGGCCATGGCCCAGGCTGCGGCGCCAGGAAGCGTCGATCTCGTCGCGCAGCATGCCCAGCGGCAGCTCGCCTTCGCTGGCCAGTTTCAGACGGGCCTGGCGGGATTCGTGCAGCGGGTCGTGGGCGTTTGTTATTAGTTGTCGCGCCATTTTCTGCTCCGGCTGTGCCCCGCCAAGGTGGCGGGGAACGGGCTTGGGAATTTTCCGCAGTGTGCGGGAGAAATCCCTGGCCGTCATCAAGCTGCGGTAGAAGGTGGCATATGGTGACGTTTACGTAAAGGGACACGCAGGAGCACCGTCCTGCTCAAGATCTGCAAGCTTGCGCCATCTTTGTGGGAGCGGGCATGCCCGCGAACACCGGCAAAGCCGGTGCCATCCACCGCGTCGCCTGTTTTGCGGGCACGCCCGCTCCCACAGGTACTGCGCTAGCTGCGAATTGACGCGGTACCTGTGGAGGCGGGTTTACCCGCGAAGAGGCCCTCAAGGTCAATCACGGCTGCCGCTTGGCCAACTGCTGCCTCTCTACCCCATCCAGCAACGCTTCCACCACCGCCTTGGCCGAATCCAGCCCATGGTCATTGCTCAACAACAGATCACGGCAGGTCCCCTTGGCCAGCTCCAGTGCCTTGAGATTGGTCGCAAATGCCCCTTTGAGCAGCGTGGACAGGTGCACCAGCGCATCTTCGTAGTCCACCCCCGAGTGCACGGCAAACAACGGCGGATGGCTGCATTCGCAGGTGGAGAAACTGGAGGATGCCGTGGTGGCGCGTACGGGAGGATCAGGTAAGCCTTTTATCATTGTGTCGCTCCTTGATTCACTGGAGCCGCCACAAATCGCTACCAAACGAGATGGTGACGGCTGTACGCAGGTTGGTAGACCGGGAATCAAGGAAACCGGCGCGCACGGAGGCGCCCTACGCACAGCCGCCATAACACGAAACAGCCGGGCACAAAAAAAGCGCCAACTGTATCGCATAGCGGGCGCTTGTGCGCCTTGATTGATCGCGGGCTACCAAACCCGGCTGCTGGATTTACAGCAGCGGGCAAAGACTACCGATGTCGGGGAAGCGTTTCAAGCGAAGGGAATGTGCAGTAACACTTCCGTTGGCGCCTCTCACTCATCACCGGCCGGCGAATCAGCAGTGATCACCATGTTGTGTCGCCTGCACCGGCCCATTCGCGGGCGCGCCCGCTCCCACAGGGACGGCGCAGGCTTCGAGTTGACGCTGATCCTGTGGGAGCGGGTTCACCCGCGAAGAGGCCCTCAAAGCCAATCACGGCTGCTCATTCTGGCTAAGATACTTGTCCACCGTAGCCTGCCCCTCCCCCGCATCCCCCGCCACCTGCCACAGCCGCCGCTCGATCCCCTGCGCCAGCAAATGCCCCACCGCCGCTTCAATCGCCGACAGCACGCAAAGCTGCGCCGGTTCGTTGGTGGTGTACCCCACCTCGGCCTCCAGCAGCTTCTTGAACTCGATGAACTTGAACACCCCGGCATTGCGGCCGACCGAGTAGATGGTCTTGCTGGTCATCACATTGGCCAGTACCTGCCCGGTGCGCACGTCAACCGCACGCAGGTTCACGGTCACCTGGTCGACGCGGTACTCGCGGGAGATATCTATGCCCAGGTAACGAGCGCCCTCGCCGCCACTGCGCACGTTGGTGTCGTAGGCGATGATGCCGCCCTCCAGCATCAGGTTGGCGGCCTGCAGCGGTGGCAGTTCGCCCATGATGTTTTCCGGCACGTCGGGCTTTTTCTGCGAAGCACGGATGATCTTGCGCTCGGTCAGCAGGTTCTGCAGGCCTTCACGCTCCAGCACCACGAACCAGCCACTGGCGTTCAGGGCGTCCATCAGCATGCTTGCCGCGCCCTGGGTGACGCTGGTGGAGAACGAACTGGCCGGGGTCGGCTTGTACTGCCCGGTCTGGTCGCGGAAGCCATACACCACCGCCATCAACCGGCCCTTGGGCCGTGGCATGTTGATCAGGTCGTAGTAGGTCGACGCCCGTGGGGTCAGGGTCGGGGTTTCCGAGTCCTGTTCGGCGGGCATCGGTTCGCGCAGGCCACAACCGTGCAAACCCAGGGCGGTGAGGATCAGCAGCGTGCTCAGCAGACGTTTCATGGTGTTCTCTCCCCAACAAAAAGCCTTTCCCCCTCAAGGGTTCAGGCCACTGACCTCAATGATCGAAATTTCTCCTGTGGCGCGATCGGTGACCTTGATACTCAAGGCCCCGGAATCGTCGATGACGTCGATGAGAAACGCATCGGTCGCCATGCTGCCGGTGTTGCCGTTACTGATGTTGTCCAGCAACTGCGACAACATCCGCGACTCCAGTTGATTACTGAAGCGCTCCAGGGCCGTGGTGCCGGTAAAGGCCGAGGCACGGTCCTTGAGGTCGGGGTCGTCGTAGTCGTTCTGCGCCTGGGCGTTGTTCAGCAGCCAGGTGCCATTGAGCGGGTTGCCGCCAAAGGCCGGGTTGATCGGGGTGTACACCAGCTCGGTGGCCTGGGCGGCACATGCGCTGGCCAACAGGCAGGCGGCGATGCAACGGGGTATGTGGTGCTTCATAGCTCGTCCCTCTCCAGATCGGTGGTGTCCTGCAGCAGGCGTTGCAACTTGCGCTGAATGATTTGCTGCTTGACCAGGTCGGCTGCTGCAACGGCCTCGTCCTTGAGCTCGGTGGTGTTCGGTGGCAGAAAGCGCCGGTACACCACCTCGCGCTCGAATTCCACGGTGACCAGGCTGCCCCAGCGGGCATCCGGGCGTTCGCGCACCACCAGGTTGAAGTCCAGGCGGCTGGTGGCGCGCAGGCGGTCGGCAAAGTAGTAGTAAAAGTCGTGGCCGATGTGCGAGATGGTGTTGTCGACGATGAAGCCCTGCATCTCGTCCTCGTTCCCGCCCCTGGCCGAGGTGGCCAGCACGGCCACCAGCAGCAGGCCCAGGCACTGCACGGCCAGGCGGCTCATGGCGTGTCTCCCGGGCCGGCATGGGTCTGCACGCCACCGGCACTTTCGGTAAAAGCCTGCTCGGCGACGAACTGCCAGTCGCTGTAGTGCTCCAGCCCTTCAAAACCGCTCCATTCGGCGCTGAAGCCACTGCGCTTGAACGGGGTGGCGTCCGAGCGGCTGTGCACACCAGTAATGCGGCCGTCGATCGAGCGCAGCAGGCCCCATTCGTCACTGTTGGTGATGGGGTCGGGGTACAGCCGGCGAATGTGCCGCCTGGCCTGCGGGAAGCGGTTGTCCTGCAGCAGGTCGGCCAGCTCCTGCGGATACTGGGCCAGCCCCGGCGAGGCGCGGTAATAGCTGCGCAGGGCCTGGGCGTACTGGCTGCCCACCCACAACAGCTGGCGTTCGCGGTCGCGCTGGGCAGCACTGGTCCAGAGCGTGCCGGTGGCGGCCAGGGCCACACTGCTGACCGCAATCAGCAGCAGCACGCCCAGATAGGTGAAGCCACCGTTGGCCTTACCATTCCGCGTACAGGCTGCCATCCCGCGCCCTCCCTGTGGCACCGCTCTTGATATCGGCTACGCCACCGGCCACGCCTTCGGGCGGTGGTACCAGCTGCCAGGCATCGCTGCGCTCGGTGATCGGGTCGACCGGGGTGTTGCGCAGGTAACGCTGCTCCACCAACTGTTCCAGCGAGTCAGGGTAGTGGCCGGTGTCGCCGTAGTAGTGGTCCAGCGCCTCGCGCAGCACCGCCAGGCTCTGGCGCAGGGTGGCTTCGCGAGAGCTTTCCAGGCTGTTGAAATAGCGCGGCATGGCGATGGTCATCAGCGTGGCGATGATCGCCAGCACCACCAGCAGTTCGATCAGGGTGAAGCCTTGGCGGCGTTTCATGGCTGTCACCATTGCCCGTAGGGGATGTTGTTGAGGCCTTTGCCGCGGGCCTTGGAATACACGTCAAACACGTCTTCGCCTTCACGCGGGTTGTCCGGGCTGCTGTCGTAAGCGCGCAGCCCCCAACCGCCTTCGTCCTCACCCTTGGCCGCCACCAGCGGGTCGTGCGGGATGCGCCGCAGGAAGTAGAACTTGGCGCCCTTGGCACTGCGCACATCACGCACACCGTCGACCAGCACCTGCAGGTTCGGCGGGTAGCCACTGGCGTCCAGGCGCTTCTCGATGTAACCGGCATCGAACGCTCGCTTGTAAGCGTCGATAGCGTCGCGAATCTGGTACAGCGCCTCGCGCAACTGTTGTTCCTTGCCGCGGCGCACCACGGTTTCGGTCAGCGGCGCAGCCATGCTGGCGAGCAGCCCGAGCAGTGCCAGGGTCAGCACCACCTCGATCAGGCTGAACCCCTGCATGCGGCGCTGCGCGATCATGGCCGTGGGCTCCCTTTGGCCGGGGCGACCGCCATCTGGCTGTCTGCCACCGGGGTATCGGTGGTCGGGGCATTGCCAGGTACATCTGCCGGCGGCAGCGGCGCCATTTGCCGCACCTGCATGGCCGACTCGGTGCCGGTGGCGAACTCCATGTCCGACGGGCTCTGGTACGGCAGGTTGCGCACGATGCGCGGAGTAATCGCCAGCACCAGCTCCGACTTGCTCATGTCGTCCTTGTTGCTGCCGAACAACCGGCCCAGGCCGGGGATGTCGCCAAGGCCCGGGATCTTGTTGCCGCTGGCGTTGTGGTCGTTGCGCACCAGGCCGGCCAGCACCTGGGTTTCGCCATCGTGCAGGCGCAGGGTGGTCTGGGCGTTGCGGGTGTCGACCTGGACCGGGATGGTGCCTTGGCGCGTGGCTTCCAGCGGGGTGGCGTTGCTCACCTCCAGGGCTACCTTGATCGCCACTTCGTTGTTCAGGTGTACGGTAGGCTGCACTTCAAGCTTCAGACCCACGTCCAGGTAGGTCACGCTCTCGGTAATCACCGGGCCCTGGGTGGACGGCACCGAGGTGGCACTGATGATCGGTACCCGCTGGCCGATGTGGATGCGCGCCTGCTCGCGGTTGCTGACGCGGATCACCGGGCTGGCCAGGGTGTTGATGTCCTTGTCCTGGGCGTTGATCTTGGCCTGCGGCGCCGGCGCGATGCTGATGCGGCTGGAGTCGATGCCCTTGAGCTGGTCGAGCACGCTGACCGGCTGGCCGTCGGAGCTCAGCACGCCGAAGGTGTTGGGCCATTGCAGGCCAAGGTCGAGGATGCGCGAGGTGGCCACTTCCATCACCTCCACTTCCAGCACCACCTCGGGGTTGGACTGGTCCTGCGATTGCAGCAGCTTCTCGGCCATGCGCACGGCATCGGGGGTGTCGCGCATGGTCAGGGTGTTGAGGCGTTCGTCGACGAACACGTCGCGGGTCTTGAGCATGGTCTTGACCATGTTCAGCGCGGTGTTGGAGTCGATGCTGGTCAGGTAGAAAGTGCGCATGACCAGTTCCTGATAGTCCTTGGTCTTCTGCGGCGAGTCGGGGTAGATCATCAGGGTGTTTTCATTGACGATCTTCTGCCGCAGCTGGTTCTGCTCCAGCAGCAGCGCCACGGCGTCCTCGATGCGCAAGTCGCGCACAAAGATGGTGGCCTTCATGTCCGGGCGCATGTCCTTGTCGAAGATGAAGTTGATGCCGGCGACCTGGGACAGCACCTCGAAAATGGTCTTCAGGTTGGCATCGCGAAACTCCAGGGTCACCGGCCGTTCCAGCTTGCTGCGCAGCTGCGGGAAGGGTTGCGCGGTGCGCGCCTGGACATTCTCGATGTCGCTGCGCAGGGCCACGCCCTTCTGGTTCTGCGGGTCCAGGCGCAGCACTTCGCGCATGTAGCGCTCGGCACCGAACAGGTCGCCCTGGCGCAGCGCCGCCTGGCCCAGCGCCACGCGCTCGTCGAGGGTGCGGATCAGCTCCAGCTGGCGGATGCCTTCCTGGGCGCGACGGTTGTTCGGCTCCAGGGTCAGCACCCGGCCATAGCCCATGCGGGCGCCAGCGAAGTCGTGACGAATGCGGCCGGCATCGGCCTGGGTCAGCAGTGCCTCGACCGCGGCCTGGCGGCTGTGGGCCAGGGCGATGTTCAGCTCGGTGTCACGCGGGTCCTCGCGCAGGGCTTCTTCCAGGCGGGCGATGCCGGCTTCGTACTGGCCCTCCTTCATCAGTTGGTCGCTGTCCTCGCGTACCGCACTGGAGCCGCAGCCGGCAATGGCCACGCACAGCGCCACAAGCAGGAACGGAGCCGGGTTGCACAGCTTTGACGACTTCATGGTGCGCTCCCTACAGACAAAGTCTGCGACTGATGCAAAGGCAGGTAGACCAGGTGCAGCTCGCTGGCCGATACCCGATCGAGGCGGTAGGTGTCTTCGATCACGTCGCCCTGGCGCACGACGTAGAGTTTTTCGCCGCTCTGCAGGAAGATCTGCAGGTCGTCGCGGTCGCCGATGCGGCCGATGAACTGGAATGGCAGGTCCGGGGCGGTCGGGGCTGCGGCTACGGCGGGCGCGGTGACCACGGGTTGTTCGGTGACGGTGGCCAGGGCTTGGGGTTTGGTCCATTGCTGGGTTGGGAAGAGATCTCTTGAGGCCTGTTCCGGTCTATTCGCGGGTAAACCCGCTCCCACAGGGACCGTGGATACCGCCGGTTCTGTGGGAGCGGGTTTACCCGCGAAGGCCGTGACGCCGTCGTCCCGGCCAAACCAGTGCCCCGGGGCCCAGGCCAGCGCCGCGCTCACGCCGAGGAAGCCAACCCAGATGACAGCACGTTGTGTGTTCATCACGACCTCGACAGGTAAAGGGTCATGCGCAGGCGGGCGTTGAGCTCGCTGTCGCCAATGCGTTTGCGTTGCAGCTCCAGGTCTTCCAGTACCAGGGTCGGCAACTGCTTGAGCAGCCCCTTGAGGAAGCCACGAATCTGCGGGTAGCTGCCGCGTACCGGCAGCACGATCTGGTAGCGCGCCAGTTGCGTCTTGGGGTCGATGCCCAGGGCGTATTCGCCACGCGCGAGGCTGATGTGCTCGGCGCTGGCCAGGTGGTACAGGCGCTCGATCAGCGCGCTGGCCTGGGGCTGCCCCGGCAGTTGCTGGCGCAGGCTGTCGAGGGCCTGCTGCTCGGGTTTGATGGCAATCTTCAACTCGCCACGCCTGACCCGCTCGACCTGCACCCTGGCGTCCGCTTCGCTGGCGCGCAGTTCGCGCAGGTTCTGCCATTGCGGCAACACCCCGACGCACAGCACGCCCACGGCCAGCAGGCCCACCGCAACCGCAGCCAGGCCAACCGGGCCGACGCGACGCAGGCGCTCCTGGAGGATCAGGCTGTTCAGCGATTCACGGGCGCGCATGGCCGGTCTCCCAGGTGGCGGTGAGGGTGAAACGCACCGGGTGCTCGGGCTGTGCGGCCAGCACCTCATGGTTGAGCAGCGACACATCGCTGAGCTCGGCACTGGCCTCCAGGCGCTGGTGGTACTGCAGCATCGCTTCCAGGTTGCGCGCCTCGGCGGTGATGCGCAGCTGGCCTTTGCGCGCGTCGGGGGCCAGGCTGAGCAGCGCCACGTCGTCCTGCGGCTGCGCTTCGAGCATGGCGAACAGTTGCTGCCAGGGCCGTTGCAGCTGCTGCGAGACGCTTTGCATCTGCGCCAGGCGCTCGGCCTGTTCGCGGCTGGCGGCGCTGCTCAGCGGTGCGACGGTGGCCGGGCGACGGCCCAGTTGCTGCTCCAGGCTGTGCACGCTGGCCTCCCGTTCGACCTGCTCGGCCTGCAAACTTTGTTGCAGCAGCACCAGGCCTGCGACCATGGCGCTCCCCACTGCAAGCAGCGACCAGGCCAACGGGCTGCTGCGCCGGGGCTGGAATTCCAGGTCGAGGCGGCGCATGTCAGGCCACCGCCCGCCACATGGCGCACAGCGGGTCGGCGTCGGTGGCCGGCTGGCACAGCTGCACCGCCGCCAGTTGCGGCACGTCGCCCCGGCCCGGGGCATGCAGGTAGACCCGTGGCAGGTGCTCGCCGTACAGCTCGCAAGTACGCTCGATCAGTGCTTGCAGGGCCTGGTCGCTATCGGCGCAGCCTTGCGCCAGCACTTGCTGCCAGGCCCCCCCGGCAGCCAGCAGCAGCACGCTGCGGCGCGGTTCGGCCAGGACGAACAGGAAGTCGCCCTGCTCCAGCTGTGCCGAGCAGCGGTTGTAGGCAGCCATCAGGTACGGCTGCACCGAGCGCAGGCTCAGGTGGCTTTCCCGGCCCAGCGCCTGCAGCCGCTGCAGCAGGGCTTCGGGCAGCGCCGTGGCGATGCGTGCGGCACCGGCCGGCTCGGGCGAGAGCACGATGCGCCAGTCGTCCAGCGGCTGACCGTAGAGGTTTTCGAAGCAGGCCCGGGCGTAGGCATCCAGTTCGCGCGGGTGGCTGATGGCATCACTCCAGGGCACCAGGCAGAACCGGCTGTAGCGGGCCGACAGCAGCACCCGCAACTGGGCACCGCGCACGGCATGCTCGGCCAGCAACGTGGCCAGGGCGTCGACGGCGGCTTCCCAGGCCGGCTGGGCGGCATCACAGGTGAAGTCACGGCTGCCCAGCCACTGGTGGTGGTTGGCGTGCCAGCTACCCAGGCCTACACCTTCGGCACCGAGTACGGCGCTGTATCTATAAGAGCCACGATCAGATGAATGTGACACGGTTGATCTCCTCGAGGGTGGTACGGCCATCACGGACCAGGTCCAGGGCCGAGGCCCGCAGCAAGCGCAGGCCGCGCTGGCAGGCGAGGGTCTTGATCTGCGACAGGGGGCGGCGCTCGACGATCATCTGCCGCAGGTCGTCGTCCAGGTGCAGCAGTTCGGCGATGGCGCTGCGGCCGCGGTAACCACTGCCGCGGCACTGGCCGCAGCCCTGGGCGCGGACGAACCTCCAGCCAGCCACGCCCTCACGGGTCAGGCCCGCGCCATACAGGGTTTCGTCATCCACTTCGCACGGCGTCGCGCAGTGCGGGCAGGCCAGGCGGATCAGGCGCTGGGCCAACACCGCATTGAGCGCGGAAACGAAGCTGTAGGGGTCGACCTGCATCTGGCTGAAGCGGCCGATCACATCGAACACGTTGTTGGCGTGGATGGTGGTGAACACCAGGTGGCCGGTGAGCGCCGACTGCACGGCAATCTGCGCGGTGTCCGGATCGCGGATTTCGCCGACCAGGATCTTGTCCGGGTCGTGGCGCAGGATCGAGCGCAGGCCGCGGGCGAAAGTCAGGCCCTTCTTCTCGTTGACCGGAATCTGCAGGACGCCGGGCAGCTGGTATTCGACCGGGTCCTCGATGGTGATGATCTTGTCCACGCCGTGGTTGATCTCGCTGATCATGGCGTACAGGGTGGTGGTCTTGCCGCTGCCGGTGGGGCCGGTGACCAGGATCATGCCGTAGGGTTCGGCCGCCAGCCGGCGCAGGGCGCGCAGGGTTTCCTCGGCAAAGCCCAGGGCCTGCAGCTGCACGCCGCTGACCCGGTCGGACAGGTCCTGCTTGTCGAGTACCCGCAGCACCGCGTCTTCGCCAAAGATGCTGGGCATGATCGATACCCGGAAGTCGATTTGCCGGTCGCCCACGGCAACCTTGAAACGGCCGTCCTGGGGCACGCGCTTTTCGCCGATGTCCAGCTCGGCCATTACCTTGATGCGCGAGATCACCTGGTCGGCGAAGGCGCTGCCGCTGGCCTTGCCAGCGCCGTTGAGCACGCCGTCGATGCGGTACTTGATGGTCAGGCCCTGGCCGGTCATGCCCAGGTGGATGTCGCTGGCGTGCAGCTTGAGGGCGTCGTACAGGGTGGAGTTGACCAGCTTGACCACGCGGCTCTGGTCCTCGCTGATGCTGGCCAGCGACAGACGTTGTAGCGGGTCGCTTTCGCTGCTGGCTTCGGTGTCGTGGTCTAGGGCGTCCACGGCGTGGAAGCTTTCTTCGTGGCGGGCCAGGAAGGTGGCCAGGTCTGCGGCATGGGCCAGGTACAGCGGTGCGCCTTGCAGCACATCGTCGACCCAGGCCAGGCGGGCGTGGTCGAAGGGGTCGGCGAACACGCCCAGCAGTTGACCGCCCTGCTCGATCAGCACGAATTCACGCTTCAGGCACATCGCCAGGCTGACCTTGTCGAAGCGTGGGGTGCTGGCCAGCAGCGATTGGCTGTCCAGCACCGGGTAATGCAGGGTCAGGCCCAGACGCTGGGTGAAGGTATCGGGGGTGTCGCAGGCCAGCTGTTCCAGGCGGGTGAGCAGGCGTTCGTCGCTGGTTTGCAGGCGGGCCTGGGCCAAAAGGTCGCGGGGGTAGGCTGAATGTTCTGTGGCCTGAGCTGGCCCTTTCGCGGGTGAACCCGCTCCCACAGGATTCCCGCTGCCTTCAAGATTGCAGTGTACCTGTGGCAGCGGGTTTACCCGCGAAGAGGCCGGTGCAGGCGGTAGAGCTTCCTGGGTTGCATCGAATGCTTCTGGCATGGCCTGCGACTCCGCTCAGGGGCGCGTCGCAGGCTGGCTCGGCCAGGGGTGCGGGCGCCGCTATTCCCCTGTGAGCAGTTGATCGTCGTCGGGCCCTGGGGGCTTGGCGCCATTACGGCGGCGGTCGGCCAAAACCCAGCTTCCATCGTACAACTGCAGGGGGAACGATTCGTTCCTGTTCTGGCGTCGTTCGACAAACCCTTCAGCCGGGTTGTCCGTGGCCCTGCGCCGGCGCTCGATGCCCATCAGGTCGAAGATCGCACGGGCCAGTTCCACCAACGGGAACGGCTTGAACAGGACATGGCTCACACCCAGTTCGGCGGCCCGCTCACGCACTTCGACGGTGGGGTGGGCGGTAATCAGCACGAAGTGGCACTGCCTGTTCTTGCGTACGGTCTCCAGAACCTGAAAACCCTCCATGTCGGGCAAGCGGTAATCCAGCACGATCACTTGCGGTGCCAGGCTTGCAGCCTGTTCGATACCACTGGCACCGTCGTGGGCAACATGAACTTCCAGGCCTTGCGCCTGCAGGTACGCTTGCAGGTTCTGCGCAAGAGTCTGTTCGTCATCGACTACCAATACTCTGTTCACCAAGGTCGACTCCCAAGAACTGCCCGGTTACCCGGTTTGCGAAGTGCGCCCCTGTACAGGCTTGAGCAGGCTTCGTGCCAGGCGTGAATAGTCATGCTGCACCACTGTAAGTCATTGATTTACCAAGGGCGCCGATCAACACCCATAAGGCGGCGGGCAGGCACACCCGCCCGGTTCCCCATATGCGGGGAAAATGATGGCACACTGCCATTTCTTTATTCCCCAGCATTGGGGAAACGCCATCACGGGCCTCAGTCGGCAATCTCCACGGTAGCGGACGCACGCAAACGTTGGCGCACGGACTGGCGCGCCTGCGCCTCCCGCTGCCCGATGAGTGTGGCCCTGGCCAGGACCAGACCCTGTTCGCGTATGATCGAAGGCTTGTCACTTTGTTGCTGCGCTCCTTGCAGGGTTTCCCGGTTGGCATCATAGAATGCCTCGACTTCGGCCTGGCTGGGCGCGGCGACCGCGCTGAGCAGGGCATACACCTGCTGCGCGGCCAGCTCGTGCCGGGTGTAGTCATTGTACTGTGCCCTATCGAAACCCGCTTCCGCCAGCCGCCGTTCAAAAATTGCCGGGCTGCCAGACGCGGCCTCGACTTCGCCGACATGCGCCGACACCTGCTCGTCGCTGATGGCTATGCCGCGGCGCTGGGCCTCCTGCCACAACAGCTCCTTGTCGATCAGTTCATCCAGGGCCTGGTCGCGCAGGCGCTTGTACAGCGTCGGGTTGCGGATGCTGGCCACCGTGCGGCCCTGGGCGTCCAGGTACTCGCTGAAATAGCGCTCCAGGCGCGCCACTTCGATCTCCACACCGTTGACCCGCGCCGCCGCCACATCGGCCCAGCTTGCCTTGGCCAATACCTGCAACAGGCACAACAACAGAACACGCATGGCAACCTCCGCTCAAGGGCTGTCCGGCACTGGCCGGTAGGGGGTGACCGCGGTGAAGCGCGGCCCGGGCAGGGCCACCGCCACCACATGGGCACCGGCCATGCCCTGGCGGCGACCGGGGCCGAAGCCCAAGGCCGGGGTCAGGCCGGTGGGCACATCATGCAGACCTTCCAGCGCGGCAATCAGCTGCTCGCGGCTGGTGTCACGGCCAGTCTGCTTCAACGCTTCGCTCAACAGCCGCAGGGCGCACAGGGTGTTGACCTGCAACGACGCCTGGCGTGGGTCGAGGCCTTGGCGCTGTTGCAGGCCGGCCAGCGCGGCCAGGCCCTGCCCGGTCCAGTCCTCGGGCACGTAGGGATACGCCAGGAACACCCGTTGCGACCACGCCTCGGGCAAGTGCGCCACGGCGCTGGTCACCTGGCTGGAGGCGGCAAACAGGTACGGCTGGCGGCCAGCTGCATGCAGCGCCGAGGCCAATTCGGCAAAGGCCTGGGCACGGCCGAGGAAGACAATGCCCTGCCCGTCCACTACCTGGCCAGCAAAGGCCTGGACGGCGGGTAGTGCCCAGCCCTGCTGAAGCAGGCGTTCGCGCACTTGCTCGGCCAACGCCGCTTGCTCATTGCCGGCATACACCACACGCAGGTCGCCCGCTGCCAGGCCCAACGCCGCACGGGCGTGACCTGCCAGGCTCAGCAGTTGCGCGGGCAAGCCGGGCAAGGGGTCAAAGATCTGTACGCTGCCGCCACTACGTGGGGTGCTGCCGATCAGCGGTACATTCTGTGGCGCCAGCAAGGTTGTCAGGCGCTGGTCGAGCATGGGCGCCAATGGCGCGATCAGGGCGAACACCTGCTCCTGCTCCAGCAACTGCTGCAGCGCCCGTTCGGCGCTGGCCGGGTCGAAGCCCGGGTCGAGCACTACCAGTTCCAGGCGTCGCCCGTGGATGCCGCCCTGCTGGTTGAGCTGCGCCAGGCCGTCTTCCAGCACCGCACGCACCACCTGCCCGGCCTCGGCCAGCGGGCCAGACGCCGGCAGCAAGGTACCCAGGCGCAGCACGCCCTCCTCCACGCCAGGGTCGCGGTCCTGGGCCAGGCGCTTGAGGTAGGCCGTAAGGTTGCGCTGGTCGGCCAGGGTCAGCTCGAAGCGCGGCATGGCCGGGTCCAGGCGATTGCCGGCCGGGTCGACGCCTTGCTGAATGGCCCGGGCCAGGCTGCTGTCGGTGTATGCCGGGTAGCGGCGGCCGTTGCTTTCGCGTTCGCCTTGGCCTTGCGCCAGGCGCTGCCAGTCTAGGCTGGGTGGCCGCACACCACCTTCGGCACGACCGCGGCCATCGTTGCCGTGGCAGCTGGCGCAGGGCAGCACGCTGGCGGGGACCGTCATGTCGCTGGCGCCGACCCGGGCTTGCAGCTGCGCGTCACTGCTGGAGACGCCCTCGCGGTAGAGGCGTTTGCCGGCTTGTTCATGTTCGGTCAGGTCCAGGGCAAAGGCAGAAAATAAGGGTGCCATGCCGAGCACGAACGCCAACCAGATCGCAAGCCCTGTGGGAGCGGTCTTTGTGGGAGCGGCCTTGCGTCGCGAAAGGGCTGCGCAGCAGCCCCAGCGATAGTTGCACCAGCCCAGAAAACGGGGAGCGCTGCGCGCTCCTTTCGCGACGCAAGGCCGCTCCCATAAAGACCGCATCCACAAAGGGAGTTCCCAGAGTGGCAGATGCCACAGAGGCCAATGCCGCAGGGATCGCATGATACTCACCGGTCTGCCAAAGGCAGGGCCAGCAACTGCATGCGCTGGGCAATCGCCGCGGGCGGTGCATCCGGGCGGATCTTGCTCCAGCGCTTGCCGGCCACATCGCCGGCAATCAGCTGTGTGGAATGCTGCTCGGGGCTGGGCAGGAACTGGCCAATGCGCCCAAGCACCAGGTCGACATTGGCCTTGTCGCCGGTCAGGAACAACCAGTTGGGCCCATCCACGCCCTGCTTCTCGGCAAACGCCTTGAGCACCTCGGGGGTGTCGTTGAGCGGGTCGCTGCTGATCGACACGAAGGTCACCTGGCTGGCCAGCTGTGGCCCCATGGCCTCACGTACTTCGCGCAACTTGCGGGTAATCAGCGGGCAGGCGTCGGTGCAGTGGGTGAAGATCACGTTGAGCATCACCACCTTGTCCTTGAGCACATCGCTGTAGAAGCGCAGCTCGCGGCCGTTCTGGTCCTTGACCACAGTGTCGGTGAACCAGGTCCGGGCATCGCGGGTGCCGCCGCCACTGGTCATCGCCTGCGGTGCCGGCTGCGGTTCGGGCGCCTGCGGGGCATGGCCCTCATGGGCGAACGCCACCGAAGCGAGGATCCACAGGCAGCCACCCAGCACCAGCCAGTCAAAACCGCGCATCCCGACGCGGCGGGAGCTTACCTGGCTCATGGTTGCACCTCGTGATGGTCGGCAATGGCCGTGCTCTTGGCATGCACCCGGCGGGCGCCCAGGCGGTTGATTTCGTCGATCAGCACCGCCGGGTCGGTAAACCCGTAGTAGCGCGTCCAGTGCCCGGTGCGCCCGTCACCCACCAGGATCAGCGGCGGGTGCTGGCTGAGGTCGGCGCTGAAGCTGCCCAGGCCCTTGAGGGTTTCGCTGATGGCGTACGGCGTGCCGGTCAGCCAGCTCCAGCCCGGCCCCTTCTGGAAAGCCTTGGCGTAGTCTTGCAGGCGCTTGGCGTCGTCACGCTGCGGGTCGACGCTGATCGACACCAGATGAATCTCTTGCCCTACCCGGCCACCCAGTTGCTGCTGGACCTTGCCCATGATCGAGGACACCACCGGGCACACCGTGGTGCAACTGGTGTAGATAAAGCCCATGACCACCAGGTGGTCGCCCACCAGGTCTTTTTCCAGGCGTACCGGCATGCCGTCCTGGTTCAGCAACGATACATCGGCAAAACGCACGCTGGCCTTTTCCTGGCGCGCCGCCGGCGGCTGTTCGGCGTGGCCGTTGTGGTCGTGGCCGCCATGGGCCAGGGCCAGGTTGCTGGCAAAGGCCAGGCTCAGGGCCAACAGTTTGCAAGCATGCTTGGCGTTCATCGCAGATTCCTCACGTCAGTCTCGGAAGCGTTGGACGTTGTGGCCGGCAGGACACGCAGGCTGGTGTAGTTTTCTTCGGCGAACCTGCGCCCCAGCGACGGCGACTGCACATGCAGGTACCAGGCGCCGGCTTCGGGCAGGGTCAGGGCCGCTTGATAGATGCCCTCGCCCACCTCCTCCAGCTGCAGGTTGCGCGGCATCGACGAAGGCGCCAGGAAGTAGCGCAGGCTCAGGTCGCTCAGGCCCAGGCGCGGCAGGCCGTCGTCGCCGACAATGCGCACCCGGGCGGTAATCGAGCTGTGCTGCGCCAACGGCCGGTCCAGGCCGATGAACTCGGCGTGCGCGCCCTTGCGCTTGCCGGCATTCGGCGCTTCGGCCACGTCGGTGCTGAAGCAGTGGATGATCTGCGGCTGGTTGAGCAGAAACGCCACGTCGAACTTGCCGGCCGCGGGCATCTTCACCGTCGAGCCGTACACGCCCGGCGCCAGCTCGCGCAGGCTGCGGTCGACGACGATGGCGGCGCGGGCCTGGTGGCCACGGTTGTTGTAGCCGGACATCGGCGCGTTCATGCCTTCGGCGTAGAAGTAGGTGGTGTTGTCCACCGGGTTGACCACGAACACCGAATTGTCGTCACGCGACACCGACAGCCCCTGGGCCAGCGGCAGGTCACCGGCCTGGCGTGGCGCCGCCGGGCCGGCCTCGAAGCCCTGGACGATCGGTGAGCGCCCTTCGCCCAGGCTGGCCAGGTTGATCATGCTCACCTTCGGCGAAGCCAGGCCGCGCACGTAGGCATAGCCCTTGGTGAAGGTCAGCTGGTAGGGTTCGGCCGCTACCGGGATATGGTGGATCAGCTTGTCGGTACTGGCGTCGATCACCAGGGCCTGGTTCTCCAGGGTGTTGAGCACGATGCCGTAGCGGCCATCGCTGCTGAAGCGCATCGGCCCCAGGCCCTGCTCCGCCTGGACCATGTGGCGCAGCTGGTGGTTGCGGGCATCGAACACCCGCACGCTGCCCTCCTCGCCATCGACCACGTACACCGCCTGGGACAGCGCCGAATAGCTGACCGACAGCGGGTGCGGGCCAACCTTGATGGTTTTGACCAGGCGCATTTCCGGGATGTCGATGACGCTCAGGGTGCCGCTGTCGCGGTTACTGACATAGGCGTAGCGCGAGTCGGCGCTGAAGGCGATTTCGTGGTGCCCGCTGCCGGTGTTGAAGGTTTTCAGGGTGTTGCGCCCCGGCACATCGATCACCGTTACGCCGCCCTTGGCCGGATCACTGCTGTTGTTGCCCACCCACAACCGGTGCTGGTCCGGCTGCAGGGCCACGCGCAGCGGCTGGTCACCGGCGTCCAGGTCAGCCACGCGGGTGAAGGTTTCGGTGTCGATCACCGAGACCTTGCCGCGCTCGGGGATGGACACGAACACCTGTTTGTCGTCACCGGTGGCCACCCAGTCCATGGGCCGCCCAGGCAGGTCGATGCGGGCCAGGGTGCTGGTCACGCCCCCCACCGATACGGTCGGGTCGATTACCGTCAGGCTGGCGTCCTTGTTCATCATCAACAGGAAGTAGCTGTTCAGGTCGAGCAACGGCCGGGCGCCGATGCTGCTTTTGAGGAACAGCGCGACACGGGCCTTGCAGCTCTGGTCGCGGTCGCCCTCCGGGGCCGACTGCGTCGGGTCGATCCACGCCCCCGGGGCCATACCCGACAGCGGCTGGCCACTGGCCTGGTCGCTGACCTTGAAACGGATGTTGGCGAAACTGCCTTCCTGCAACTCGCCCCCCGCCAGCGGCCGGGCCTCGAACTCCACGGTCACGCCGTCCCGGCTGAGCCGGTGCAAGGCCTGCGGGTCGGCAGACTCCTGCAACAGCTCACGCGGATCGCACCAAAGGTTTTCATACGCCACGCCCAGGCCGATCAGCGCAACTCCCAGTGCTACCCCCAAGTAAGCAGGGCGAGTCTTCTTGTTCATGCTCGCACACCCCTTCCGTCACTGCGCCGGGGCCGTTGCCGGTGGCGCTTCATTGGTCACCCGCAAGATCCCCCACAGCCCCGAGAGGTTGCCGTAGGCGGCGTAGTCGCGGAACAGGTAGTCACCTGTCACCGCGTTGGCGCCCCCGGCACTCGGCAGCATGAAGCTGAAGTGCGCCGCCGGCAGCACGCTTTCCTGGGCACCGATGAACATGGCCATCGGGTTGTAGCCGAAGCGCACCGAGCCGATGCCGGGCAGGCTCAGCGGGTAGCCGTCAACGTCATTCTTCTCGGCCTGGTAGTTGTGCAGTGGCCAGACGTGGCCATCCAGCTGGTAGACCATGCCGCGGCTGCCACCACTGGGCATCACGATGTGGTTACGCACGGGCTGGCCAGGTTTGGCGTACAGCACCGGGGTTTGCGGATCACCACCGACCAGGGCGTTGGCATAGGCCATATGGGCGTTGGGCACATCGCCAAAGCCCAGGCCAGCGGCGCGGCCGAATGGCGAGTCGGGGGCCATGCCGAAGCGCAGCCACAGGGGTTCGGTCTTGTAGTTGACTGCCATGTTGCCGTTGTCCTGCGGGTCGCCGGTGGCGCCGTTGCCTTCGGTATTGATGCCCTCCACCGGTCGGCCATCGGCCCAGCGCATGTTCAGCGCACGCTGCCAGACCGTGACGAAGTCGCGGTAGTCCGGTTGGCCTGTGACCTTGACCGTGGCCTGGGCACGGGTAGCGGTGTCCTCGGTCCAGGTGGCGGTCTGCGGCAAGATGCTCATGGCACCCACCAGGCCTTTCTGCGGCTGCTTGATGAAGTCCGACGGGGTCAGGTTGAGGCCGCCGAACTCGATGGCCGTGGTGTTGATGTTGTCCACCGTGCGGCCCAGTTGCGACACCGGCTTGCCTTCACGCTCCAGGTGGCCCGCATAGTACTGGTAGGTGCGGGTCGGCCAGGCGCCGCTGGTACCGGCACGCGGGGCCACTGTCTGCACCGGGTTGAGGCCGACGTTGGCACCGTCGGACTTGGTGATGTCGTAGGCCAGCAGCTGCGCATGCAGGCCCACGTGGCTGGACGGCCGCATCAGGTTGTTGGCGAAAGCAGTGGCCCCCTCGCTGTCGAAGCGGTCGCGCTTGACCACGTTGTGCATCACCGCAGTGCTGGGCAGGTCCGGCATTACCAGTGGCAGGCGGTTTTCCAGGGTGATGCTGATGCACTCGCCGGCGTTGGCGCGCAGCACCAGCGGCTCCACGGGCACGCCCGCCTTGAGCTTGCCGGTGGTGACGTCCAGGTCGGCCTTGCGCACATACAGGATTGCGGTCGGGTCGTGCAGCGGCGCGCTGTGGCCACCGATGGTGAAGGGTTCCCCATCTTCGGGGTCTACCCCACTGACCAGCGGGATGGTGGTCTTGCGGCTGTTGAACACCAGGGTGCCGCCGTTGGCCTTGAGCGGGCCGCCGACATGCTGGCCGACACCGGCCGGGTCGTTGATGCTGACCCCGTTGCGGTTCTCGAGGATGTCGTTGGCCAGTGCCGCGACGATCTCGTAGCTGCGCTTGACCGTGGGGCGGCTGCCGATGCCATTGGGATTGGCCGTGGTTTTCGGGCAGATGCCATCAAAGTTCACGGTGTTGCGCATGGCCACCGGCTGTGGGTTGTTGGGCAGCGGGAACAGGTCGGCACGCTGCGTGGTGTAGTTGCGCATGATGCCCCAGATGCCGTTCCAGTAGCCTTCCAGGGCCGCATCCAGCGAATACAGGTAGTCACCATTGGTGGCTGCCGAGCTGGAGATCATCGACACCGGCGCCATGAAGCCCAGTTGCTCGGAAATACCGATCATCTGCGATGACTTCCAGCCCGAGTTGGAACTGTTGCCATAGCCGGTGCCGTTCTGCAGCCACTTCACGCCATGCAGGGTGACGTTGTGCTCCTCCTCATGGCCGCCGGCGTGCATGCGCAAGCGCACGTTGTCGCCGGAGTAGGTGCGCAGCATCGGGGTAAACGGGTCGCCCGGTTCGCTGCCGGCCTTGTTGATGTGCGGCGGGAACAGCGTGGTGCCGCCGGTGGGGCCGACCGCCGAGGTGATCGCCGACGGCGCCAGGTTCAGCGCCGGGATGGCGCGGTCGGTACGGGTTTGCAGGGCATGGCTGAGGTCGCCGGCCAGGCCGTCGGCCTGCATGCCACGCTTGCCATCCGGGCCGACCTTGTTCGGGTCGAACACACGCAGGGCCAGGGGCTCGTTGCGGTAGTTGACGACGAACATGCCCGGGTCATCCACCGAGATTGCCTGCGGGCAGGGCCGGCTTGGGCAGCCTGGGTTGATGCCGCCGCGTTCCTCGACGATGGCCTCCAGCAGGTTCGACGCCTTGCCGCGCACCGGCGGGTTGATGGCGTAGCGGAAGCTGTCGGCGGTAGCCGGGTACGACTGGGCATTGGGAATGCCGTCCGGCCCGGCACCGACGTACACACCGGCTTCATAGGCGTGCTGGAAGTCGCTGTATTCCAGGAAGAACTCGCGGTAGCTGTCGTTCTTGCCGTCGCCATCGTGGTCGCCGGTCTGGATCACCGCCTGCCACGAGGTCGGGCCTCCGTCCTGGCGCGTGGCCGGGTTGTACAGCTTCTCGCCGGTTTCGGCGTGATACCAGGTGGAGTTGGCCGGTTCGGCCAGCACGGTGGCATACAGCCCAAGCTGCTGGTGGGTCGATGGGCCAAGATGGTCATGGGTGAAGATGGTGCCCAGGCCGCGGTCGACGTTGTACACGTTGACCAGCGGGTCGGCGAACCAACGCTGCATGGCCGTGCGTGCGCCCAGCCAGTCGGCCCGGCCGAAGCGGCCGAAGTACGGGTGCTGCCGGGCTTGCGGGCAGGCGGCGGTGCCGTCGCGGCTATCGCCCTGGGTGCAGCCGTTATAGGCACGAATAGCCTGTATCCGCTCGACCACGCTGCCGGGCGAGAGAATGCCGTCTTCGTAGTTCCAGCCGTTGGCCGAGCCGTCGGCAGCGGTCAGGTCCCACTTGGGCAGGTGGATGTGCTGGCCGATCACGTCGGTCGGGGTGCGCACCTGGTAGTCGTCCATCTCATAGATGTTCGGGATCAGGTTGGTGTGCTGGTACATGGTGCAGTCGAAGGTGTTCATGCGCATCACCAGCGGCTCTGGCGGGCGCTGCTTGGTGATCACCGGCCAGGCGTCTTCCCACAAGGCGATGATACGGGCTTGCGGGAAGTGGTAGCCGACCTTGTTGTACACCGCATCGAACTGGATGTTGGCGCCCTTGTAGATGCGTGGGCGGTCGGCGGTGAAGGCCGAGGAGCCACGGAAGTTCAGGCCCGACAGGCTCTCGCCGCTGAAGAACTCACCTACCCCGGAGGACTGGGTCAGGCGTTTGCCCCGGTCATCCATGCACGGCTCGTAGAACGGCGCGCCGGCAGTCGGCAAGGCGCCGTTGGTGCGGAACGCCTTGGCCACCGGCTCGCTGCCCGGGATCAGGGCAAAACTGGGGTGTTCGGCCAGGGCGTGGAACTGCATGGCCGCCTGCTCGACATCGGTGCCCTCTTCGGGCAGGTAGATCGGCTTGGCCTTGTGTACCACCTTGGTGAAATCGAGCTTGGTGGTGGTGGTTTCGGCTTCGCCGCCGGCGGATACACCGTCCAGCGCGTGGCGCCCCAGGCCACCGTCCCAGCCATCGACCTGGTTCGGGTCGAGGTTGGCCCAGAGTGCCTTGCCGCTTTCCTTGAGCTGGCGCGCCATGGCCGGGTCGAGCATGTCCAGTGGTGGGGTGGGTGGACGGTTGCCCACGCTGCTTTCCATACCGCCGATCCAGAACGGGTAGCCAGGGTTCTTCAGGGTACCGTCGGCGTTGCGGTTGGCGTCGCTGCGATCGACCAGCGCCAGCGAGCCGATGGCCTTGCGTACCGGCACCTGGTTGGCTGGCTCTTCATCCTCGTCTTCATCAGGCTCGTCGTCATCATTGGCGGCAACCAGCGCTTCGGACAGCTTCGGTACCACCACCACCTTGCCTGGCATCGGCGCCATGGCCTTGCCGGGAAGCGGCACGATGGCCGGGATCGGCGTGCCGGCAACGATCTCGCCATCGGGCAAGGCCCGGGCGCCAACCGCCGGCTTGCCACTGCGCAGGGCGAACGGGGTGCTGTGGAAGCCATTCTCGCCCTGCCCGCTCACCTCCAGGCGGGTGCCTTCCTCGAACACGTCGTGCACCCGCCACATGGCCCACATGCCCTGGGCGAAGTGCGGGTAGAAGTGGCAATGGTAAATGGCATCGCCCGCCACCCGGTTGCGGTTGCCCGAACCGCCGTTGGCGATTTCGTAGGTGTAGCCGACCCCCGCGCCGATGCCCTGGGCATCGATGTAGTCGGAATTGTCGTCATTGGGGTTGAACAGCCACTGGTGGCCATGCAGGTGGAAGATGTGCTGCTCATGGCCGTTGTGCGTGTTGCGGAACTTGGTGAAGTCACCAATGTAGCTGTGGTGCACGTTGGCAGGTTCGGCCGGATACAGGGCCATGCTGGCCTTGACCCCGACGGCACTGGCCGGCGGCACCTCGCCAGGGCGGATGTGCTCCAGGCCGACGTTGGCCGGCACGTCCACCAGGGTACCGACGTCGCCGACAGTGTGCGCACTGAGGAAGAACTCCTCATAGGCGCACGACAGGCAGTCGTGCATCGGTCCCACGCCCAGGCGGTTGGCCACCACTTCGGCGCCCATGCCACCGGAACCGTAGTTGATCATGAACGAGTCGCGGGTGGGTTCCAGCACATGGCCCATCACCGGGTCGGCCCAGTAGCCAGGGAACGCCTGGGTGCCAGCGACCTCGTCGGCGAATTGCGAGGCGAAGTCACGGAACGCCTCCAGGCGGTTGGGCAGCGCCGGGTTGCGCTTGCCCAGGCTTTCCAGCGGGTAAGTGGATTTGGGGAAGCTGCCATCCGGGTTGGGGCCCATGACGATGGCATCGGTTTCGCTGTTGATGATTTCGTTGCCGTCGACCATGGCAATGATCGGTTTGCCGGCCTTGCCTTCGGCGATCCAGGGCTGCATTTGCGGGTAGCGGGCTTCGTAGTCGATCACCGGCTGGCCGGTGGCGGTGCGGCCGGTGGTGGCCAGGCGCATTTCTTCTTCGGTAAGGGTATTGCGGTAGGTGCGACCGAGCTTGGGCACCACCACTACCTGGCCGAACAGGCCGTTGGCAACGTTCCCCGCAGTGCCCTCGCCGCCGAAGGTGGCGGCCTTGCTGGTGGCGGCGAAGGCGCCTTCGCGTTCGGCGTACAGGGTGTAGCTGCGGGTGCTGCCGGGGCTGACGAAGAAGTTGCCGTTGCGCCCGGTGTAGGCAGAAATGTCGGCGATGCTGTTGACCGCCTGCATGCCGTTGACCTGGAAGCCGACCATGCGCTCGGCCACCTGTTCGTCGGCGACGAAGCCTTCAGCGGCTTCATTTTCGAGCTCCGGCCCCTCCTCTTCGCCCTCAGGCTCTTGCGCCTCGATGCCGTGCTTGTTGGGGTTGGCCTGGTAGTCGAGCAGGTTGGTCAGGTTGACCGTCAGGCAGTCACCGGCGGCTACCCGCAGCACGATGGGCCGAGGGCGCTTGTCCGGGCGCAGGGTGACCTTGCCCGGTACCGCCGCCCCGCCGATGCTGAGGGGGACCCTCTTGTCGTCCACCACATCCTCGCGCAGGGCGAACATCATGCCATTGGCGTTTTGCGCGCCAAGGCGGTTGAACATCAGGGGCTGGTCCAGCGCCACCACGTTGGCGACCAAGGTGCGCTGGCACTGCACGGCGGCTTCGCTGGTCGACTGCCAGCCGAGCAAAGCCAGAACGAGTGATGACAGGATGGGGCCTTTGAGTGGCGTAGACATGCCGCACCTCCGGGACACAGGATCTCTGCGTGGAGCTGGAGCAAGGTGTATGCCAGGCGAAAATTTCTTTTATTTACAATTGGTTGCAGTTGCAAACGAAACAGATTGGGGAGGATCCCCCAGCGGTTTTCCCCGAATCGGGGGGCGGCTTGCAGGTGTTCGTCACAAGATTTTCAGTGCCAGTGAGATCGAGCGCCGCCCGCGCGGCGCATCGCGAGCGAAGCTCGCTCCTACATCTATTTCGGGCCAATTATTCCTGAGGCAGAGGTGCGCGACCCTTTGGCGTCCACCTCGATATCGTGTGAAACAAACAAGGCGGTCGCGCGCGCTGGTGCAGGCGTTACTGGCCGGAAACAGATGTAGGAGCGAGCTTCGCTCGCGATGCGCCGCGCGGGCGGCGCTCGATCTCACAGGCACCGACAATGTGGTGGCGAGCCCATGGCGGCCCTAACCCAATCCCCCACCCTGCACCTCACAAACAACAAGTCGCTACCTGTACCAGCCTCATCGCCGGCAAGCCAGCTCCCACAGGGATCTGCGCTGGCTTCCAGGTTTGCGTTTACCGTCAACCGACCAGGGCACGTACGCAGAAGTACAGGATCGACGGCCCCATCAGGCAGCCCAACCCGGTATGGAAGGTGGCTGTCAGCGCCCCGTACGGCACCAGGCGCCGGTCGGTCGCCGCCAGCCCGGCCGTCACCCCCGATACCGTCCCCGCCAACCCGCCGAACACCATCGCCGAACGTGGGTTGTCCAGCGCCAGCAGGCGCGCCGATACCGGGGTGAACACCATCACCAGGATCGCCTTGATCAGCCCGGTGGCAATCGACAGCGCCATCACGTCCGAGCTGGCCCCCAGCGCCGCCCCGGTCACCGGCCCGACGATATAGGTCACCGCACCCGCACCGATGGTGGTCATGCTCACCGCATCACGGTAACCGAAGGCATAGGCCACCGCTGCGCCGACAATGAACGGCAGCACCGTGCCGAGCAGCAGCGCCACCGCGCCGATCATCCCGGCCCTGCGCGCCTCGGTGGCCTGCACCTCGAAGGCCGTGGCGACAATGGCGAAGTCGCGCAGCATGGCCCCACCCATCAGGCCGATGCCGGAGAACAGCGCCATGTCGGCCAGGCCTTTCTGGCCACCGGTTATGGTGCCACCGCCCCAGGCCAGCACCAGGCCGATGACGATGGCGATGGCCGAGCCGTGCACGCGGCCGAAGGTCAGGTACTTCGACAGCACCACCGACAACCACATGATCGCGCCCACCACTGCGAAGGCAGTGATCAAACCGTTATGTTCCAGGGCATTGTCAATGATCGGCCACATGATCAACGCCCTCCTGCAGGGGCAGCCTGCACCTTGGTTTCGGGGCCGGCTTCCAGCGCCGGCAGGGGTTCGCCGCGGTGGCTGCGGCTGATCAGGGCAATGGTCGCACCGCACACCAGTACCGCACCTATCGCCGCCAGCAGTGCTACCGGGCCACCGTGCAGGGCAGTGACCACGTTCTGCTGGGCGGCCATGGCCACCACCACCGGGATATACATGGCGCCCCAGAAGCCCACGCCGAACTCGCATTCCTTGCTCATGCCGCCGTTGCGGTGCATGTAAAGGCGTGCGCAAATCAGCAGGATCATGGCGATGCCGACCCCGCCCACATTGGATTTGACGCCCAGCAGCACGCCCAGGAAGTCGCCGACGATGACGCCGGCAAGCGTACAGACCGCCAGCAGTGCCACACCATAGATGATCATTGTTGTTGTCCTCAGGTAGTGTCGAAGTTGCTTGTTGTTGTTCTTCGCCATCAGTAAACCTGCAAGCACCGCGCTGGCTTCTTCGCGGGTAAACCCGCTCCCACAGGTACTGCAAATACCTTGAGCCCTGTTTGATTCCTGTGGGAGCGGGTTTACCCGCGAACACGGGCGCAGCCCGTGCCATCCGCCGCGGTGTTGCCGTCATCGATCGTTGGCCACCTCCTGGCGCAGCAGCGCATCCAGGCTGTCCCAACGGGTGCCTTCAACAGCTACCACCCTGCCCTGCTCGAACACCGGCCGGGCCAGCCCGCTGAGCACGTTGCCGGGCGGCAGTTCCAGGTGCAGGCGCACGCCACGCTCGTAGGCGTTGCGCAACGTGGCACGCCAGTCGACCACCCGCGCCATGTTGCCGGCCAGGTCGTCACGCAGACGCTGCGGGTCGAATACCGGCCGTGCGCTGCTGCCGCTCAGGTAGGTGATACGCGGTCGCTGCAGCTCGACCGTGGCGAAGGCACTGGCCAGTTCGGCCGCCGGACCATCCAGCAACGGGCAATGCGACGGCACGCTGACCGCCAGGCGCCGGGCCGCACCTTGGCCCAGGCGCCGTGCTCTGGTGGCAACCGCGGCCATCGCGCTATCGCTACCGGCGATGACGATCTGGTTCTCGCTGTTGAGGTTGGCGACATACACCTCGCCGCCCACATCGCTCAGCAAACGTTCCACGCTGGCCAGGTCCAGGCCACTGAGCGCGGTCATGCCGTAGCCTTGCGGATAGGCGCGCTGCATCAGTTCGCCACGCAGGGCAACCAGGCGCACGGCATCGGCAAATGCCAGGGCGCCCGCCGTAACGGCTGCCGGATAGGCACCGATCGACAGGCCGGCCACGTAATCCGGCGCGGGGCTGCGCTGCATCAGCCAGCGCGCCCAGGCCACGCCAGCCAGCAGCAGGCACAGCTGCACGGCACGGGTGGTCTGCAGGGCCTGCTGGCTGTCCAGCGCCTGGGCCTGCTGGCCGAGGGTGTCACTGGCCTCTTCCAGCAGCTGCCCGGCCCCCTCCGGCAGGCGCTGCAGCATGCCCACCTGCTGGGCGCCCTGGCCGGGGAAGGCGAACAGGCTGCTCATGCGGCACGCTCCATCGCTGCCCAAGGGTCACTGATCAGGCGTGGGCCATGGGCCGACTTGAGCAGCACGCGACGGGCGAAACCGGCCCACTCACGCAGGGCAACAGCACCCGCCGGAGTCTCCAGCTGCAGATCGATACGACAAGGTGCGCAATCGAGGATATCCAGCAGCTCACGTGCCCGCGCCCGGGCCAGCGGTTGCGGCGTACGCAGCAGCAAGTCCAGGTCGCTCTCGGCGTGCACCACCTCCATACCAGTGGCGATCTGGTACCCCACCCCGCCTGTCGGCCCCCAGGCCAGGCCACTGGCATCCAGTACCGGCGCGACCGAGGCCAGGGCCTGCAACGCAGGCCAAGGGCTTTCGGCTAGCCAGTGCAGCGTTTCGGGGCCTTGCTGACGCTGGATATCGGCCAGGCACATCAACGCACCCAGGCGCTGCGCCCGGCTCTGACCACGCAACCCGACAGCTACCCAACCGCCCTCACAGACGGCACGGCGTACCACTACCGGCTGACCGCTGACCAACACGTCCTGCGCCCACTGCGGCGCATCGGCAGGCAAGCCCGACACAGGCATCCCCCAGAGCAGGTCGTGCGGCCTTGGCGCGTTCATCTCAAGCGCCCTGCCATTGACGGCGCAGCTGTTCGCGCACGTGGCGCGAGGCATTGCGGTTTTCGCCGGCCAGCCGCGACGACAAATCGCTCGAGCTGCCGATGTCGCGCACCGCCTCAGCCAGGCAGGCACGTACCTGGGCAATGTCGGAGCTGCTCGGCGTCTCGGCATTGTCCACCTTAAGGCGGCGCCACAGCAGGCCCAGCGAGGCGTAGCTGGCCAGGTCGTAGGCCATCGGCGGCACCTCGGCGGCCAAGGCCTCCAGCTGCTCGACGCTGCGCAAGGTGATGCGCGCCGCTGCCGCCTTGCCCATGGCGTGCACCATGACCCCGGCATCGTCCAGGGCGATCAGACGCTGGGCCTGGTAGCCGTGGGCCAGGAAGGCACCAGACATGGCCTTGCCGACCAGCAGGCCGATCACCGGGTGCCCGGCCAGCCGCGCCTGGGCATAGGCCTGCACCGCAGCGGCCAGCGCCTGATGAATGCCCAACGCCTCCTCGCGGCGGCCATAGGCCTGACTGGGTACGTCGATCACCGCGACGATCGCCCGCTTCTGCCCCTGGCGGTCAGCCTCGACCGCTTCGCTCACGGCCTTGGCCAGGCCCCAGCCCTCCAGCAGGCCGACTTCGCCCGAGCGCGCACGGGGGAACGGGTTGCCAGCATCCGGGACCACGGCGATGAAGCGCGCCAGGCGGTTGTCCAGTTCGCCATCGATTACCCGCAACGACGCGGGATAACCCGGCAAGGCTTGCCCGCCGGCCAGGCCCGGCAGCCAGTTCAAGGCACGGTTCATTTGGCTTCTCCTTGGTAAAGGTCGCGCACGGCAGCGGCATCCAGTTGCGGGCAACCATCGCCCAGCCGGGCCAGGCGTTCGAGGAACCAGGCGTGTTGACTGGCACGATCCCTTGAAGGTTCGTCGAGCAGTTGCAGCAAGCGTTCGCGCAAAGCCTCGATGTCGTCAGCCACATAGGCATCGACCAGCCCGCTGGCGTGCCGCTGCTCGCCACCGGTCAGGCTCCAGATAAAGGGGCGGTCCTTGGCATCGTATTCACCAATGCCCGCTTCCTGTTCGATCACCTGCGGGCCATTAAGGCCCAGGCGCGCTTCGCGGGTAACCAGCAAGTGGCTGCACAGGCCAGCGGCGATGGACATGCCGCCGAAACAACCGACCGAACCTGCGACCAGGCCGACCACCGGCTGCCAGGCCCGCAGTTCGACAATCGCCGCCTGGATTTCGGCAATCGCCGCCAGGCCCAGGTTGGCCTCCTGCAGGCGTACACCACCGGTTTCCAGCAGTAATACGGCGCAGGTGGGGATGCCGTTGCGGTTGTCTTCAATGGCCAGCTCCAGCGCGCCGGCGATCTTGGCACCGCCCACCTCGCCCATGCTGCCACCCTGGAAGCCGCCCTCGATGGCAGCGACCACAGCGTTGCGCCCATTCAGCAGGCCCTTGGCGATGACCACGCCATCATCGGCCTGGGGCACGATGCCCTGGCGCGGCAGCCACGGCGACATCAGCCGGTCGAACGGGCCAAGCAGTTCACGGAAGCTACCCGGGTCGAGCACGGCGCGGGCGCGCTGGCGGGCGCCCAGTTCGACAAAGCTGCGGCTACGCAGCAAGCGTTCGGTGTCAGTCATGAGCAATCTCCTCGAAGCCTTGCTCCAGGCGCAGACGCACCACGCCTGGGGTGGCGCCGAAATCATGGATGTCGATGTTCACCGCCGGCCAGGTGCGGCCCTCGAACAGGCGCTGGAACAGCTGCGCCCAGCGTGCAGCGCTGCCATTGACCGAGGTCACTACCTGTATTTGCAGGTTGCCGGCGCTGCCGGGTTCGATCAGCACTTCAAGGTCGCCGGAGCTGACACAACCCACCAGCGTGCGGCCGCGCCCCGGTTCGGCGGCGGGGAAATTAAAGGTCAGGGTTTCCATGTCACTGGCTCCCGGCTTTGTCGAGGAACAGGCAGGCGGCCAGCAGATCGGCGGCGCCGCCCGGTGAGGCATTCAGGTGCAGCAGGTGCTGGTCCAGCCGGCGCAGTTGCCGGCGCCCGGCCAGTGTGGCGCTGCCGCCTTCGGTGAGCACGGCACGCGCGCCTTGCTGGACGGCAGCCAACCCGGTCGGGCCGCTGCGCCAGAGCACGCAGGTGTCGCTGAGCACGGCCATGATCGCCAGCAGCGCGTCGAGCCGGGCGTTCGGCTCGCTGGCACCGGCGGCGCGGCTGCGCTGCAGTTGCGGCAGGCCGTGACCGATGACGGCGGGGAAGCCTTGTTGCGCCTGCTCGCGGGCGCCGCCAGTGCCATAGCGGCGGCGTACCTGCAGGCCATGGCTGTCTTGGCTGGTCATGGCGGGGTCGTCGAACAGTGCGATGCGACCGGCACGGGCAGCCAGGGTGTTGGTATCGGCCTGGGTGTCGAGGGCCTTGGATGCTACCAGCAGGCCGAGGGCCCAGATTGCGCCGCGATGGGTGTTGACCCCGCCGGTGGCGGCCAGCATCGCCGCCTCGCCTTCGCGGCCGAGCTGGCCCAGGGTGGCGCGCAGGGGCTGGCCGATGGTGCCGATGGCCTTGGCGGCTTCGGCCATGTTGCGCAGGCATGGCCACAGGGCCAGGGCCGAGGCGTGCATCAGGGCCAGGGTCATGTCGCGGTGGGCGCCGTTGCCACGGCGGTCGACCAGGCCGGGCTTTGGGGACAGGTCGGCTTCGTCGATCAGGGCTTCCACGGCCAGGTCGGCCAGGTGGTCGGCCAGGGGTAATTCGGTTGCCTGTGCAGGCCTCTTCGCGGGTAAACCCGCTCCCACAAGGATCGTGCGATGTTCAAATGCGTCACTATTCCTGTGCTTGCGAAGAAGCCCATGCGGTTGCAAGTCGAGTGCTTTCATCACCAGCTCCTGAACCGTGCAGGCGGGTTGTAGAGGCCGCCGGACCATTCGACCAGGTCAGCGATGCTGCGCGCAGCCAGCAGTTCGCGGCTGGCATCGGTGCGGCGGATGCCGAGGTCTTCGGGCAAGGCGACCAGGCCTTGCTGACGCAGGCGCAAGGTGTCCTTGGGGTCGTGCCGCAGGCCGATGGCGGTAACCCCGGCCACGGCGGCGATCATCTGCTGGCGCTCTGCAAGGTTGCGGGCCTTGTACAGGTAGGCAACGCCCTCCTCGGTCAGCAGGTGGGTGACGTCGTCGCCATAGATCATCACTGGGGCCAGCGGCATGCCGGCTTTCTTTGCCACGTCCACGGCATCGAGCGTTTCCACGAAGGTGGGCTTGCCGCCTTCCTGGTAGGTCTCGACCATCTGTACCACCAGCTTGCGACCGCGTTCGAGCATTGTTTCCGGCACGGTCATGTCGAGCCAGGCCGGGGTCGCGTGGCGTCGGCCACGCGGGTCGTGGCCCATGTTCGGTGCTCCGCCGAAGCCGGCCAGACGGCCGCGGGTCACGGTCGAGGAATGGCCATCGCCATCTACCTGCAGGGTGGCGCCAATGAACAGGTCGACGGCGTACTGCCCGGCCAGCTGGCACATCATGCGGTTGGAACGCAGCGAGCCATCACGGCCAGTGAAGAACACGTCCGGGCGCTGGGCGATGTAGTCCTCCATGCCCAGTTCGGTGCCGAAGCAGTGCACGCTTTCCACCCAGCCGGTCTCGATGGCCGGGATCAAGGTCGGGTGTGGGTTGAGTGTCCAGTTGCGGCAGATCTTGCCCTTCAGGCCCAGGGACCCGCCATAGGTAGGCAGGATCAGCTCGATGGCAGCGGTGTTGAAGCCAATGCCATGATTCAGCGACTGCACCTGGTGCTTTTCGTAGATCCCGCGAATGGCCATCATCGCCATCAGCACGTGCACCGGCTTGATATGACGCGGGTCGCGGGTGAACAGCGGCTCTATATAGAAAGGCTGGTCGGCAACCACCACGAAATCGACCCAGGACGCCGGGATATCGACCCTGGGCAGGTCATCCACGCGGTCCACCAACTGGTTGACCTGAGCGATGACGATACCGTCGCTGAACGCGGCCGGCTCCACCAGTGCCGGGGTGTCTTCGGTGCTGGGGCCGGTGAACAGGTTGCCATCGCGGTCGGCCATGAAGCCAGCCACCAGAGTGACGTTGGGGATCAGGTCGACCAGCAGCCGCGAGTACAGCTCGATATAGGTGTGGATGGCACCGACCTCGAGCAGGCCGTCTTCCAGCAGTTGGCCAATGCGCAGGCTTTGCGGGCCGGCGAAGGAGAAGTCGAGCTTGCGGGCAATGCCACGTTCGAACAGGTCCAGGTGCTCGGCGCGGCTGACGCTGGGCATGATCATGTGCAGGTCGTGCAGGCGCCCCGGGTCGACCCTGGCCAGCGCGCGCGAGAGGAAATCTGCCTGCTTCTGGTTGTTGCCTTCGAGCACTACCCGGTCGCCGGGTGCGAGCAGCAGTTCCAGGGCTTCGACGATACGCTCGGTGGGCAGCACCACGCCGTCGGCGAGGTGGCGGACCCGGTCAAGGCGACGCAGCTTTTCGGCGCGTCGCCGGGACCATTGCGGCGGTGGATTCTTGGTTGTTGTCATGGTGACTCCACGGGTTCGCTGTCGTGGGGTCACCTTAGGGCTGGGGGGTTGGGCTATCAATCAAGCTCAGTCGCGGATCGTTACGACCAGGTTAACGATCTAGCTGATGTACAAGGGCGATAGGGCCAGCCCTGCCAACCTGAAACCTTGCTAGAGTGGCGATATCGCCGCCCAAGGCAAAAATGCAGAATCCCCCTGCAGATTTGTCGATTGTGCAAGGCAAATTCGCATGACAGGATCCTGCGATCCTCCAGCGAACTCCAGACTTCACTTGGAAAATCAATAACAAAGCAGGGAGAACGCAATGACTGCGCACGCTCATACCTCGGCAACCGACCATGTGCTGGCCGAGGTCCGCAACCAGATTGGCCACCTGACCCTGAACCGTCCCGCCGGCCTCAATGCCCTGACCCTGGATATGGTCCGCAGCCTGCGCCAGCACCTCGACCTGTGGGCCGAAGACCCGCAAGTGCGCGCCGTGGTACTGCGTGGCGAGGGCCCCAAGGGCTTCTGCGCCGGTGGCGATATCCGCTCGCTGCACGACAGCTTCAAGGCCGGCGATACGCTGCATGAAACCTTCTTCGTCGAGGAATACGCCCTCGACCTGGCCATCCACCGCTACCACAAGCCCGTGCTGGTGCTGATGGACGGTTTCACCCTCGGTGGCGGCATGGGCCTGGCCCAGGGCTGCGACTTGCGCGTGGTCACCGAACGCAGTCGTCTGGGCATGCCCGAAGTAGGAATCGGCTACTTCCCGGATGTGGGCGGCAGCTACTTCCTGTCGCGCGTCCCCGGCGAGCTGGGCATCTATCTGGGCGTCAGCGGCACCCAGATCCAGGCTGCCGATGCGCTGTACTGTGGCCTGGCCGACTGGTACCTGACCAGCGACCAGCTGGCAGCCCTCGACCAGGGGCTGGACAAGCTGCGCTTTGGCGACCACCCACTCAAGGACCTGCAGAGCCTGCTGGCCAGGCTCGGCACCCAGGTGCTCGACGATGCGCCGCTGGAAAAACTGCGCCCGGTCATCGACCACTTCTTCGCCCTGCCCGACGTGCCTGCCATCGTCGAGCAACTGCGTGCAGTGAGCATTGGCGACAGCCACGCCTGGGCCGTGGCCACCGCCGATCAGCTGGAAAGCCGCTCGCCATTGGCCATGGCGGTTACTCTGGAGATGCTGCGCCGTGGTCGCCAGCTGGGCCTTGACGAGTGCTTTGCCATGGAACTGCACCTGGACCGCCAGTGGTTCCAGCACGGCGACATCATCGAAGGCGTACGCGCGCTGATCATCGACAAGGACAAGCAGCCACGCTGGAACCCGCCGACCCTGGCCGCACTGCAACGCCAGCGGGTCGACCAATTCTTCGAAGGCCTGTGAGCCCGGGAGTACACAGATGCAAGACCTGGAACTGAACGAAGAACAGATCATGATCCGCGACATGGCCCGGGACTTTGCCCGTGGCGAGATCGCCCCGCATGCCCAGGCCTGGGAAAAGGCCGGCTGGATCGACGATGGCGTGGTGCGCAAGATGGGCGAACTGGGCCTGCTGGGCATGGTAGTGCCGGAAGACTTCGGCGGCAGCTACACCGACTACGTCGCCTACGCCCTGGCGGTAGAAGAGATCGCCGCCGGCTGCGGCGCCACCGGGGCGATGATGAGCATCCACAACTCGGTGGGCTGTGGCCCGCTGCTGGCCTACGGCACGGCCGAACAGCAACAGCAGTGGCTGCCACGCCTGGCCACCGGCGAGGTGATCGGCTGCTTCTGCCTGACCGAGCCACAGGCCGGTTCCGAGGCACACAACCTGCGCACCCGCGCCGAACTGGTGGATGGCCAGTGGGTGATCAACGGCGCCAAGCAGTTCGTCAGCAACGCGCGCCGCGCCGGATTGGCGATCGTCTTCGCAGTGACCGACCCGGAGCTGGGCAAAAAGGGCCTGTCGGCGTTCCTGGTACCCACCGACAACCCGGGCTTCAAGGTTGATCGCAGCGAACACAAGATGGGCATCCGCGCCTCCGACACTTGCGCGGTCACCTTCGACAACTGCCGCATCCCCGCCGCCAACATCCTCGGTGAGCGTGGCAAAGGCCTGGCCATTGCCCTGTCCAACCTCGAAGGCGGCCGTATCGGCATTGCGGCCCAGGCGCTGGGCATTGCTCGCGCCGCGTTCGAGGCGGCGTTGGCCTACTCGCGCGATCGGGTGCAGTTCGGCAAGCCGATCAACGAGCACCAGAGCATCGCCAACCTGCTGGCCGACATGCAGGTGCAGGTGAATGCCGCGCGGTTGCTGATCCTGCATGCCGCGCGCCTGCGCAGCGCCGGCAAGCCGTGCCTGTCGGAGGCCTCGCAGGCCAAGCTGTTCGCCTCGGAAATGGCCGAGCGGGTGTGCTCGATGGCGATCCAGGTGCATGGCGGCTATGGCTACCTGGAGGATTACCCGGTGGAGCGCTATTACCGCGATGCGCGGATCACGCAGATCTATGAAGGGTCTAGCGAGATCCAGCGGATGCTGATTGCGCGGGAGTTGAAGCACTATCCGCTTTAAAGCCTTGCGCAATACCTGCAGGAGCGGCCTTGTGTCGCGAAAGGGCTGCGCAGCAGCCCCAGGATTCTAGCGCAGATGCAAAAATTGCTGGGGCCGCTTCGCAGCCCTTTCGCGACACAAGGCCGCTCCTACAAGGGCCAGCGTTAACCGCCCCACACTCGGCTATCGCCAATAGCGCGAATCATCCACCACCTTGGCATGCCCCTCGAACAGCGCCGGCAGTTGTTCCTTGAGGTAGTCGATCCAGGTGCGCACCTTGGCATCCAGGTAATGCCGTGACGGGTAGATCGCATACAGCGCGCTTTCACGCAGGCGATACGGTGCCAGCAACCGGCACAACCGCCCCTGCTCGATCGCCTGGCTGGCGGTGTAGAACGGCAGCAGGCCAATGCCCATGCCCAGCTCGCTGGCCACCAGCATGGCGTCGGCGACGTTGGTGGAGAAACTGTCGTTCGGCGCGATCACACACTGGTCCACACCTTGCGGGAACACCCAGTCACCTTCGTACACCGGATAAGCCATGCGCAGGCAACGGTGCTGGTGCAGGTCCTCGGGGCGCTCGGGCACCCCATGGGCCACCAGGTAGCTCGGCGCCGCGCAGGGGATGCTGAATATGTTGCCCAGCGGCACGGCGATCAACTGCGAGTCCGGTAACGCCCCGTCAACGGTAATCACCACATCGTGCCCTTCGGCCAGCGGGTCGGGGTTGCGCTGGGACAGGGTCAGCTCGATCACCACTTCCGGGCACAATGCGTTGTAGCCGGCCACCAGCGGCATCAGCAACAGGCCCAGCCCGTGCGGGCAATGCAAACGCAGGCGGCCGCGGGGCGTGAGGTGCGCACCACGGGCTTCGCCCACCGCTTCTTCGGTCAGCAGCATGATCTGCCGCGAGCGCTCGAGAAACCGCTCGCCCGCCTCGCTCATGCGCAAACGCCGCGTGGTGCGGTGCAGCAGGCGGGTCTGCAGCTGGTTTTCCAGCTCGGCAACGATGCGCGAAACCTGCGCCGCAGAAATGTCCAGGGCATTGGCGGCCGCAGCAAAGCTGCCACATTCCACCACACGGGCGAAGGTACGCATGGCATGCAGCATGTCCATGAAGGTGTGCTCCTTGTTCGGCCTTATTCTTGCGTTACAGGCAGGAATCTATCACGGGTTAGACCATTTATTGTGGATGACCAATGAATGGATCATTAGCCATACATTGAAAAAAGGAGCCTGCCATGAAACGTTCGATCGCTGTCCTTGCCGTTGCCGCTACCCTCGCCTCGTTCGGTGCCTTGGCCGACGCCAGCAGCAATCAACCGGTCAGCAGCGGCAACTACGAATACGGCATGCCGCTGGACATTGCCAAAGTCATCTCCATCACCCCGGCCAGCAACGCTGCCGACTGCCAGGTTGGCACCGCGCACATGGTGTATGTCGACCACCAGGGCCAGAAGCGCGAAGTCGACTACCGGGAAATGGGCAACTGCTCGCAGCAGTGAGTCAGGCCAGCGCCTCGGTGATCCAGCCGACCTGTTGCCTGAAGTCATCGATTTTCGCCTGAGGCACCGCATCGCGGGCCCGCTCGAAGTTGGCCAGGGTCTGCTGCTTCTGCCGCAGCATGCGCCGCCACTTGACCAGAAACGCCTCGCTTTTCTCCTGCAACAATACCGGGCCGAAGTACAGCTGTTCAGCGGTATACACCGCCCCGCCCGGCTCGGCGACGATGATCTCGTAGTCGAAGCGGTTTTCCCGCAGCAGTTCTTCGCTGACGATCCGGTAACCATTGCCCATCAGCCACTGGCGCAGTTCGCGCTCAGCGCCATTGGGTTGCAGCACCAGGCGCGTGACACCCGCCAGGCGCTGTTTGCCGGCCTCGAGGATCTCGCACATGGTGTCGCCCCCCATGCCGCAGATGCTGATCACCGAGATGCGATCTTCCGGCTCGACCGCTGCCAGGCCGTCGGCCAGGCGCACGCCGATTCGGCCTTCCAGGCCATTCCTGCGCACGTTGCGCTGGGCCGAGGCGAACGGCGTCTGCGCCACCTCGCCCGCGACCGCCGCTTCCAGCACCCCGCGCAGCATCAGGGCCACCGGCAGGTAGCCATGGTCCGAGCCGATGTCGGCCAGGCGCGCGCCTTGCGGTACTTGTGCCGCCACGCGCTCCAGGCGCCTGGACAATGTCTGTTCGTTCAACGTAAACCCCTGCTTTGCAATCGGCCGCGATTCTGACGGCGAACGCCGCGCATTTCAAACACCGGGGCGCCCTCGACCGGGCCGGCGCGCTCGCGTAGGCTTGCCGCTTTCCTTCCGTAGCAAGGCAAAACACACCATGGCACAAGCAGACATCATCTACACCCCGGACCCGGACGCCGAGTCGATTTCCTCCGACGTCGCCGAATACAACGGCGTGCTGGTCACCACGCAGATCCCGACCCACGCCGATGGCAGCCTGGAGCTGGGCGGCATCGTCGAGCAGAGCGAGTGCACCCTGCAGGCGCTGAAAGTGGCGCTGGAGAAGGCCGGCAGCGGCATGGACCGCGTGCTGCACCTGACCATCTACCTGACCGACATGGCTGACCGCGCTGCGTTCAACGAGGTGTACCAGCGCTTCTTCAGCAAGCCCTGGCCGGTACGCGCCGCCGTGGGTGTGGCTGCACTGGCATTCGAAGGCATGCGCGTGGAAGTCACGGCAATGGCCGCCAAGCGCTGATTCACCTTCAAGGGCCCTATCGCCGGCAAGCCAGCTCCCATCTCGACCGCGCGGCCCTCAGGCCTGTGCAGTCCCTGTGGGAGCTGGCTTGCCGGCGATAGGGCCGGTGCAGGCAGTACACCTCTCGGCACCCCGATGATGCCGCCAGCCCGTTTCGTCGCTACAATGCCCGCCTAAACCGTGACAGCCCGAACCTATAACGACATGTCCCTTCCAAAGAATCACCTGGAACTGCTCAGCCCTGCCCGTGACGTGACCATCGCCCGTGAAGCGATCCTGCACGGCGCAGACGCCATCTACATCGGTGGCCCGAGCTTCGGCGCGCGCCATAACGCCTGCAACGAAGTCAGCGATATCGCCGAGCTGGTCAAGTTCGCCCATCGCTACCATGCACGCGTGTTCACCACCATCAACACCATCCTCCACGACAACGAACTGGAGCCTGCGCGCAAGCTCATCCACCAGTTGTACGACGCCGGTGTCGATGCGCTGATCGTGCAGGACCTGGGGGTGATGGAACTGGACATCCCGCCGATCGAGCTGCACGCCAGCACCCAGACCGACATCCGCACACTGGCGCGAGCCAAGTTCCTCGACCAGGCCGGCTTCTCCCAGCTGGTACTGGCCCGTGAGCTGAACCTGCAGCAAATCCGCGCAATCGCCGCCGAAACCGACGCCGCCATCGAGTTCTTCATCCACGGTGCGCTGTGCGTGGCCTTCTCCGGCCAGTGCAACATCTCCCATGCGCAGACCGGCCGCAGCGCCAACCGTGGCGACTGCTCGCAAGCCTGCCGCCTGCCCTACACCCTGAAGGATGACCAAGGCCGCGTGGTCGCGTTCGAGAAGCACCTGCTGTCGATGAAGGACAACAACCAGACCGCCAACCTGGCTGACCTGGTCGATGCCGGCGTGCGCTCGTTCAAGATCGAAGGCCGCTACAAGGACGTGGGCTACGTGAAGAACATCACCGCCCATTACCGCAAGGAACTCGACGCCATCCTCGAAGGCCGCCCGGAGCTGGCCCGCGCCTCCAGCGGCCGCACCGAGCACTTTTTCGTGCCCGACCCGGACAAGACGTTCCACCGCGGCAGCACCGACTACTTCGTCACCGACCGCAAGGTCGACATCGGTGCCTTCGACTCGCCAACCTTCACCGGCCTGCCGGTGGGTGTGGTGGAAAAGGTCGGCAAGCGCGACATTCAAGTCGTCACCGAGGTGCCACTGACCAACGGCGACGGGCTCAATGTGCTGGTCAAGCGTGAAGTGGTGGGCTTCCGTGCCAACATCGCCGAACCGCGTGGCGAGTTCGAGGAAGACGGCGAGAAGCGCTACCGCTACCGCGTCGAGCCCAACGAAATGCCCGAAGGCTTGCACAAGCTGCGGCCCAACCACCCGTTGTCGCGCAACCTCGACCACAACTGGCAGCAGGCCCTGCAACGCACCTCGGCCGAACGCCGCGTCGGCGTGCAATGGCACGCGGTACTGCGCGAGCAACGCCTGGTGCTGACTGTCACCAGCGAGGAAGGCGTGAGCGCGCAAGTGGCACTGGACGGCCCGTTCGGCCCGGCCAACAAGCCGCAGCAGGCGCTGGACCAGCTGCACGACCTGCTCGGCCAGCTGGGTACCACCATGTACCACGCCGACAGCATCGAGCTGGACGCTCCGCAGGCGTACTTCATCCCCAACTCGCAGCTCAAGGCCCTGCGCCGCGAAGCCGTCGAGGCGCTGACTGAAGCACGGGTGCAGGCGCACCCGCGTGGCGGGCGCAAGGCCGAGACCACCCCACCGCCGGTATACCCCGAGTCGCACCTGTCGTTCCTGGCCAACGTCTACAACCAGAAGGCCCGCGACTTCTACCACCGCCACGGCGTGCAGCTGATCGACGCGGCCTACGAGGCCCATGAAGAGCACGGCGAAGTGCCGGTGATGATCACCAAGCATTGCCTGCGCTTTTCCTTCAACCTGTGCCCCAAGCAAGCCAAGGGCGTGACCGGCGTGCGCACCAAGGTGGCGCCGATGCAGCTGATCCAGGGTGATGAAGTGCTGACCCTGAAGTTCGACTGCAAACCGTGCGAAATGCATGTGATCGGCAAGATGAAAAGCCACATCATCGACCTGCCGACCCCGGGCAGCGCGGTGGCCCAGGTGGTGGGGCACATCAGCCCGGAAGACCTGCTGAAGACCATTCCCCGCGGGCCGCATTGATCGGTAGCCTGTAGGGGCCTCTTCGCGGGCATGCCCGCTCCCACAGGAACTGCGCGCACCTGTGGGAGCGGGTTTACCCGCGAACACCGGCGTAGCCGGTGCCATCCACTGCTCAGCGCATCTGATGCTTGTGCAGCAACCGATAGAAAGTCGGCCGCGATATGCCCAGCACCTTAGCCGCCACGCTCAGGTTGTCACTGTGCCGGCTAAGGACATCGCACAACGCCTGGCGCTCGGCCCGGTGCTTGTACTCCTCCAGCGTGCCCAGCGGATGCTGCACCTGGTCAAGGGTCTGCAACCCCAGGTCCTGCGCCTCGATTTGCCGGCCTTCGGCCAGCACCAGCCCGCGCCGTACCCGGTTGGCCAACTCGCGGACATTGCCCGGCCAGTCATGCCGGCCCATGGCCGCCAGAGCATGGTCGCTGAACGAACGGGGTCGGCGCCCGGTTTCCAGGCTGTAAAAATGGGCAAAATGACTGGCCAGCATCGACAGATCGCCATGCCGGTCGCGCAAAGGCGCGGTCACTACCTGCAACACGTTCAGGCGGTAGTACAGGTCTTCGCGAAAGCGCCCTTGCTCGATGGCCCTCTCCAGGTCTACGTGGGTAGCCGCCAATACCCGCACATCCACCGGGATCGGCTGGCTGCCGCCCACCCGCTCAATGTGTTTTTCCTGCAGAAAACGCAGCAGGTTGGCCTGCAACTCCAGCGGCAGGTCGCCGATTTCATCGAGGAACAACGTGCCACCATGGGCCGCTTCGATGCGCCCGGCTTTGCGCTGATGAGCACCGGTGAAGGCGCCCTTCTCATGGCCGAACAGTTCGGACTGGATCAGGTGCTCGGGGATCGCCCCACAGTTGATGGCAATGAACGGTTGCTCGCTGCGCTGCGACTGACGGTGCAGGGTACGCGCCACCAGTTCCTTGCCGGTACCACTTTCACCGCAGATCAGCACCGGCGATTCGGTGGGCGCCAGCTTGCCCAGCAGCTTGCGCAGCTCACGGATCGGGCGGCTTTCGCCGAGCAGTTCGTGGCTCGCTTCATCCACCCTCGCCGCCCCTTTGCCACGCAGGCGTGCCATGCCGAACGCCCGGCCCAAGGTGACCTGCACGCGGGAAACGTCGAACGGCAGGGTGTGGAAGTCGAAGAACCATTCGCAAACAAAATCGCCGACAGCCGGCATGCGCAGCTGTTCGGCACTGAGCACGGCAATCCATTCGGTATTACTGCGCTTGATCAAGTCCTTGACCCCGTCCGGGCGCCTCAGGTGCGACGCCTGCAAGCGCAACAGGCCCACATCGCAAGGATGATCCAGCGCGGCACCGAGCATGCAGCTGTCCACATCCCAGCCTGCGCTACGCAAACCAGGCAACAAACGGTGACAGTCATCGCAGGGGTCGACAATGAGCAAACGGCGTTGGACGGCAGGCTGCTGCATGACCAATCCTTGGCGCCAGTTTTAGGTTTCTTGAAATAAAACAGTAAGTTGTGGCGCCCGATTAACAGTAGCAACGAATTTGACGGTTCCCAGTACCGTCTGTCTGCCGAATCATTTTTTTACAATACGTGACGGGAATTTTCGCACTTTATCGACATCACATGGCGGCGTGGGCCAGAACGGATTCGACCCTGCAAAAATTTTTTACAACCAATGTGTGACTTGCCCCCGGACAACGAGCATCAGTACACATAACCCCGCGCTGCACTTCGCGATAACCGAGGCGACTTTGAAGCAACGCGGACTCACTTCGATGTTTGGGACCATAGAGAGACCGAACCATGAATGCCCCGCTCCGTGTCAACGAAGCACTGCTGATTGCCGACCACGCCTTCGAACCTTTCCAGTGCGTAGCCTGGGATGCACCCAACGGTACTGGTGAACTGAGCCTGGCAGTGATCGACCGGACCAGCACCCGCATCGGCAGCAAGCAAGTGTCCTCGCGTATTTACTCCGACCCGGCCCAGTGGGCCAGCCTGATCGAGGAAGTGCGCGCCGAACTGTGCGAAAAAGGTTACGACCTGCAACCGTGGTCGATGCCGAAATAATATCGGCTGGCAAACCAAGTGCGTGCGCAGCCACGCACTTGTACAACTTCCGGGTTGCTGTTCTGGCAACTTTCCTAATTGCGACATAGTGTCGCATCGATACTTTTCAATCCATCAGCCTGAACTGTTGCAGGTGCTGGTAATCGGCCTGTAGTTGTTGCGCCAGGCGCTGCGCACGGCCCAGGCGCACCGGCGCCAGTTCCATATCCACCAGCAACGTGGCACACGGCATCGGCTGCACGGCGTTCCAGTGCTGCAGGCGACCGTCGGTAAACACCAGACAGCGCAGCGCCTCTTCGGGGTGGGCCCGTTGCCGCGCCAGTAACCAGTGCCGAGCCTGTTCCAGTGCAGCGATCAACGGGGTTCCGCCACCGGCCCCCAAGGCTTGCAGCCAAGGTTGCAAAGCGGCCGAGGCCTTCAGGCCGTGGCGCTGCCACTGCGGCGTGCGCCCACTGGCGGTAAGCAGGGCCAGCCGGGCACGCTGGCGGTAGGCTTGGTCGAACAGCGCCGCCAGCAGCCCTTTGGTTTGCGCCAACGCCTGGTGGCGGCGGGTCGAGGCCGAAGCATCGACGATGACCAACCACAGTTCTGCGGGCCTGGCCTGGCGTTGCTGCCAGCACAGGTCCTGGCGCTGGCGTGGCCGGCCTTTGAGCAGGGTCGGCAGCCAGGCCACCCGACCGGCCGCGGCACTGCGCGACCGGCCCCGGCTGGCGCCGTACTGCTCACCTGTGCCTGCTTTGGCATCCGCCCCTTTGGCAGGTGGCTGGGGGATGCTCAGGGCTTTTTTGCCCAGTTCGGCACCTCACGGCGGGCGCCGCTGGCCACCGGCTGCGCTGGCATTGCGCCCCAGTCACCCTGGCCACCCTGTTCGCCAGGGTTACCTGCGCCTTGCTGACCGGGCTGCTGCTCAGGCTGCGGCGGCGCGGAAGGCGGGTTGGCCTGGGGCGTAACGCGGCGGCGATGGCGCAAGGCGAACTCGGCCACTGCATCGACATCGGCTTCTTCGATGGCCGCGCCGCCGCGCCAGGCACAGTGCGCGCGTGCGGCGCGCAGCCAGACCAGGTCGGCGCGCAGGCCGTCGACCCCGGCGGCGTAGCAGCGTTCGGTGATCCAGGCCAGCGCCTGGTCGTCCAGGGCAATGCCGGCCAGGGCGTGGCGCGCCGCCTGGCAGCGCTCGCGCAATTGCGCCTGGGCCTCGGCCCATTGCGCGCAGAAGGCCTGCGGATCGCTGTCAAAGGCCAGGCGGCGGCGAATGATCTGCTGACGCGCCTCAGGCTCGGGCAAGCCTTCAAGCGCCACATTCAGGCCAAAGCGATCGAGCAGCTGTGGGCGCAACTCGCCCTCCTCCGGGTTCATGGTGCCGATCAGCACGAAACGGGCACTGTGCCGGTGCGAGATGCCATCACGCTCGACGCGGTTGGTGCCACTGGCGGCCACGTCGAGCAACAGGTCTACCAAGGTGTCAGGCAACAGATTGACTTCATCGACATACAACACGCCACCATCGGCCTGGGCCAGCACACCCGGGGAAAACTGCGCCTTGCCCTGCCCCAGCGCGGCATCCAGGTCGAGGGTGCCGACCAACCGTTCTTCGCTGGCGCCCAGTGGCAGGGTGACGAACGGTCCCTCACCGAGCAGGTCAGCCAGGCCTCGGGCCAGGGTACTCTTGGCCATGCCGCGCGGCCCCTCGATCAGCACGCCGCCGATCTTCGGGTCGATGGCGGTCAGGCACAGCGCCAGTTTCAAGTCGTCCGCACCAACCACGGCGGCCAGCGGAAATTGCACGGGTTCACTCATTTCAAGCCTGTTCCTCGCCGTCGAGCAGTTGTTCCTCAAGGGCTTCGCGGTACTCGCCCGGCGCCTGCCACAGGCCGCGCTGCTGGGCCTCCAGCAAACGCTCGGTAAGGTCGCGCAGGGCCTCGGGGTTGTGCTCGCGCATGAAATCGCGGGTCGCCGGGTCGAGCACGTAGGCATCGGCCAGCGCCTGGTAATGATGGTCGTCGATCAGTTGCGTGGTGGCGTCGAAGGCGAACAGGTTGTCGACTGTCGCCGCCATCTCGAAGGCGCCTTTGTAGCCATGGCGCTTGACCCCGTCGATCCACTTCGGGTTCAACGCCCGGGCACGGATGACCCGGTTCAACTCTTCCTTGAGGGTACGGATGCGCGGCCGGTCGGCCTGGCTGTGGTCGCCGTGGTAGCTGGCCACTGCCGCACCGGACAAGGTTTCCGATGCCGCCAGCATGCCACCCTGGAACTGGTAATAGTCGTTGGAATCGAGCAGGTCGTGCTCGTGGTTGTCCTGGTTCTGCAGCACCGCCTGCACCTTGGCCAGGCGCTGGGCGAACTGGGCGCGTGCCGGGGTACCGTCGTCGCTGGCGCCGTAGGCATAGCCACCGTGGTTGAGGTAAACCTCGGCCAGGTCGTCGCGGCTGTGCCACAGGCGCCCGTCGATGGCGTTCTGCACTCCGGCACCGTAGGCCCCGGGCTTGGCACCGAACACCCGCCAGCCGGCCTGGCGCGCAGCCTGCTCGGCGTCAACGCCCTGCGCCTGCAGCGCGGCACGCTCGCTACGCACGCGGGCGGCCAAGGGGTTGAGCTCATCGGGTTCGTCCAGCGCGGCCACCGCCTGCACTGCCGCATCGAACAGGCGGATGAGGTTGCCGAAGGCATCACGGAAAAAGCCGGAAACGCGCAAGGTCACGTCCACCCGCGGGCGGTCGAGCAGGCTGAGCGGCAAGATTTCGAAATCGTCGACCCGCTGGCTGCCGGTGGCCCACACCGGTCGCACGCCCATCAGCGCCATGGCCTGGGCGATGTCATCGCCGCCGGTACGCATGGTTGCCGTGCCCCACACCGACAGGCCGAGCTGGCGCAGGTGATCACCGTGGTCCTGCAGGTGGCGCTCGAGGATCAGGTTGGCCGAGGCGAAGCCCAGGCGCCAGGCGGTGGTGGTGGGCAGGTTGCGCACGTCCACGGTGTAGAAATTGCGACCGGTGGGCAGCACGTCCAGGCGCCCACGGCTGGGCGCGCCACTGGGACCGGCGGGCACGAAACGCCCGGCCAGCGCCGCCAACAGGCCATGCATTTCAGCGCTGCCGCAGGCGTCCAGGCTGGGGGCCACCGCTTCGCGCAGCGCCTGCACCACGTCGTGTACCGGCTGCCATTCGCTCAGGGCCGGTAACTGGGCGGTTCCGCCCAGCGCCTGGTCGATCACCTGCAGCGCCAACAGCTCGAGGCGTTCGCGGGTATCGCCACAGGTGCGCCAGGGCTCGCTGCTCATGGCCTGCAACTGCTCAGGGCGTGCGCCCTGCCATGGCTGGCCAAGTTCGCAATCGAGCGGGTCAAAGCCCGGCACCAGCGCCTTGGCCAGGGCCCGCAGCAGGCTGGCATTGCCGCCGCGACCGTCGCCGCGCTCGACCCGCAACAGCGCCAGCAAGGTATCCAGGCGCAGCCGGCCCTCAGGCGATTGGCCGAACACATGCAGGCCATCGCGAATCTGCGATTCCTTCAAGTCACACAGGTAGGTATCCAGGCGCGGCAGCCACACGGCGGCATCGTCCAGTTGGCCTTCCAGCTGCAGTTCGCGGTCGATGTGGTTGGCCTTGACCAGCTCGAGAATGTCGCGTTGCAACTCGCGGGCCCGCCGCGGGTCGAGCAGCTGTGCTTCGTAGAACTCGTCGGCCAATTGCTCCAGGTGGCGCAACGGGCCATAGGTTTCGGCACGGGTGAGCGGTGGCATCAGGTGGTCGATGATCACCGCCTGGGTGCGGCGCTTGGCCTGGGCCCCCTCGCCCGGGTCGTTGACGATAAACGGGTAGATGTTCGGCAACGGGCCGAGCAAGGCGTCCGGCCAGCACTGCGCCGACAACCCGACGCCCTTGCCGGGCAGCCATTCGAGGTTGCCGTGCTTGCCGACGTGGATCACCGCGTCGGCGGCAAAGGCATGGCGCAACCAGAAGTGAAACGCCAGGTAACCGTGCGGCGGCACCAGGTCGGGGTCGTGGTACACCGCGCTGGGATCCACCTGGTAACCCCGCGCCGGCTGGATGCCGACGAAGGTCAAGCCAAAGCGCAGGCCGGCCACCATCAGCCGGCCACTGCGGTACATCGGGTCCTGCTGCGGCGGCCCCCAGCGCTCCAGCACCGCCTGGCGGTTGGCCTCGGGCAGGCGCTCGAAGGCGGCCTGGTAGTCGGCCAGGCTCAGGCTCTGCGCGCAGGGGCGCAGGTCCAGCTGGTCGAGGTCGTTGGTCACGCCGCCGAGCAACTGGTGGATCAGTTGCGTGCCGCTGCCCGGCAAGTCGGCCAGCGGGTAGCCTTCGGCCTGCAGGGCCTTGAGGATGTTCAGCGCGGCCGCCGGCGTGTCCAGGCCAACGCCGTTGCCTATGCGGCCATCCCGGGTCGGGTAGTTGGCCAGCACCAAGGCCACGCGCTTCTGGGCATTCGGCAGGCGCGCCAGCTCGACCCAGCGACGGGCCAGCTCGGCGACAAAGTCCATGCGTTCGGGGTGAGCGCGGTAGCAGACCACGTCGGACTGGCTGCGCTCGCTGCGCCAGGCCATGTCCTTGAAGCTGATCGGGCGGGTGATGATGCGCCCGTCCAGTTCGGGCAAGGCAATGTGCATGGCCAGGTCACGCGCCCCCAGGCCCTGCTCGCTGGCCTCCCAGCCGGGCTGGTTGTCTTGCGCGCAGATGGCCTGCAGCACCGGAATGTCGCGACGGAACGGGCGCAGGTTGGGGCGTTCGGGGCTGGACAGGGCAAAGCCGGTGGTGTTGACCAGCACCTCGGCACCCACCTCGTCCAGCCAGCCTTCGACCTGCTCCAGGCAGGCACTTTCCTTGAGGCTGGCCACGGCGATCGGCAACGGGTTGAGCCCGGCGGCCTGCAGGCGCTGGCAGAACACGTCGATGAACGCGGTGTTGGCCGCCTGCAAGTGCGAGCGATAGAACAGCAGCGGCGCCACCGGTTGCTCGGGGTGCCACTGCGGGTACCAGTCCTCCAGCGTGGCGCTGCCCTTGGCCGGGTGATACACGGCGGTGCGCGGCAAAGGCTGCGGCTCGTCCCAGGCATAGTCGCGGCCCAGCCACTGGCTGGCCAGACAATTGAACAGGTTGATGGCGTTGGCCTTGCCGCCCTGGCGCAGGTAATGCCAGAGGCGCTCGGCCTGCTCGCCGCTGACGCTGCCCAGGCTGGTCAGCTCCGGGTCCGGGCGGTCGTCGCCCGGTACCAGGATCAGTTGCACGCCACGGCCGGCCAGCTCGACCAGCTGCTCGACGCCATAGCGCCAGTAGCCGACGCCACCGTGCAGCGACACCAGGATGACCTTGGCATGGCGCAGTACCTGGTCGACGTACAGGTCGACCGAGGCATGGTTCTGTACCTGCATCGGGTTGGCCAGGCGCAGGCTGGGGTAATCCTCGGGCAATTGCTCGGCAGTATCGGCGAGCAATGCCAGGTGCGAATCGCCGCTGCAGAGAATCACCAGCTCGGCGGGTGTCTGGCCGAGGTCGGCAATGCTGTCATCCGGCACGAAGCCGCCGGGCTGGGTCCGCAGCAGGTGCACGGGTCAGGCGCCCAGGGCCTGGCGCAGGCGCGCTTCCAGCTGGACAGCGTCGAGGTCCTGGCCGATCAGCACCAGGCGAGTGATGCGCGGCTCGTCGGCGCGCCAGGCGCGGTCGAAGTGCTTGTCGAAACGGGTGCCCACGCCTTGCACCAGCAGGCGCATCGGCTTGCCCGGGATGGCAGCGAAACCTTTGGCGCGCAGGATGCCGAACTCCACTACCAGCTGGGTCAGAGCGTCGAGCAGCAGGCTTTCGTCAGCTTCGGGCAGGTCGATGGAGATCGAATCGAAGGCGTCGTGGTCATGATCGTCATGGTCATCGTCGTCATGGTGCGAATCGTGGTGGGTACGGCGGCCATCGATGTGCGCCTCGGATTCGGCGCCTACGCCCAACAGCACTTCCAGCGGCAGCTTGCCGCTGCTGGCCTCGATCACCTTGACTGCCGGCGGCAGTTCTTCGGCCACTTCGGCGCGGACCTTGGCCAGGCCTTCGGCGTCGATCAGGTCGGCCTTGTTCAGCACCACCAGGTCAGCGCTGGCCAGCTGGTCGGCGAACAGTTCGTGCAGCGGCGATTCGTGGTCCAGGTTAGGGTCGAGCTTGCGCTGGGCATCGACCTGGTCCGGGTAGGCGGCGAAGGTGCCGGCTGCCACGGCCGGGCTGTCGACCACCGTGATCACCGCGTCGACGGTGCAGGCATTGCGGATTTCAGGCCACTGGAAGGCTTGTACCAGCGGTTTGGGCAGGGCCAGGCCGCTGGTTTCGATGAGGATATGGTCCAGGTCGCCACGGCGTGCCACCAGCTCGCGCATCACCGGGAAGAACTCTTCCTGCACGGTGCAGCACAGGCAGCCGTTGGCCAGCTCGTAGACGCGACCGCTGGCTTCTTCCTCGGTGCAACCGATGCTGCACTGCTTGAGGATTTCGCCGTCGATGCCCAGTTCGCCGAACTCGTTGACGATCACCGCAATGCGGCGGCCCTGGGCGTTGTCGAGCATGTGGCGCAGCAAGGTAGTCTTGCCCGAGCCGAGGAAGCCGGTGACGATGGTGACGGGGAGCTTGGCCAGTGTTTTCATGTCGCATTGCCCTTGGCAGATTGGCGCGGGCATGCAGGACGACAGCCGCAGGCCAGGCCGGCCGGGCTTGTTCGCCACCGGATCACCCCGCCCGGTTGAAAGTCGAAAACGTGACGAGGCAGGTCTCCTGGCTCGCACCGTTCCATGTGCCCGCTGGTGCAGCAGGCTGGCGGGATGACGCCTTCCCGCGCGCGGGCGCAGTGGCTGTGTCGATCCGTTGTCGGTGCTTACAGTTGCGGGGGCAGCCGCGGCTTGTACCGCGTTCCCGTCTTAGCTTCGGCCTGGCCGAAGAACCTCGAACTGGCAAGGCTACGCAGTGGCTGGCGGGTGGTCAACCATTGCTGCTGGTGCTTGCCTCGATATGTTCAGCGCCTGGAAGACCTCCGCCGGCAGGAGTTTCGTGACTGGCCGTTCCCGATCCGCCACGGATGTATTATGGTGGCGTGGTGCGCATATAACAGCAGCCCGAGCGATCGGGCACTTGCAAGACAATGAGGGTGTCATGAGCAACGAAAGCATTAATTGGGACAAGCTGGGTTTCGACTACATCAAGACCGACAAACGCTACCTGTCCGTATGGCGCAATGGCGAGTGGGACAAGGGCACCCTGACCGAAGACAACGTACTGCACATCAGTGAAGGCTCCACCGCCCTGCACTATGGCCAGCAGTGCTTCGAGGGCCTGAAGGCCTACCGTTGCAAGGACGGTTCGATCAACCTGTTCCGCCCGGACCAGAACGCTGCCCGCATGCAGCGCAGCTGCGCCCGCCTGCTGATGCCGCAGGTGCCGACCGATGTGTTCATCGAGGCATGCAAGCAAGTGGTCAAGGCCAACGAGAAGTTCGTGCCACCGCACGGCAAAGGCGCCCTCTACCTGCGTCCGTTCGTGATCGGCACCGGTGACAACATTGGCGTGCGCACCGCCCCCGAGTTCATCTTCTCGATCTTCGCCATCCCGGTTGGCTCGTACTTCAAGGGCGGCATGAAGCCGCACAACTTCCAGATCTCCAGCTTCGACCGCGCCGCCCCGCAAGGCACCGGTGCGGCCAAGGTCGGTGGCAACTACGCGGCCAGCCTGCAGCCGGGCGCTGAAGCGAAGAAAGCCAACTTCGCCGACGCCATCTACCTCGACCCGCTGACCCACACCAAGATCGAGGAAGTCGGTTCGGCAAACTTCTTCGGCATCACCGCCAACAACGAGTTCGTCACCCCGAAATCGGCCTCGGTGCTGCCAGGCATCACCCGCCTGTCGCTGATGGAACTGGCGCAATCGCGCCTGGGCCTGACCGTGATCGAAGGCGATGTGGAAATCAACAAGCTGGACCGTTTCGTCGAAGCCGGCGCCTGCGGTACCGCTGCGGTGATCACCCCGATCGGCGGCATCGAGTACAACGGCAAGTTGCACGTGTTCCACGACCTGGAAAAGGTCGGCCCGGTTACCCAGAAGCTCTACAACGAGCTGACCGGTATCCAGAGCGGTGATGTGGAAGCACCGGCAGGCTGGATCGTCAAGGTCGCCTGAGGCGCTTTAGCGGTTTGAAAAACGGGGCATGCCAGCAATGGCATGCCCCGTTTTTCATTGGTTGACGCGGGCACCATTGTGGGAGCGGCCTTGTGTCGCGAAAGGGCCGCAAAGCGGCCCTCGGAATTCAGCGCAGTTGCATAAATTTCTGGGGCTGCTCTGCAGCCCTTTCGCGACACAAGGCCGCTCCCACAATGGGGCCTGCATCGGCAAAACATTTATGCAAGGCGGCGCTGCATCAACAGGTGCCGGGCTTTGTCGAAGGCCCAGTTGTACAGCACGGTGTAAGGCAAGATGATCACGAAGAAGCCCAACTCCACCATGAACGCCTGCAGCAACGAAATCTCCAGCATCCACGCCGCCACCGGCAGGCACCACACCACCAGCCCGGCCTCGAAGCCCAGGCCGTGCACAAAGCGTGCGCTAGCCCTCCAGTGTATGCGCTCGACCCGCACGTAGCGGTCGACCAGCGCGTTGTAGACCATGTTCCACAGCATGGCGATGACCGACAGGGTCACCGCCAGCGCCCCCGCCGTCGCCAGTGACTTGCCCATGATCCAGGACAACAGCGGCGCACACAGCAGCACGGCGAACACTTCATAACCGACGGCGTGAACCAGGCGTTCGGTGAAAGACACGTTTTTCATTGCAAATTCCATCCATTGCGTGAGACGTGCTTCCTATTTTCTTTGACAGAACCGATACTCGCGAAATAGCTACCATCGGTTTTATCAATAGCATGCGCTACTCACCCGAAGCTCTGGTCGCCTTTGTCGAAGCCGCATCGCTGGGTTCGTTCTCCGCTGCGGCGCGCAAGCTGCGCAAAAGCCAGTCCACTATCAGCATTGCCATCGCCAATTTCGAGGCCGATGTGGGTTGCCCGCTGTTCGACCGTGGCGGCCGCCACCCCTCGCTGAACGAGGCTGGGCGGCAGGTGCTGAGCCATGTCGAGGCGATCCTCGATGCCAGCGCCCGGCTCGATGCCCTGGCGGTGCGCCTGGCAGAAAATGTCGAGGCACTGGTCTCGGTGGTGATGTCGGACAGCTACAGCGTGACCTTCCAGGGCGCGGTGATGGCCCGCTTCGCCCAGCACTATCCGCATACCGAACTGCGCTGCGGCCCGTCGGAAGATGCCGATGTGATCGAGCTGATCCAGCAGGGCCTGGCACACATCGGCATTCTTGCCACGCAACCCAGCTACCCCGCAGACGTTGCCGTGGCGCGCTTGCCCGAGCAGGCCGAGTTTGGCGTGTACGTGGCCAGCGGGCATTCATTGGCAGCTTTGCCTCAGGTGCAGATGCAGCACCTGGAGAGCGTACGGCAGCTGTATATCAAGACCTATGCCCCCAGCCTGCACCACGGTCGCGGCCAGGCCTGGTCGGCACCGGATTACCTCACCCTGCTGGAGTTCGCCGTGCGCGGGTTCGGCTGGGCCGAACTGCCCAGGGCGCTGGTGGCACGGTTTGGCAGTGGGCTGGTGGAGTTGCAGGTGGCCGGGTACCCGCGACGGGTTGACATGGACGTGGCCTGGTCGAGCCGGCGCGCGCTCGGGCCAGCCGGGCAGTGGCTGGTGCGGCAGATGTTGGGGCGGTAGGCTTCTTTCAATTTCACGATTCTGGGGTGCGAGTGGAGCTACCGCATCCGCGCGAGCGGCACGCGCCGCGTTTGCAAAAGCTGCGGGACGAACTGCTGGCGGAACTGACCGGGCCCTGATCATATGGCGGTCAAACAAGGAACCTCGTTCTTCCAGGTAACACCGGGAAGCTTTCAGCACCTTGTCGCTGAAGTCCTGACCGAACTCGATCAAATAGGTCAGCCCAATACAATGAAAAGTTCCCATACTTCATTCATACTGACCCTGCTTAAAAAACACCTACATCGATGTATCAGACAGTAGCTGTGAGATAGGGAGCCTGTATGACTGGTTGGTTTGAACTGAGCACAAGCAGTAATGGACAATACCGGTTTGTTCTAAAAGCAGGTAACGGTGAGACTATTCTCACCAGCGAGCTGTATACGAGCCGGCAGGCAGCGGATAATGGAATCGCGTCCGTTCAGGCCAACAGCCCGCTGGCTGAGCGTTATGAAGAGCGAGTCTCCACTAACGGGAAAGTTTATTTCAACCTGAAAGCCGCCAATCACCAAGTCATTGGCACCAGCCAAATGTACGCAAGCACACAGGCACGTGCTGTCGGTATTGCTTCGGTGAAAACCAACGGCCCTTCGACAACCGTAAAAGATCTCACCTGAGAGAACCCGTTCGAGCCAGGCCGATATGGCTTGGCTCGCGGGCATGCTCCTGGAACTGTACATAACTCATTGAATTAGCAGGGACCCTGTGGGAGCGACTCTAGCCGCGAACATCGGCGCAGCCGGTGCCGTGCACTGCAGACGCACCAAAAGCGTTTCGCATTGAGCATGCAGGGTCAATTCCCCGCCGCCACATCCACCACCTTCCAGCTGTCATCCGGGTCAAAGCGTTTCATCTCCTTGGCCAGTTTGTCCCCGTGCGGCCCGAGGTCTTTCTCGAACACCTCGCCGTCATGGCTGATCATGAAGCTCATCACCCCGGTGTCATCGTACTTGGCCGGCCAGGCAACCATGGCGAAGCCGCGGCTCATCTGGTTGCCGATCAGGTAGCTATAAGCACCGCCGGGGGCAGATGGGCCTTGAGCATCGAGGATGCGGAAGTGATAGCCATACCAGGCGTCGCCGACCATGTCCTGGCCGAACAGCGGGCCCAGCGGGCTGACCTGGCCGTCGCCGTCGTCCTCCCAGTACAGCCCGTCATGCTTGCCGGGCTCGCTGAAGATCTTCTGCGCGTATTCCAGCGCACCGTTGCCATTGTGGTCCTGGGTGGCGTAGTCCATCTGCGCATCGTGGTAGGCCAGCATCGACTGCATGGCACCCAGCTCGTTGCGGCCAATGCGCCGGGCGCGGATTTCGGCGCTGCCGGCCTTGAGGTCGAAACGCCACCCCTGGTTGCCTCTGGTCAACGGTATGGGCAACGTCCAGTGATCACTGCCCACCGCGAGAATGGCCTTGCTCGCCCCCGACATGTCGATGCTGTGCTGCGCACGATACTGTTCCAGGAACGTGTCCACGTCACTGCGTTGCACACCTCCACGCGGTATGTAGGTACGCCAGTCATCGCCCAGCAACTGGGCCAGGCGGGCTTCATCAGGCTTCTCTTGGCCCAGCGCCGCAACAAAGGCGTCCACGGCCTTCTCCGGCGTCGGGAAGGCTTCCTGCGCAGCGGCCTGGGTCGACCAGGCCATACCGGCTGCGAGTACCAGTGCCGCTATCGATTGACGGTTCATCGACGGCCACCTCCCCCGCGGCGTGCGGGCGCACTGGGCCGGGAAATCTGGTGACCGGCAGCACGCGATGCGCTCGGGCGCTGGGCGAACGACTGGCTGGTACGGCCGCGGCTGGCCTGCGCGCTGGTGCGCGAGGGTGAACGCACACCGTCGAAGGCATTGTTACGCGCCCGGCCAGCGGTATTGGAAGGCCGGTTTTGCGCCAGCTGCCGCCCCTGGCCTTCGCCTTGCCTGCGTTGATTCACCTGGTTGTTCTGCTGCCGTGCCTGGGTATGGCGGGTTTCCTGTCGGCGGTCGGTTGCCCTCGGGTTGTCGCTGCGGGGCTGCATGCGGTTGCCGACCGAATTACCCGCCTGCGCTTCGCGCATCTGCTGGCGTGCCTGCCGGTTGCTGGTGGCCGGCCGTTCGATGCCGGCCCGATCCATCGACGCCCTGGCCTTGTCCCGCGCCTGGGCGCGCTGGGCGTCGTCACCGCGGAAGGCAGTACGCTGGGTGGCTCCGTCCAGCTGGCGGCCGTACTGTTGGCGGCTACGGGAGTCGCGGTACGGCACGCCGTCGCGGTTGGCGGCGTTGTGCTGCCATTTGTTCTGGTTGTTGGTGATGCGGTTGTTGCCGTTGATGTTGTTGTAGCGGTTGACGTCGATGTCGATGTCGTTGTTGCCCCAGTCACAGTCGCCCCACAGCGAGGCGACGATTGCCACGCCGGTACCGAAGGCGAGGCCCGCCACCAGCGCGGAACCAGGGTAGTACATGGGCGGTGGCGGATAATACGCCGGCGGCGAGGCCGGGTAGGCCCAGGTGCCGTAGGTGGTGGTCGGGTTGTAGCTGGGCACGTACACCACCTGCGGGTCGGCCGGCTCGATGATGATGGTGGTGGGCGGGCTGCTGGCAGTGACCACCTGGGTGCTGCTGCCGCCGGAGGCCGGTGCTGGTGCGGGCGCAGTCTGCACGGTCACGTTCTGGTACTGGTTGCTCTGCAGGTTGCCGGCGGCCTGGGCCTGGTGACGCAGGCGCTGCACACCGCCCATGACATCGTCGGGCTGCGCGAGGAAGGCGTCGCCCAGGCGCTGTACCCAGACCGGGTCCTGACCCAGGGTTGCCAGCACCTGCGGGAAGGCCACCAACGCTTGTACGCTCGGGTCCCAGGGCTGGCTCGCCACCTTCTTGACGGCATCGTCGCCGGAGGCCTTGGGGTTGGCCTTGGACCAGGTCACCGCTTCGCTCACCTGCCCCGGATAAGTCGAGGCCATCAATACCTGGGCCAGCAGCGCATCAGGGTACAGCGCGATGGGCGCGAGCATCTGGTCCAGTTGCTCCTGGGTGAACACCGGGTCCTTGGCTACGACCGTGTCGGCTTGTGGTGCCGGGTCGGGGGCAGGTACGTCTTCTGCCAGCACCAGGCCGGGCATAGCGCTCAGATACAGGACCGCCGACAGGACCGCTGACAATGGCATGCGCATCGCTTCTCCCCATGAGGTCAGAGCACGTGGGTTAAGGGTAGCAACGGCACTGCTTTTGGCCAGATGCGGGTGCCAAACTGTTCGCGCTCTAAGGGTGGGGGTGGTTGCTGCTTTTGAATCTATACCGGGACTGGGCTGACATCTGTAATTGACTGTACCGGCCCTTTCGCGGGCACGAGGCCATATTCAAAAAGGAGCCCATCCCGATGAACACGCCCCGCCTCATCGCCGTCATCATGCTCGCCGCGCTCTGCACCTCGGCCTGGGCGGCCACCGACCGCGCCGAACGGCGCCGCGAGGCCCGTGATGTACGGCAGGAAACCCGCCAGGACGCGCGGCAGACCAAACAGGACTGCCGCCACGCCGACCAGCAAAGCAACGCCGGCTGCCGGCAGGACAAACGCCACACCAAGCAGCAAGGCCGTGAGCGCGCCCGCGACATAAAATACTGAGCGGGCGATGCTCAGCCGCCCAGGGCGATGATCGCCATGATCAGCGCCGCCCCGACCGCTGCCAGGACCACGCCGGTCAACAGGGTGCGGCCACCGGAATAGCGTGCCAGCAACCAGCCCGCAAGGAAGAGCATGGCCAGGGCGACCAGGTTCGACACGCGAATGGCCGTACCGGTGGTCTCGATCAGCAGGAATGGAATGACCATCGGGAAGGTTGCCAATACCACCAACAGGAAAGTGGCCAGGGCTGCCTTGAGATCATCCAGCCCCAGGCGTAACGGCAGCGGGCGGGCAGCATCACGCAGCATCCGCCCGCGCAGCATCTCCAGGCCGTCTTCATCCAGTGCCAGGCCGATGCGCTCTGGCAGCGCATCGGCAATCAGCCTGCGCCCCTGGCTGGCTTCACCGGCTTGCAGGCGGGCCAACAGGGTCCGGCTACGGGTGCGCTCGGTCCAGGTACGCAGTAAATAGATGACCGCATCGGCCAGGCCCCAGGCCAGGTTGCAGCCGAACGCGGCGATCAGCATCAGCCGGGCATCTTCGCGCCCGGCCGTGGCCACGCTCAACGAGCCAATGAAGGTCATCGCCATCAACAGGCCGAAGATGACTTCGGTGATACGGTCGATCGGTTCCAGTACGCCCCATTTGCGCGGTTGCTCGGCTTGCCCCATCGCACCCTCCCGGTTCCCCTGGAACCATCGATAGTCACTATCGAGAATGGCAATTTCTGCCGAACCACATGGCCGAATAACCTAGCTCCATCGACTCGCCGCTCACGACCCCGGCCCCTGGAGCTACCTGATGAACACCTTGGCCCGCCAGCTGTCCGCCACCCTTGCCGTTTTTGCCATCGCCATCATCAGCGGCTGTGCCAGCCACCCCGAACTGCGCCCCTACACCGCCGAAGAAACCCGTCAACTGCAACTGGAAGCGCTGCAACGCCGCGGCCTGTCGCTGGACGACTATGAGCAGCAACGGCGGGTGATCCAGCGTGCCGGCAACCTGCCTGTGGTGACCGAAGCCACCGACGCTGACCGTTCGACCAGAGGCTGAGTGAATCGCCAGCGGATGCCTCCCGTAACGGGCTACGAGGTGAGGTTGATCCATTATAGTCAGCCATACACTGCGGGCCTCGACAGCCATGCCCTGCCACGTTCCTCACCCCTTCAACGGCGCGGCGCCAGTGCCAGGGCGATACCGCCCAGCACCACCACGCACGCCACCAGCAAGCGCAACGACAATGGCTCACCGATCAGGCCAACCCCGCCCAACGCCGCAATCACCGGGACGCTTAGCTGCAGGGTCGCCGCCTGCTGCGCACTGACCTGCCTGACCACGCCGTACCACACGGCATAGCCCGCACCCGAGGCCAGCACGCCGGAGCCCAACGCATACAGCAAACCGGGCGGAGTCAGGTGCAAGCCGGCCCCCAGCAACAGCATAGGTACCAGCAGCACCAGGCAAGGCAGGCTCCGTGCGAAATTGCCGGCAGTATCGGCCAGCGGCCTGGGTGAGCCTTTGCCCAGCAGTGTGTAAACGCCCCAGGCCACGCCGGACAGGGCCATCAGTAAAGCACTGGCAAAGGGTGGCGCCGAGATACCGGGCAACAGCAGCACCAGCAGGCCGGCAAAGGCGATCAGCATGCCCAGCAGCATCCGCGCGGTGATGCGTTCACCCTTGTACCAGGCGAAGCCGAACATGGTGATCTGCACCGCACCGAACAGCAGCAACGCACCCGCGCCTGCGCCCAGCTGCAGGTAGGCCGCAGAAAACAGGAACGCGTACAGGAACAGGGCCAGGCCGCCCCGCCAGCTGCCCCCCATGGCGAGCGCAGGTTTGCGCAGGCGGAGCAACAGCAGCAGGAACAGTGCACCACTGGCCAGGCGCACCACGGTGAAGGATGCCGGATCGATGGCCCCATCCTTCAGCGCCAGCCGACAGAACACCGAATTGGCAGCGAAGGCCACCAGGCTGAAAAGTGCAGGCCAGACCCAGGCCCGGGTCTTGCGGTCAGCGAGCGTGGTGGTGCCGGTGCTCATGGTGTGGTCACCTCTGAGATCAATTGTTGTTATAGCGGCCATGCTGCTAGGGCCAGCACCGATATACAACACTGTGTTTAGCTGGTGCCACCACCGAATCGCCTACATCTACAGCGCTGCTACCGCCTCGATCTCCACCAGCATGCCGTCCAGCGCCAGCCGGGGTACCGGTATCAGCGTGCAGGTCGGTTTCATGGACGAGCCCCAGGCCTTGTCAGCCTCGATTACCCACTCACGCAGGCGCGTTTCGGAATGCTCGACGATCAGCAGGGTCAGCTTGAACACCTGGGCCAGGCTGGCGCCTTTCGAGGCCAAGGCAATCTCCAGGTTGGCCAGCGCCTGGCGGGCCTGCTCGGCGAACAGCGGCGACAGTTGCCCGTTGCGGTTCTCCCCGCCCTGACCGGCGATGAACAGCAGGCGGCTGTCAGCATGAACTTCGGCGACATGGGAATAGGCATTGCCGCTGGGGTCGTACAGGCCTTCGGGGTTGCTCAGCTGGAACGCGGTTGAATGACTCACGGTAAGCCCTCGATCAGTTGAAAGAACGACGGAGTATCGGACCTTGAGTTAACTTGAGGTCAAGCGCGAAAGAGACGGCTAACGCGAAGCGCGGCACCGCAGTGTAGGACGTTTCGCACAGCGCCCTGGCTTTCGTGAACCACGCGTCTGTATGCGCAGTGGCCATCAGGCGCTAGATTGCAAGGCCCGGCATGGAGGCCTGCATGCAACAAGGAAAACACCATGAGCAAACATGAATTTCTACTCGCCTACACCATCAAGCCACGCGACCCGCAGCGGGACGAATACGATGCGGCACAGGCGCGCCAGCATCTGCGCGAGAACATCGGGCTGGACACCGTGGAACACATCGAAACCACCCTGCTCGGGCTGGTGGAACTCGCCGCCATTTCAAAGTCTGACAAGGCCCTCGAAGCCGAGAGGCTTGTCCGTGATCGCATCCACGAGGAGCTCAAGGGCCTGCGGGTATTGTCGAAAGTGAAGTTCTACGGCTGCCTGATGGTGGATGGGCTGGGGCCAGCAATCCGCTTCGACATTGCCTAGCGTATGAGCGGCATCAGGCCCACAGCCTGATGCCGCACACCGTCATTTTTCCTGCAGTACCGCCCTGCCCTTCACCGCGCGAGGCCCGCGCCAGGCCCAGAACAGCAAGCCGGGGAATGGCGCGTAGACCACGAAGACGATCCACAGCATCTTGCGCTCGGCGCGCCGGTCACTGCCGATGATGTGCCAGATGGCCCAGATTTCCAGCAGGACCACAAAGGCCGCGATGACGATCCAGATCGTTCCGATTTCCATGAGCGCTCTCCCATTTGGCATGTAATGGGTTGGGTTGCAGAGGCTGCCGAGGGTTCAGATTGATTTGGCTGATCGTACGGCTCCAAGGTATGCGCTCCCACAGGTTGCGCACATGAGTGCCATCTCCACAGGACGCAACGCAGGGGCTTCACTCAATGCTGTGGTGCATTCTCCAGCGCCGCCTTCAACGCCGGCGCATCGGCAAACGCTCGCTGGCTCACCAGCTTGCCCTGCTCCAGTTGCAACCACTGCACCTGGCCATCCTGCCCGGGATAACGGCTGGCCACCCGCCCTTCACGGTCAAGCAGCACCCGGTAGTTGTAATCGCGCATGGCGGGGATGGCGAACAGCTTGCTGATCAGTGCCGGCATGCGCTGGATGTCGGCAACAAACACCGCATCGCGCGCTTCCAGGTAACCCTTGGGCTGTTCGGCCAGTGCCGCCTTCACCAGCTTGGCACCGTCCATGTCGCGCGCCACCAGCAGAATGTGTGTACCGGCGTCGAGGCTGTAGGCCTGGTCGTACTGGTCCAGCAGCGTCCACGGGGCGAGCTTGTCGCCGGGTTCCAGGGCACTGGCCAGCAATGGCATCAGACAAAGCAACAGGGCAGCGGCGTATTTCATCAGGGGCATCCTCAGTGACGGGAGCATCAGCATAGCGGCAACGTGCCAAGCCAGACAGGTTGCCTGAATACGACCTGGAATACGACATGGCCACCCGGGAGATTGTCTTTCCCCCGACCTCCCGCCACACTCTCCAGGCCAGCCAGGAAGCGGAGTCCAGAGTGCCCACGCCACGCCAGTTCAGCAAGAAGACCAGCACCAGCAACATGCTGCGGCTGAAGTCCACCAGCGCCAATGCCCAGGCCCCCTATCGGGTCGATTTCGTATTGCTCGAACACTTTTCGATGGCCAGCTTCACCGTGGCCATGGACGTACTGGTCACGGCCAACCTGCTGCGCGCCGACAGCTTCCAGTTCACCCCGCTGTCGCTCGAAGGCGACCGCGTGCTCAGCGACCTGGGGTTGGAGCTGGTAGCCACCGAGTTGTCTGCCGAGGCGCTGAAGGAGCTGGACCTGCTGGTGATCTGTGGCGGCTTGCGCACGCCCTTGAAGTACCCGGAGCTTGACCGGCTGCTGGACGATTGCGCGGCCCACGGCATGGCCCTGGGAGGGTTGTGGAATGGCGCGTGGTTCCTCGGCCGCGCCGGGGTGCTGGACGACTATGGCTGCAGTATCCACCCCGAGCAGCGCGCCAGCCTGTCCGAGCGCAGCCCGCAAACGCGGATCACCCCGGCCAGCTTCACCCTCGACCGCGACCGCCTCAGCGCCGCCAGCCCCAATGGCGCCATGGAGCTGATGCTCGGCCTGGTGCGCCGGCTGTATGGCGACGGCCTGGCCGAAGGCGTCGAGGAGATCCTGTCATTCTCCGGTGCCCGCTACCGCCAGGTCGGCCCGGGCGCGAAGAAGTCCATGAGCCTGCACCTGCGCACCATCGTCGAGCTGATGGAGAACAACCTCGAGGAAACCCTCAGCCTCGACCAACTGGCCGCCTACAGCGGGCGCTCGCGCCGGCAGATCGACCGCCTGTTCCAGGCTCAGCTGGGTACTTCGCCGCGACGCTACTACATGGAGTTACGCATTACCAAAAGCCGCCGCCTGCTGCAGTATTCCGACCTGTCGGTGATGGAAGTGGCAGTGGCCTGCGGGTTTGTTTCGGTGTCGCACTTCAGCAAATGCTATGCGGCGTACTTTGGCTACCCGCCGTCGCGTGAGCAGCGGCTGGGCGAGTGAGGTTCAAGGCTTGTTGAGGTGTCGCCTGGGCCGGCCCTTTCGCGGGTAAACCCGCTCCCACAGGTACTGTGCGAATCTTTGGGACAGCGGTGATCCTGTGGGAGCGGGTTTACCCGCGAAGAGGCCAGCCAGGCACTGGAAAACCTTCAGGGGCGGCGCTCGATCTGGATGTACCGCAGCACAGCATCACAAATCATGACCTTGTGACGCAGCTTGACCTGCTCATCGGACAGGTCGATCTGGAAGATCTCGCCAAAGGTGTGGCGGTTCGACACCCGGTAGAAGCAGAACGCGCTCATCAGCATGTGCAGGTCGATGACCTCGATACCGGCGCGGAACACACCTTCCTGTACACCGCGACGCAGGGTATTGCCCAAGGCCTCGAGCACCAGGCTGCTCATTTCGCGAATGGCCGGCGACTGCTTGACGTACTCGCCATAGTGGATGTTTTCGGTGCAGATGATCCGCACGAAATCGACGTTGCGGTCGTGGTGATCGAAGGTGAACTCCACCAGCCGGCGAATCGCCTGCTCGGCCGGCAGCGACTCCAGGTCCAGGCTTTGCTCGGTCTTGCGGATATCGCCGTACAGCTTGACCAGGCACTCGCAGTACAGCTGCTCCTTGCTGCCGAAGTAGTAGTAGATCATGCGCTTGGAGGTGGCGGTGCGCTCGGCGATGGCGTCGACGCGGGCACCAGCCAGCCCTTGCTGGACGAACTCGTGGATGGCGGCCTGGAGGATGTCCTCGCGCGTTTTCTCGGGGTTGTTCTTGCGCGTCTTGCGCCCCCCTTCGGTTTCAGGCTGGCCGAGGCTGACTACGGAATCACTCATACCCACTCACAGGCTGTTTATTGGAATACGGGGATTATCCGCGAGCGCGGCCATGCAGGGAAGCGCGCTGTTGGTCGGGTAGCCATCACCCACGGCTGCTGGGGGGCATGCCTTTGGCTGGGTTGGCGCGGTCAGCCAGCGGGCACTGATTGCCGGCGCCACCCGCGCCATCAGCATGGAACACGTGGTCACGCTGGTGGCAGTGCTGGTCGGTGCCTTGCTTCCCGATGAAACCGTGAGCCTGTTGCAGGCCGCCGGAGGCCTGGTAATCCTGCTTGGCTGCATGCTGGTACTGGGCCTGCTGCCCACACGCAAACGGCGCCTGCCCAACTGAACGCAGGGGGCAATCGCCTTTGGGCGACGGCCCTGATAAAACAAAAGGATATAAAAATAACAAAATAGTCTAACAAACATGCATATTAAAAATTGAAAGCCAAACGCCACCTCCTTAGTCTGGGCACATCGTTTTCCAGCCGATTCAAGGAGCAATACCCATGTCCGCCCGTGCCTTCTCCCCCCTGCGCCGTCTGTTGATCGGCGGCTTGCTGGCCAGTGTCGCCAGCACCCTGCTGCCCTGGTCCCAAGCCCTGGCCGACGAAGCCAAGACCCTGCGCATCGGCTACCAGAAATTCAACAGTATCAACATCCTCAAGGGCAGCGGCGCCCTGGAGAAGGCACTGGCGCCGCAAGGCGTGAAAGTCAGCTGGCACGAGTTCGCCGCCGGCCCGCAACTACTCGAAGCCCTGAGCACCGGCGCCATCGACCTCGGCCATGCTGCCGATGCACCCTCGGTGTTCGCCCAGGCCGCGGGCAAGCCGGTGGTGTACCTGGCCGCCGAGCAACCCTACCCACGCGGCATCGGCCTGGTGGTGCGCGAGCAGGATCACCTGAGCAGCGTGCAAGACCTCAAGGGTAAGCGCGTGGCCACCGGCCGCGGCTGGAACGCCCAGTACCTGCTGGCCGTTGCCCTGGAACAGGCCGGCCTCAGCTACCGGGACATCACCCCGGCCTACGTCAACAACGCCGCCGATGCCGTGGCGGCACTGCAATCGGGCAGCGTCCAGGCCGTGACCCTGTGGGACCCGTTCCTCGCCGCCGCAGAAAGCCAGCCGGGCCTGAAGAACCTGCGCGACGGTAGCGGCTTGTCCAACAACCGCACCTTCTACCTGTCCACCGCCAGCTTCGCCGACCAGCACCGCGCGTTGCTGAAGATCTTCTTTGCCGAACTGGGCAAGGTCAGCCAGTGGGCCAATGCCAAGCCTGCGGAAGTCGCCGCGCTGCTGGCCCCGCAATTGGGGATCAATGCCAACGTACTGCAAGTGGCCAGCGAACGACGCAACTACAACGCCGTGGCCATTACCCCGCAGATCGTTGCCGAGCAACAGAAACTGGCCGATACCTTCCAGGACCTGGGCCTGATTCCACGCAAGCTGCAGGTGGCCGACGCGGTCTACCCGGCTTCCGTCTTGCCTTGAGCGGAGCGCCCCCATGCCCCGCCCGATCCGCTTCAACGCCTTCAGCATGAACGCCGCCAGCCACCAGTCCCCCGGCCTGTGGCGCCACCCGCGCAACACCAGCGTGGCCTTCAACCGCCTGGGTTACTGGACCGACCTGGCCCGCCTGCTCGAACGCGGCCTGTTCGACGCCCTGTTCATCGCCGATGTGCTGGGCATCTACGACGTCTACCAGGGCGGCCCCGAAGCCGCCCTGCGCGGTGGCGTGCAGGTACCGGTCAACGACCCGCTGCTGCTGGTACCAGCCATGGCCGGGGTTACCGAGCACCTGGGCTTCGGCGTCACTTTCTCGCTCACCTACGAACACCCCTATCCGTTCGCCCGGCGCATGTCCACGCTCGACCACCTGAGCAATGGCCGGGTCGGCTGGAACATCGTCACCGGCTACCTTGACAGCGCCGCGCGCAACCTGGGCCTGGCGCACCAGCTGGGCCACGACCAGCGCTATGACCTGGCCGAGGAATACCTGCAGGTGCTTTACAAACTGTGGGAGAAAAGCTGGGACGACGACGCTGTGTTGCTGGAGCGTGACAGCGGGCGCTACATCGAACCCGCCCGGGTGCACCCCATCAACCATGTGGGCGAGCACTTCCAGGTGCCAGGCATGCACCTGTGCCAACCTTCGCCACAACGCACGCCGGTGCTGTTCCAGGCAGGTGCTTCGGCACGCGGCCAGCAGTTCGCGGCGCGACATGCCGAATGCGTGTTCATCAGCGGGCCGACGCCCACGGTACTGCGCCGCTACGCCGATGGCATCCGCGAGGCCAGCGAGGCGGCCGGGCGTGGCCGGGACGAGGTGCTGATCTACGCCCAGGCACTGTTGATTGTCGCCCCCACCCGGGAGGCGGCCGAGGCGCGCTTCGCCGAATACCGCCGCTATGTCGACCTGGACGCTGCCCTGGCGCTACTGTCAGGCTGGACCGGCATCGACTTTGCCGACCTCGACCCCGATGCGCCCATCGAATACGTCGAGAACGATGCCGGTCGCGCAGCCCTGGCAGCCTTCACCGCTGCCGACCCGAACCGCCGCTGGACCGTGCGCGAAGCCGCCGAGTTCGTCGGCCTGGGCGGCCGTGGCCCGGTGCTGGTGGGTGCTGCCAGCGAGGTGGCCGACCAGCTGGAAAGCTGGCTGGACCAGACCGGCATCGATGGCTTCAACCTGACCTACGCGGTGCAACCGGACGACCTGGCCCAGGTGGTCGAGCTGCTGGTGCCCGAACTGCAACGCCGTGGTCGCTACCCGCTGAGCTATGCCGACGGCACCTTGCGCCACAAGCTGTTCGGCCAGGGCGACCGCTTGCAGGAAGGGCACGTTGGCCGCCAGGTTCGCATTCAGCCAGCAAATACCGGGTATTCCAACATTTAATTTGTAGATGGCGCGCGCTCGACCCTATTCTGTCGCCACATCCCCTGCGCCGCACCGGCCGGTGCGGTTCACGGCATGGGGAGAGAACAACAAGTCGAGATCGTCCATGTCGAACCATTCGTACTTCGCCCCCCACGGTGGGCACCCGGCTCAGACCGAGCTGCTGACTGACCGTGCCATGTTCACCGAAGCCTATGCCGTCATCCCCAAGGGCGTGATGCGTGACATCGTCACCAGCCACCTGCCGTTCTGGGACAAGATGCGCATGTGGGTCATCGCCCGCCCGCTGACCGGCTTTGCCGAAACCTTCTCCCAGTACATCGTCGAAGTGGCTCCGGAAGGCGGCAGCGAGCGCCCTGAGCTGGACCCGAACGCCGAAGCCGTGGTGTTCATCGTCGAAGGCGAACTGGACATCACCGTCGAAGGCAAGCACCACACCCTGGTACCGGGCGGCTACGCCTTCCTGGCCCCGGGCGCCGAGTGGAGCCTGCGCAACAACAGCAAGTCCAACGTCACCTTCCACTGGCTGCGCAAGCACTACCAGAAGGTCGAAGGCCTGGACGTTCCCGAGTCGTTCGTTACCCACCGTGACAACGCCACCGTCATCGAGATGCCGGGCACCGAAGGCCGCTGGGTCACCACCCGCTTCGTCGACATGGCCGACATGCGCCACGACATGCACGTGAACATCGTCACCTTCCAGCCGGGCGGGGTGATCCCGTTCGCCGAGACCCACGTGATGGAACACGGCCTGTACGTACTGGAAGGCAAGGCGGTGTACCGCCTGAACCAGGACTGGGTCGAAGTGGAAGCCGGCGACTTCATGTGGCTGCGCGCCTTCTGCCCGCAAGCCTGCTACGCCGGCGGCCCAGGCAAGTTCAGCTACCTGCTGTACAAGGACGTGAACCGTCACGTGCACCTGACGCTGAACCCTAAGCGTTGATGCATTGGGGGGCGCTTTGCGCCCCTTTCGCGACACAAGGCCGCTCCCACAAAAGTACGGTGTATGCCGAACCCTGTGGGAGCGGCCTTGTGTCGCGAAAGGGGCGCAAAGCGCCCCAGTAGCCGCATACTGAAAATCCTGCCACCCGCGCGGTACCAGCCATGAACCGCTGCCTGCTGCTCGCCGCCCTGCTGCTCTGCCCCCCCGCCCCAGCCGCCGATGACTGGAACCTGGCCTACGACCGCGAAGGCATCCGCGTGTACCTGAGTGGCGTGGCCGACTCGCCCTACCAGCAATTCCGTGGTGTCAGCACCATGAAAGCCAGCATTCGTACGCTCACCGACCTGCAGGAAAACCTGCGGGTGGCCTGCAAGTGGCTGTACGCCTGCGCCGAGATGCGCTTGCTGGATGTGCAAGGCGAAAACACCTGGGTGTACCTGACCACCAACCTGCCGTGGCCGACGATGCCGCGGGACATCGTGCTGAAGGTCACGACCGAACGCCTGGACGACGGCACGCTGCTGCGCCACCTGAGCGCCGAGCCCGGCAGGATCCCCAAGGTAAAGGGACTGATCCGGGTACAGCAGCTCAGCGGCGAGTGGCGGATGAAACCACTGGGGGAGCGCAAGACCGAAGTGACCTACCAACTGCAGGCCGACCCTGCCGGAGATGTGCCGGGGTGGCTGGCCAACCGGTTTGTGGTGGATGCGCCAGTGGTGACGTTGCGTACCTTGCGGGCGGTGGCCGAGCGCCAGCCCTAGTGGGTATTGAAATGCCTGCGCCGGCCCGCGTTCCACCGCAAGTGAAAGTTTGCGCAATGCACCTGCCAGAAGGCTTGCCCCAGCGGTCACATCTTGTAGGTCGAGAGCAGGATACTGGTCTCGGTGTTTTCGATGTGCGGTATCGAGCGGATGGCGTTCAACGCCCGGTCGAAGGCCTCCAGGGTGTCTGCACGCAGCTCTGCCATCAGGTCCCAGCGGCCATTGGTGCTATGGATGGCCACCACGTTGGGATGCCCGCGCAGCGCGTGCTTGACCTCTGCGGCGTGGTGGCCGCTGATGCCGATGCTGGTGATTGCCCGCACGCCCTGCTCCAGCGCATCGGCGCGCAGGCGTACCGTGTAGCCGATGATCACGCCCTGCTCTTCGAGCCGGGTGATGCGGTTTTGCACGGTTGCCCTGGCCACCTTGAGCTTCTTCGCCAGGGTCAGCACGGGGATGCGCGCGTTGTCGCGCAACAGCGCAATCAATTCCCGATCGATAGTATCCATGGATGCCTGCCAGATAATCAGATTGCCATGCTTGGGTGACAAATTGTCTAGAAAGCTGATGAAACTGGCAACCTGCTCTCTTCATCTTGACGCAGCCTGTCATCAGAATGCTCACGTCACTCCAACAATCTCAGGCGTTCGTCCTCCAGGTCAGCGGGGTGACGGCGCAATAACAAGGTGCAAGAGCATGACGTATTTCATTGATGTTCCAACCATGTCGGACCTGGTACATGACATTGGCGTAGCGCCGTTCATTGGCGAACTGGCCGCAGCCATTCGTGAAGATTACAAACGCTGGCAGGAGTTTGATAAATCCGCACGTGTTGCCAGCCATTCGGAAGTCGGCGTGATCGAACTGATGCCGGTCGCCGACAACAGCCGCTACGCCTTCAAATACGTCAACGGCCACCCGGCCAACACCGCCCGCGACCTGCATACGGTGATGGCCTTCGGCGTACTGGCCGATGTCGACACCGGCTACCCGGTGTTGCTGTCCGAACTGACCATCGCCACCGCGCTGCGCACCGCAGCCACCTCGCTGATGGCAGCCCAGGCGCTGGCCCGGCCAAACTCACGCAGGATGGCGCTGATCGGCAACGGCGCGCAAAGCGAATTCCAGGCACTGGCCTTCCACAAGCACCTGGGCATCGAAGAAATCGTCGCCTACGACACCGACCCGCTCGCCACCGCCAAGCTGATCGCCAACCTCAAGGAGTACAGCAGCCTCACCATCCGCCGCGCCGGTTCGGTGGCAGAAGCGGTGAAAGGCGTGGACATCATCACCACGGTGACCGCCGACAAGGCCTACGCCACCATCATCACCCCCGACATGCTCGAACCCGGCATGCACCTGAATGCCGTGGGTGGCGACTGCCCGGGCAAGACCGAGCTGCATGCCGATGTGCTGCGCAACGCCCGGGTGTTCGTCGAGTACGAGCCGCAAACCCGCATCGAAGGTGACATCCAGCAGTTGCCGGCGGACTTCCCGGTGGTCGACCTGTGGCGCGTGCTGCGCGGTGAAGCCGAGGGCCGCCAGAGCGACAACCAGGTCACCGTGTTCGACTCGGTGGGCTTCGCCCTGGAAGACTACACCGTACTACGGTACGTACTACAGCAAGCCGAAAAACGTGGCATGGGTAGCAAGATCGACCTGGTGCCATGGGTGGAAGATGACCCGAAAGACCTGTTCAGCCATACCCGCGGCCGCGCTGCCAAGAGCCGCATCCGACGCGTTGCCTGACCCTGCACACGCCGATCTGCGATGGGCCGCCAAGCGGCCCCAACCCTGTCAGATCCCGCCGCCTGCAAGCAATTGCGTCATCACCTCGGCCAGCGCCTTGACCATCACATCCGCCGTCGGCCGGTGGACAATGACGATTTCATAGCTGTCTACCTCCGGCAGCCCCTGTTCGGCCCCCAGTACCCGGTGCTCGCCAGTGGCCGCCCGTGGCGGCAGCAGGCTGACGCCCATGCCATCGGCGACTGCCGCCTGGATACCGCTGAGGCTGGAGCTGGTGAAGCTGATACGCCAGCGCCGGCCGATGCCTTCGATGGCCGTTATCATGTCGTCGCGGTACAGGCCACGAGGCGGGAACGTCACCAGCGGGATCGGGTCCAGCTCGAAGGCGGGCGTGCGCGCACTGTCGATCCACTGCAGGCGCTCGGGCCAGCAGGCCACACCTTCGCGGCTGTTGCGCCGCTGCTTGAGCAACACCAGGTCGAGCTCACCGTTGTCGTAGGCCTGGCTGAGGTCGCGGCACAGGCCGCTGGTCACTTCCAGCTTCACCTGCGGGTGCAGCCGACTGAACGCCGACAGCGCATTGGTGGTACGCCCGCCCACGAAGTCCTCGGGCACGCCAAGGCGCACGGTCACGCCAACCATCGCCCCGGCCAAGGCTTCGAGCATCTGGTCGTTGAGGGCCAGCATGTGCCGGGCATAGCCGAGCAGGGTCTGCCCGGCATCGGTCGGCAGCACATCGCGATTGCCACGCACCAGCAGGCGGTGGCCAACCATATCCTCAAGGCGGCGCACCTTCTGGCTGATGGTCGATTGAGTGGAGTGCAGACGGGCTGCAGCCGTGGTGAAGCTGCCGCAGTCAGCCACCACGACAATGGCGCGCAACAGGTCGAGGTCGAACAGGGCCCTATTCGATTTCACGCTGATGGACATCTTGGTATTCGACTTCTGAATGACAAGACTGACTTCTATCACGCCACCTGCTGCACCGCAATGCGCCGGCTAGTCGCCGAGTGCCACGCCTTCGCGCCGGGGGTCGGCACCGCCCGACCAGCCCTCGCCACTGCGCTGGATGATCTGCATGCCACTGGTCATGGTCATCGGCGTCACCTCATGCCCCCAGGCCGCCAACTGCCGGATCAGCGCCGGGCTGGCCAACCCCGCCTCTACTTCGGTGCCGGCATTGCGGCTGCCGAAGTTGGGCAGGCCAGCGGCCTGCTGCGGATCAAGCTGCCAGTCCAGCAGGCCGATCAGTGCCTTGTTCACGTAGCCGATGATCTGCGAACCGCCGGGCGAGCCAAGGCTGGCCACCAGCTCGCCGGAAGCTCGCGAGAACACCAGGGTCGGTGCCATTGCCGACAGCGGCCGCTTGCCCGGTTGCACCCGGTTGGCCACGGGCTTGCCCTGCTCCTGGGGGATGAACGAGAAGTCGGTCAGGTGGTTGTTGAGCAAAAAGCCCTTGACCATCAGGTGCGAACCGAACGCTGCTTCCACCGAGGTGGTCATGGCCAGGGCCTGGCCACGGTCATCCACCGCGCTGAGGTGCGAGGTGGAAATACGCAGTGGCGAGCGGTCAGGCGCCAGGGCCAGGTCGGCGCCCTGCGGCTGGCCCGGGCGGGCGTGCTTCATGCTGTACTCGCCAATCTGCGCGGCACGGCTGGCCAGGTACGCAGAGTCGGTCAGGGCCTTGAGCGGAACCGGCACGTAATCGCTGTCGGCCAGGTACTGGGCGCGGTCGGCATAGGCCAGGCGCTCGGCCTCGGCAACCAGGTGCACGGCCAGCGGCGGGGCCTCCAGCCCGGCCACGGACGAAGTGCGCAGCGGTCGCATGACGGCAAGGTCGCGTTGTGGCGAAGCCTGCTGCAGTGCTTCCAGGATGCCCAGGGTCTGCAGCACCGCCACCCCGCCCGACGACGGCGGCGGCATGCCACATATACGCCAGGCCTTGTAAGGGCCGCACAGCGGCTCGCGCGCCTTGGCCTGGTACTGCTGCATATCCTGCAACGACAGATAGCCGGCATTGGCATGGCTGCGCACCTTGGCGACGATGGCTGCGGCGATCTCGCCGCTGTAGAACACCTCGGGACCCTGCGCGGCAATCTGCTCGAAGGTTTGCGCGAGTTCGGGGTTGCGCAAGGTAGCCCCCACCGCCAGCGGCTTGCCCTGTTCATCCAGAAAGTAGCGGGCCATGGCCGGTGAGCGGGCAATGAACGGGTCGCCCGCCACCAGGGTGTGAAGGCGTTCGGAAACAGGGAAACCGTCACGTGCCAGCGCAATGGCCGGGGCGAACAAGTCGCGCCAGGGCAGCTTGCCGTGCTGCTCATGGGCCAGCTTCAGGGCACGAAGAACCCCCGGTACGCCCACCGAACGCCCGCCAATCTGCGCCGCCCTGAACGGCATCGGTGAACCATCGGCTTGCAGGAACAGGTTTTCCGTCACCGCCGCCGGGGCTGCCTCGCGGCCGTCGAACGCCTGCACGCGCTGGCCATCCCAGTAGAGGATGAACGCCCCGCCGCCAATGCCGCTGGATTGCGGTTCGACCAGGGTCAGCACCATCTGCATGGCGATGGCCGCGTCGATGGCGCTGCCACCGGCACGCAGCATCGCTCGCCCCGCTTCGCTGGCCAGCGGGTTGGCGGCGGCGGCCATGTGCCGGCTGGCATGCACCGACTGCAGGCCACTGCGGTAGCCGGAGGCCAGTTCCGGTGGCGCGGGCAGCACCTGGTCGGCGCAGGCCCAGCCGCTGGCAGCTACCAGGCACAAGGCGCCGATCAGGGGTGTGGAGAATGTCATCGTTGTGCTTCCTGCCATTACCTATTCAGCCAGGCACTGTCGGTCATGCGCAAACTTGACTTCAAGCCCTGGCGTGTTTTTCCAGGATGCCTGCGCTGCACCGCGTCGCGAAAGGGCCGCAAAGCGGCCCCAGCAATATGGCAGGAATACGAAGACCCTGGGGCGCTTCGCACCCCTTTCGCGACACAAGGCCGCTCCTGCAGATATTGCGCGTTGGCCAGGCTTTCACGTGCGGGTCAGGCCACTTCTTCGAACGGCAGCCCTACATAGTTCTCGGCAATGTTCACCAGCCCCGCCGGCGAGGTCAGGAAGTACTCGCGGTCGGCCTCCTGCATCTTCTGGTCCCAGGCGTCCTTGTGGCTGCCGAAGTCATGCAGCAGTTGGGTCATGAACCAGCTGAAGCGCTCGCCTTTCCACACCCGACGCAGGGCCAGCGGCGAATACTGCTGCAGCAGGTCGGTGCGCCCTTCGCGGTACACCTTGACCAGGATACGGTACAGGTAATTGACGTCCGATGCCGCCAGGTTCAGGCCCTTGGCGCCGGTCGGTGGGACGATATGCGCGGCGTCACCGACCAGGAACAGGTGGCCATACTGCATCGGCTCGACCACCAGGCTGCGCAGCGGCGCGATGCTCTTTTCCAAAGCCGGGCCGGTGACCAGACGCGCAGCCACGTCTTCCGGCAAGCGTGCCTTCAGCTCCTGCCAGAAGCGCTCGTCGGACCACGCCTCCACCTGCTCTTCCAGCGGTACCTGCAAGTAGTAGCGGCTACGGGTGTGCGAACGCTGGCTGCACAGCACGAAGCCGCGCTCGTGGTGTGCGTAGATCAGTTCGTGGTTGACCGGTGGCGTATCTGACAGCATGCCCAGCCAGCCAAACGGGTAGACCCGCTCATACTGCTTGAGGATACCTTCCGGAATGCTCTGCCGCGAAACACCGTGGAAGCCGTCACAGCCGGCGATGTAGTCGCAGTCCACCCGATGCACCTGGCCGTCTTTTTCATAAGTCAGGTAAGGCCGTTCACCCTTGAGCTCGTGCGGCTGGACATTGCTGGCCGAATAGATGATCGGCGCGCCGCTGGCTTCACGTGCCTGCATCAGGTCACGGGTGACTTCGGTCTGGCCGTACACCATCACCGTCTTGCCGCCGGTCAGGGCCTTGAGGTCCAGGCGTTGGCGGCGCCCGCCGACCAGCAGCTCGACACCTTCGTGTACCAGGCCTTCACGGTCCATGCGCTCGGCCACACCGGCCTCACGCAGCAGGTCGACGGTGCCTTGCTCCAGCACCCCGGCACGGATGCGCCCGAGCACGTACTCGGGTGTCTGCCGCTCGACGATGACCGTATCGATACCGGCCTTGTGCAGCAGTTGGCCCAGCAGCAGGCCAGACGGACCTGCACCAATAATTGCGACCTGAGTTTTCATTGTTGTTGTCTCTGTGCGGACGATGCCGCCCCTGGACTGGCAGCGGGGCGACATCTGCTGTTAGGGTTTGCCTTTGCATTTTTACTGGCAAAAACAGCCATTGAAGTGTGCTATTCCATGCAAAACTTGCACTTTTACAAAAATCGTTCGATTACCGGACAGGTAAACCCGCATGAAATCCAACCTCCCCGGCGTCCCTTTGTTCAAGCTGTATGGCGAAAACCAGGCCTGGCCCGGCACCGACCTGCTGCACTGCGAGTCGATCCCGGCGCGTAGCCGCCTGCACCACTGGGAGATCAAGCCGCACCAGCATGCCGAACTGTTCCAGCTGCTGTACGTGCAGCGCGGCCGTGCCGAGGTGGAGATCGAGGGGGTGCGCAGCACCATCAGCGAAGCGGCGATCCAGGTAGTGCCACCGATGACCGTGCACGGCTTTCGCTTCAGCGCCGATATCCAGGGGCATGTGCTGACCTTTGGCACGGCCCTGGTGGCGAACCTGGAGCAGCGCCTGGGCGCACCGCTGGCGGTGCTGGCGAAAGCCGCGTGTTACCCGCTGGGCCAGGACCGGGTACGCCTGCGCAACCTGATCGATACTCTGCAGCAGGAGTACCAGGGTAACGCCCCGGCGCGTGCTGCCTTGCTCGAGGCACTGGTGACGGCGCTGATGGTTTGGATCAGCCGCCGCCAGCAGCTGGGGCAGGCGCCGCGCAACCGCGATGAGCGTGACCGCCAGTTGCTGGGGCAGTACCTGCGCCTGGTCGAGGCGCATTACCGTGAGCACCTGTCGGTGGAGGAGTTTGCCGCGCGGCTGAATATTCCGAGTTTGCAGCTGAACCAGCTGTGCCGGGCGCTGAGTGGGCAGACTGCGCTGCAGGTGGTGCACCAGCGGTTGCTGCTGGAGGCGCGGCGCAACCTGATCTATACGCGGATGAGTATCGGGCAGTTGTCGGATAGCCTGGGGTTTACCGACCCGACGTACTTTGCCCGGTGGTTCAAGCGGTTGAGCGGGCAGACGCCGAATGGGTATCGCAGGTCGGGGTTGTCTGAGTAATTTTTTCGCCTGTGCCGGCCTCTTCGCGGGTAAACCCGCTCCCACAGGTAGTGCACGCCGTCCCTGAACTGCACCCCTGCTTGACGTATACGTCAACCTGCCCTCAGGATACCCGCATACCCCACGCCGAGCCCCAGCATGAGCACCCAGACCTACAGCATCTCCGACCTGTCCCGCGAGCTGGACATCACCACCCGCGCCATCCGCTTCTATGAGGAACAGGGCCTGCTGAGCCCCGAGCGCCGAGGCCTGGAGCGCATCTATTCGGCGCGTGACAAGGTCAGCCTGAAGCTCATCCTGCGCGGCAAGCGCATCGGTTTTTCGCTGGCCGAATGCCGCGAGCTGATCGAGTTGTACGACCCCTCCAGCGGCAACCTCAAGCAGCTCAACAGCATGCTGGCGAAAATCGCCGAACGCCGCGCCCAGCTGGAACAGCAGATGCTCGACATCCACCAGATGCAGCTGGAGCTGGACACCGCCCAGGAGCGCTGCGAACAAGCCCTGGCCGCCACCCTGAACAACAAAGACAACCGCTGAACGCCACAGGAAACCCGCCATGTCCTTGCCCAAACACGTCCGCCTGGTCGAAGTAGGCCCCCGCGACGGCCTGCAGAACGAAGCCCAGCCCATCAGCGTCGCCGACAAGGTGCGCCTGGTGGACGACCTCACCGAGGCGGGCCTGGCCTATATCGAAGTGGGCAGTTTCGTCTCGCCCAAGTGGGTGCCACAGATGGCCGGCTCCGCCGAAGTGTTCGCCGGCATTCACCAGCGCCCGGGTGTTACCTATGCGGCGCTGGCGCCCAACCTGCGCGGTTTCGAGGACGCCCTGGCCGCTGGGGTGAAGGAAGTGGCGGTATTCGCCGCCGCCTCCGAAGCCTTCTCGCAACGCAACATCAACTGCTCGATCAGCGACAGTCTCAAACGCTTCGAGCCGATCATGGAGGCCGCGCGCAATCACGGTGTGCGTGTGCGCGGCTATGTGTCGTGCGTGCTCGGCTGCCCCTATGAAGGCAAGGTCAGTGCCGAGCAGGTCGCCCCGGTGGCCCGCGCCCTGCATGACATGGGCTGCTACGAGGTATCGCTGGGCGACACCATCGGCACCGGTACTGCCGGTGATACCCGGCGCCTGTTCGAGGTGGTGTCGGCACAGGTGCCACGCGAGCAACTGGCCGGGCACTTCCACGATACCTATGGCCAGGCCTTGACCAACGTGTATGCCAGCCTGCTCGAAGGTATCAGCGTATTCGACAGCTCGGTGGCCGGGCTGGGCGGCTGCCCATACGCCAAAGGGGCCACCGGCAATATCGCCAGTGAAGACGTGGTGTACCTGCTGCAGGGGCTGGGCATTGAAACCGGCATTGACCTGGACCGGCTGATCGCCGCCGGCCGCCGCATCAGCAGCGTGCTGGGCCGCGACAACGGGTCGCGGGTAGCACGGGCGCGCAGCGCGCATTAAGTCATACGGGTGTCACATACGTGTGGGTGGAGTGTTACCGCCCCCACGTTTCACAGCAAAAAATCGGGTAACAGGGAAACAAATCGGCAGAATTTCAGGCCAGGCGATTTTGATGAAAATCTCCAAGTTATTGTTTTTAAAGGATTTTCAAAAGTTGGCACGCACCCTGCTATATCTCTGGTACAACAACAAAAAAAATGTGACACCCAATAAAAACAACAGGTAACGGCTCTGACATAACAAGAACAACACGGCAGAGGCGTAGCAAGCAGATTTTTTTGGAGTCGACACGCTTTTCAGGGGTACGCCCCGCGGTCTGGCACAGAACAATAAAACTACCTCCAGGTAGCGGCAGCCAGGTTCGGATCAGCAATGATGAAGGCAGGTCAGCGCTCAAAAAAATACGTTTGCTCTTGACCCCGCATGGGGGTCGCCCGCAACACCAGGACAGGCTGACAAAAACAACAAAAGGCCGGTCCCAATAATAAAAAAAGAGCAGGCAACAACGCTTTGAGGGGAGCTTCGGCTCCCCTCAGTGCTTCCTGCCCTCTTCTTCCTTCTGCTTTCCCTCATCCTGCCCCTCAAGCTTGTCCACCAGCAACGGCATCGTGCCCAGCACCAGCAGGGCCAGTATCGTGCTGATCAACGCCGTGGCTTCGCGGCCCATGCCGGCTGCCGTACCAATGGCGGCGGTCATCCACAGCCCGGCGGCTGTGGTCAGGCCCTTCACATGGCTGGTGTCCTGGCCGTTGCCCTTGAGAATGGTGCCCGCACCCAGAAAACCGATGCCGGCGACAATGCCCTGGATCACCCGGCTCAGCGCCTGCTCATCGGCCCCGGCCATACTCGGCGCCAGCACGAACAGCGCAGCGCCCAGCGAAACCAGCATATGCGTGCGCACCCCGGCGGACTTGCCTTTGTGCTCGCGCTCGAAGCCCAGGACGGCGCCGAGCAGGGCTGCCATCAGCAGGCGTACGAGGATTTGCGTGACCTCGCGCTCATCAGTGATGTCGGCGAATTCGGCCTGGATGGCTTGCCAGATGAGGTCCATGGCGTTATTCCCATGCTGAGCATTGTGTTGGCTGGGCCGGCCTCTTCGCGGGTAAACCCGCTCCCACAGGGTTTGCACAAGTTTCAATGCAATGCAGTACCTGTGGGAGCGGGTTTACCCGCGAAAAGGCCGGGCCTGCCATCTGCAAGGGTTGACCTCCGAGCAAATGACAAAGTGCCGCTCAGCTTCCGGATGCAGCAACCCGCCCCTCCCTGTGGTCCACCCTGTAACCCCCAGGAGGACCACTCCATGCCCATTGAAATCGACGAAACCACCCGCCGCTGCACCCTGCTAGGCGAAGGCCTGCGCATCGAAGGTGATGGCCCGTCCATCGAAATCGTCACCGACGAACAGCTGCGCATGTCAGTGGCCCTGCTCGCGGGCCAGCGTGTGCCCATCACCGAAGCCGAGGCCGATGCACTGACCGTGGCGGGTGCGGTGGATAGCCGCAGGCATCTGAAGGCCAGCACGCCAGGCTCGGTAATCTGAGGCCTGGCGGGGCTTACCCGAAAATCTGATATGGTTTTTATCGCAAAATCTGAGCCTGTGCTGATAACAGCCTCAGGGCCATAGTGCTCATGCCTGATCGAGGCCTGATGAGCACCGAGCCATGAACGATAGAATCCCTTTCACAGAGATCGCCACCGCCCCAGCCAGCCCCCAGCCACGACGCGCCGACAATGGCATCCATACCCGTAGTTTCACCGGGCTGTACCGCAACCTGCGTATCGGCTTCGCCGGCGCCCTGTTCGTGCTGTTCTTCGGCACCGCCTGGCTGAACTGGAACGGCCGTCAGGCCGTGCTGTGGGACCTTGGCAACAGCAAGTTCCACATCTTCGGCGCCACCTTCTGGCCGCAGGACTTCATCCTGCTGTCGGCACTGCTGATCATCTGCGCCTTCGGCCTGTTCGCCATCACCGTGTATGCCGGTCGCGTGTGGTGCGGCTACAGCTGCCCGCAGAGCACCTGGACCTGGCTGTTCATGTGGTGCGAAAAGGTCACCGAGGGTGACCGCAACCAGCGCATCAAGCTGGCCGCCGCGCCCTGGAGCCTGAACAAACTGGCCCGTCGCACATTGAAGCACAGCCTGTGGCTGGCCATTGGCGTGCTCACCGGGCTGACCTTCGTCGGCTACTTCACCCCGATCCGCTCACTGGCCGCAGAACTGTTCACCTTGCAACTGGGCGGCGTGGCGCTGTTCTGGGTGCTGTTCTTCACCGCCGCCACCTACATCAATGCCGGCCTGCTGCGCGAAGCGGTGTGCCTGCACATGTGCCCCTATGCGCGCTTCCAGAGCGTGATGTTCGACAAGGACACCCTGGCGGTCGCCTATGACCCGCGTCGCGGCGAAGCCCGTGGCCCGCGCAAGAAAGGCAGCGACGCCCGCGCCCAGGGCCTGGGCGACTGCATCGACTGCACCTTGTGCGTGCAGGTGTGCCCCACCGGCATCGATATCCGCGATGGCCTGCAAATGGCCTGCATCGGTTGTGCGGCGTGCATCGATGCCTGTGACGGGGTAATGGACAAAATGGGCTACGCCCGTGGCCTGATCGGCTACAAATCCGAACACAGCCTGCAAGGTGGCACCACCCATTGGCTGCGCCCGCGCCTGCTGGGCTACGCCGCGGCGCTGGGGGTAATGATCGCGGCGCTGGTGATAGCCTTGCAACTGCGTCCGATGGTGTCGCTGGACGTGATCAAGGACCGCGGCCTGTTCCGCGAGAATGCCCAGGGCCAGATCGAAAACATCTACCTGCTCAAGGTCATCAACAAGACCGAACGCACTCGGCACTACGAACTGCGCCTGCTGGACGCCGACGGTTTCAGCTTGCAGGGCAAGACATCATTCATGATCCCGGCCGGTGAAATGAGTGAACTGCCGGTGTCGGTGGCGATGCTGGCCGAACGCCCGGCCAGCAGCTCGCAGACGCTGAGTTTCGAAGTCAGCGAACGCGACGACCCCGCCATCCGCAGCGTGGCCAACAGCCGCTTCGTCGCACCGATGAACCGTTGATCCCTTACACTGATCCCACCTTGCCTGCCAGGCTTCGACAGAAGGCCAGAATGAAACGCTACGAACGCTTTGCCGACGATATTGCCGAACTGATCCGCTCCGGGGTGCTGGGCCCCGGCCAGCGGGTGCCCTCGGTGCGTTATGCCAGCCAGACCCACGGGGTCAGCCCGTCCACCGTGTTCCAGGCCTACTACCTGCTGGAAAGGCGCGGGCTGATCCGCGCCCGGCCGCGCTCAGGCTACTTCGTCAACGCCCACGCCCCGCGCCAGTTCAGCGAACCGCAGGCATTGCAGCCGGTCAGCGAGTCCACCGACGTCGACGTCAGCGCGCTGGTGTTCTCGATCCTCGACTCGATCAAGGACCCCAACACCGTGCCGTTCGGCTCGGCCTTCCCCAGCCCCGAACTGTTCCCGCTGCAGCGCCTGTCGCGCTCGCTGGCCAGCGCCAGCCGCAGCATGGACCCGCGCATGGTGGTGACCGACCTGTCACCCGGCAACCCGCAGCTGCGCCGGCAGATTGCCCTGCGCTACATGGTCGGCGGGCTGATGCTGCCGATGGAGGAGCTGCTGATCACCAACGGCGCGCTGGAAGCCCTGAACCTGTGCCTGCAGGCCGTCACCCAGCCCGGCGACCTGGTGGCCATCGAAGCCCCCGCCTTCTATGCCTGCCTGCAGGTACTGGAGCGGCTCAAGCTCAAGGCGGTGGAAATCCCTGTGCACCCGCGCGAAGGCATGGACCTGGGCGTACTGGCGCAGACCCTGGAAAAGCACCCGGTCAAGGCCGTGTGGTGCATGACCAACTTCCAGAACCCGGTGGGCGCCAGCATGCCGGAGGCAAAAAAGCAGGCATTGGTGGAGCTGCTGGCGCGTCATCAGGTGCCATTGATCGAAGACGACGTGTACGCTGAACTGTACTATTCGCAGCAAGCCCCCAAGCCGGCCAAGGCCTTCGATACCCAGGGCCTGGTGATGCACTGCGGTTCGTTCGCCAAGAGCCTGGCACCAGGCTACCGCATCGGTTGGGTGGCGGCCGGGCGCTTTGCGCAGAAGATCGAGCGGCTCAAGCTGATGACCTCGCTGTGTGCCTCGATGCCGGCGCAGGCGGCGATCGCCGACTACCTGCAGCACGGCGGCTACGACCGCCACCTGCGCAAGCTGCGCTATGCCCTGGAAGGCCAGCAGGCCAACATGCTGGCGGCCATTGCCCGGCACTTTCCGGCGCAGACACGGGTCAGCCAACCGTCCGGCGGCTACTTCCTGTGGCTGGAACTGCCCGAACAGATGGACGCCCTCAAGTTGTTCCACATGGCCCTGGCCCAAGGCATCAGCATCGCTCCCGGGCCGATCTTCTCGCCCACCCGGCGCTTCGGCAACTGCATTCGCCTGAACTATGGCAGCCCCTGGCATGAGGATGCCGAACGGGCCATGGAAACCCTGGGGCGGATCATCCGCTCGTTCTGATGGCTGATGACCCGGTGGGCGACTATAGTTGCCCGATCCTCTCACCGGGCCCTCGCCATGCAAGCAGATTCGCTCCCGTCATTGGCACAGCTGCAAGCGCGTGTCGCAGAACTGGAAGCTCGCCTGGCCGAGCGCGAAGACACTGCACAGGCCCATAACCAGCTGCTGGGCGAACTGCTCGACAACAGCCTGGCCAACGTGTTCGCCGCAGACCGCAAGATGCGCCTGGTGGCGATCAACCGCATGGCCAGGGAAACCTTTGAGCGTTACCGTGGTTTCGTACCGAAGATCGGCGATTACGTGCCGCAGTTCCTGGTCAACCAGCCTGACATCATGGGCCGCCTGGCACCGGTGTGGCCACGCGTGCTGGCCGGCGAAGCTTTCATCGATACCATCACCTTCGGCCCGCCTGACGCCCCTCGCCATTACGAGATCCGCTACCACCCGCTGCGCGATGCGCAGCAGCGGATCCAGGGCGGGTACATGTTCGCCTATGACATCACCGAGCGCATGGCCGAACAGGAACGCCTGCGCCAGGCCGAAGAAGCCCTGCGCCAATCACAGAAAATGGAGGCGGTCGGCCAGCTGACCGGTGGCATCGCCCACGACTTCAACAACCTGCTGGGCAGCCTGCTTGGCGCGCTGGAGCTGGCAGAGCAACGCCTGGGTCAGCAACGCTTTGCCGAAACCGCCCGCATGCTCGAACTCAGCCGCAGCAACGCACTGCGGGCCGCTGCCCTGGTGCAGCGGTTGCTGGCCTTTTCACGCCAGCAGATGCTGGTGCCCCAAGCGGTCGATGTGCAGCGCCTGGTGGCCGACATGCATGACCTGATCCGCAGTTCGACCGGCCCGCACATTGACTTCCAGGACCAGACCCTGGCCGCGCAATGGTCGATCCTCATCGACCCGCAACAGCTGGAAAACGCCTTGCTCAACCTGTGCATCAATGCCCGTGACGCCATGCCGCTGGGCGGCTCCCTGCGCATCGGCTGTGAAAACGCCAATCTCTCAGCGGCCGAGGCCAAGCGCCTGGGCCTGCCGACGGGCCACTATCTGCACATTCGTGTCGAGGACACCGGCCTGGGCATGTCCAGTGCGGTGCGGGAGCGCGCCCTCGAACCCTTCTTTACCACCAAGCCGCTGGGCCAGGGCACCGGCCTGGGGTTGTCCATGGCCTATGGCTTTGTTCGCCAGTCCGGGGGGCAGTTGCTGATCGACAGCGTTGTCGGGCAAGGCACTTGCGTTCACCTGTACCTGCCCCAGCACAAGAGCGCTACCGCAACCTGCCACGACGAGCCAGCCGCATCCCCCACCGAGCCGGTGCAGCCGCGCGTGCGCCGGATCATGCTGGTGGAGGATCAACCGGCCCTGCGCCTGGTACTGGTTGAAGTGCTGACGGAACTGGGCCACCAGGTGCAGGCTTTCGAGGGTGGCGGCCCGGCGCTTGAAGCGCTGCAGGAAGGGCCGCCACCGGACCTGCTGATTACCGATGTCGGCTTGCCTGGGCGGGTCGACGGCTACCAGCTTGCAGGGGCCTACCAGGACCTCGTGGTGCATGCCCCGGTATTACTGATTACCGGCTATGACACCATCGATACGGTGCCCTGTGCCCGGCCCGACAGGCGCACGGAGCTGCTACACAAACCCTTCGACCTGAACACCCTCGGCGAACGGGTCGAGCGGCTGCTGGGCATTGCGCCGCACTCGCCTTGACTGGCTATTCGCCTGCTGGCGAACACGTTAAAGTCTGGGTCTCCTCTTTTGTCGGACCTCGGCATGCCTTCCCGTGACCTGCTTTCACTGCGCCAACAAGTCGAAGCCCTGCAGCGGCAGAACGCGCTGCTGGAGGCCCGCCTGGCAAGCCATCAGGAACACGACCAGGACTTTTACCGCTCGCTCTTCGACACCATGGATGAAGGCTTCTGCATCATCGAGTTCTTCGACGGCCCGCACGGCCCGCTGAGTGACTATGTGCATGTGCTGGCTAATGCGGCCTATGCCAAGCACGCCGGCATCCCCAATGTGGTCGGGCAGAAACTGCGTGAGATGGTGCCCGATGAGGCCGATGACTGGGTCGCCCGTTATGGCGCGGTTCTGCGCACGGGCGAGCCCCTGCATTTCGAGCAGGAGCTGGTCGCCACCGGCCATGTGTTGTCGGTGACCACCTTCCGGGTGGAGCCTGCCGAAAAGCGCCAGGTGGCGGTACTGTTCAAGGACGTTACCGAACGACGGCGGGCCGAGCTTGCCCTGCAACGCCTGAACGAGGAGTTGGAACAACGGGTGAATGCGGCATTGGCAGAACGGGCCAAGGCCGAGGAGGCCCTGCGCCAGGCACAGAAGATGGAAGCGGTCGGCCAGCTCAGTGGCGGCATCGCCCATGACTTCAACAACCTGCTGGGCGCCATCCTGAGTGCCCAGGAGCTGATGCGCCAACGCCTGGAGCAATCCCGTTTCGACAGCCTGGAACCCTTGCTGGAGCTGTCCAGCGGCTCGGCGCAGCGGGCCTCTTCGCTGGTACACCGGCTGCTGGCATTCTCCCGTCAGCAGACCCTGCAGCCCTGCTCCACGCAGGTGGCGACGCTGGTGGGCGGCATGGAAGAGCTGCTGCGCCGTACCATTGGTCCTTCCATCACCCTGACCAGCCAGTTCCCCTACCCGCTGTGGCCGACCTTCATCGACCCGCCGCAACTGGAAAGTGCCCTGCTCAACGTGTGCATCAATGCCCGCGATGCCATGCCTGCTGGCGGTGCGATCGATATCCTCGGTGACAACCTGCTACTCGACGACGAGCAAGCCCATGCACTGGGACTGCCAGCTGGTGAATACATAAGGCTGAGCATCATCGACAACGGCAATGGCATGTCGACGGAGGTGGCCGAGCGCGCAGTCGACCCGTTCTTCACCACCAAGCCGATGGGCCAGGGCACGGGCCTTGGCTTGTCGATGACCTACGGTTTCGTGCGCCAGTCGGGCGGGCAGCTACGGGTGTTGTCGACGCTTGGCGAAGGCACCCGCATCGAGCTACTGCTCCCCCGCCACCACGAGCTCCCCGAAGCCCCGGCACCCAGGCCGCGGCGCACACTGCTGGAAAGTGGCAGCACGGCCGCACAGCGTATCCTGCTGATCGAAGACCAGATTGCCTTGCGCGTGGTCGTCTGCGAGGTGCTGGAGGAACTGGGTTACCTGGTCGACGCGTTCGAGAATGGCCCGGCCGCCCTTGCCCACCTGCAAAATGGCGAGCGGCCAGACCTGCTGCTGAGCGATATCGGCCTGCCCGGCGGCCTGAATGGCCGCCAGTTGGCTGAACGTTGCCGCGAGCGCTACCCCGACCTCAAGGTGCTGTTCATTACTGGCTACGACGAAAGCGCGGCGCTCAGTGACGGCCAGTTGTTGCAAGGCACACAGGTGCTGACCAAGCCGTTCGAGCTGGAAGTGCTGGCCGAACGGGTACGCTCGCTGCTGGAAGATTGACGGGCGCGCTCAGCGCCCGCCGCCCAGGTCGATGAAGCTGCCGGTGGAGTACGAGGCTTTGTCCGAGAGCAGCCAGAGGATCGCCTCGGCCACTTCCTCGGGGCGCCCACCACGGCCCATGGGCAAGCCGGGCTCAAGCTTGCTGACCCGGTCGGGGTCGCCGGACAGCGCATGGAACCCGGTATGAATGTAGCCTGGCCGTACGCCATTGACCCGCACGCCCTCGCCTGCCACTTCCTTTGCCAGGCCAACGGTGAAGGTGTCGAGGGCGCCCTTGGAAGCGGCATAGTCCACGTATTCGTTGGGCGAGCCCAGGCGTGCGGCTACCGACGACACGTTGACGATGGCCCCGCCCTGCCCGCCGTGCCGGCGCGCCATGCGCAGCAGCGCGTGCTTGGCACAGAGCATGGGGCCGACGATGTTGGTCTTCATGACCTTGAGCAGGCGAAATTCGGACATGTCCTCGACCCGGCTTTGCTGGCCAATGGTGCCGGCGTTGTTGACCAGTGCGGTGACCGGGCCGAGCTCTTCGTCCACGCGCTGGAACAGCTGGATGATCTCATCTTCGACGCTGGTGTCGGCGCGTACGGTGATGGCCTCGGCACCCAGGGCACGAACCTGGTCGAGGATGTTCTCGGCGGCCTGGTCGTTGGTGTGGTAGTTGATGCAGATGCGGTAGCCCTGGCGGGCGGCCAGCAGTGCCGTGGCGGCGCCGATGCCACGGCTGGCACCGGTGATCACGATGACTTTCTCCATGGATATGCCAATCGTTTGGGAAGGGAGCATCGACAATAGGGGAAAAGGCTGCGCATGGGAATGACCAAGGTCAGCTCAGCCGCCCCATCGGCTTTTGCCCCTGGGCGATGTGTATTCCTTCAATTACTGCCTGGTCTGGCTCTGCCTCGGAAACAACGACTCGAATCGCGGCGTCGCCCGCGCAACGAAACCCAGGCCCTGGTGCATGATGAAATAGGCGGCGACGTCATGCCGCTCGGCGAAGGCATAGCCTTCCTCCGGGCCGAGCACCATCAACAATGTATCCAGGGCATCGGCACGCAGCACCGAAGGGTCGACCACCGACACTGCCGCCAGTGCGTGCCTGACCGGCCTGCCGACACGTGGATCGAAGGTGTGCGAATAGCGCTGGCCACCTTCCTCGAAGTAGTTGCGGTAGTCGCCGGCGGTGGCAACGCCGTAGCCATCCAGGGCAATGGCGCGCTCCACTTGCTGCTCGCCCTCGCCACTCGGTACCTCTAGGGCGATGCGCCAGAGCGAGCCATCCGGCTTGCGGCCGACCCCCTTGAGTTCGCCGGTGATCTCGACCAGATAGGCCTGGATACCCAGGGCCGAAAGCCTCTCGCCGACCCGATCCACGGCATAGCCGGCGAGCATGCTGTCGAAATCCAGCTGCGCCGCGACATCCTTGCACAGCTTTTCTCCCTCCAGGTGCAAGTGCTGGAGCCCTACCCGGGCCTGCTCCCGTGCCAGCGCCTCGGCGTCCGGCACCTGCCGCCCTCGTGACTGCGGGCCGAAGCCCCAGAGGTTCAACAATGGCAAAACCGTCAGGTCGAAAGCCCCGCCACTCTCGCGGAACAGCGACTCACCGTACACCAGCAAGTGCCGCATCTCTTCCGGCACCGCCTGACAGGCGCCGGCCGGCAGAGCGTTGAAGCGGGAAACCACAGAGTCGCCGCGCCAGTTGGAAAACTGCCTGTCGAGCGCCTCGAGCATCATCTCGACTTCGGCCTTTACCTGCTGCGCACCGGGCGTCTGCGCGGTGGGTACGTACTGGATCGAGTACGTGCTCCCCATGGTCGGCCCGGAAAAGCGCTCGATCCTTTCGCCGCAGCCATACAACAACATCAACAGCATCACCAGCAGGCTTGCGCGCATCATTCGACACCTCGCAGAGTCTGGCCGCCCTTTCGCGGCGCAGGCTATTTCACCAGAAATTGCAAGATGGCAATTGGCCTACCGTTCATCAGCAAGTCTGGTTAAAAACCGAACAAATTCCTCGTTTTACACTCAGAAGTGCGCGGGTGATCAACCATCCCCCTCCCTTTCCGCTAAACGTCCCGGAAGCAATAAAAACCATTGTGCGCATAAGCGCACACGGGCGTTCTTTGCCCCAAAATTGGAGGACAGAATATGTCTAGCCATTCGTTGCAGAGCGTCGAACGCCTGCAGAGCCGCATCCGCGCCCAGCGTCAGCCACAACAGAAACCTCTCTGGCGGCGCCTGCTGGCCATCGCCTCATCGTCTCAGCGTAGTTGGCACGGAGGCATTGAGCTCAAGGGATACAAGGAACTGTCCAACGCCACGCCGGTTGCCCCGGTCGCGGTCGGAAAAATCCAGCTGGCGATTCCGCTCGGGCGGGGTCGCCGGTTTGTCCAGCCTTGCGTGCAGCCGGGACAGCATGTGCGCAAGGGCGAAGTGATCGGTATTGGTGACGACACCACCGCTTGGGTGCATGCCAGCACTTCCGGCATCGTGGAACGGATTGATCTCGCCTTCGCGGCCGACTCGGCCGAGCCAGTCATGGCTGTCATTCTGAACGCAGATGGCCTGGATGAGTGGGTCGAACGCCCGGTGCAGGGGCTGCCGCAAACGCCAGAGGCACTGGTCGAACGCGCATTGCAGATGGGCATCGTCGGCCTTGGTGGGGCGGGTTTCCCGACGGCCCTCAAGCTGGCCGACGCCCGGCAGCCCGACCTGCTGCTGATCAACGGTGCCGAATGCGAGCCCTTCCTTACCTGCGATGATCGTCTCATGCGCGAAAATGCCGAAGCGTTGATCGAGGCCGCCGACTATGTCGCCACGCTGCTGGGAATAACCACGACCCGCTTCGGTATCGAAACCAACAAACCGGAGGCGATGGCCACGTTACGTGCCGCCGCTCGCCAGGCGCACACCCAGGTCGAGATATGTCCGCTTCCGGAGCGTTACCCGGCAGGTGGGCAGCCGTTGATGATCAAGAGCCTCAGTGGCCGCAACCTGGCGCCAGGGAGCCGACCTGCCGATATCGGCGTCCTCGCACTCAATGTCGCAACGCTCTATGCACTGGGCCAGGCCGTCTTCCAGGGTGAACCACTGATAAGCCGCGTGCTCACGCTGACCGGGGATTGCGAGCACCCCGGCAATGTCCGGGTGCCGGTGGGTTACCCGGTCAGCGAACTGCGCGCGATTGCTGGCGCGGCCCCCACAGGACAGTTGACCCAGGTCGGCGGCCCGATGATGGGGCAGCCGCTACCGGACGCCACCGCCGCCGTCAGCAAGACCAGCAGTTGCCTGATATTCGGCGCTGAACGCTACCTGCCGGCAACCCGCCCCGCAGGCAGTTGCATTCGCTGTACGCGCTGCGTGGATGTCTGCCCGATGTCGCTCAGGCCGCTGGATCTCTATGCTGCTGCCGAACGCCTGGACAAGGCCAGCCTGCAGGAACTGCGCCTGGATGCCTGTATCGAATGCGGCAGCTGCAGCAGCATCTGCCCGAGCAATATCCCGCTGCGCGAACGCTTCCGCCAGAGCAAGACGGAGATGCGCGCATGAGCCTGATACGCCATCCCATTCCGCAGCGGCTGCGCACGGTGATGCTGCTGGTCATTTTGTGCCTCCTGCCGGGCACCGTCCTGTATGCCTGGCAATTTGGCGTTGTGGTCTGGTTGCAGACCTTCTGGTGCGTGCTGTTCGCCCTGGGCTTCGAAGCTGCCCTGCTGCGCCTGCGCGGGCGTAATGTCCGCGAGGGTTTGAGCGACCTCAGCTGGCTGGTGCTAGGCCTGATCCTGGCTCGGGCATTACCGCTGCTGGTGCCACTGTGGATGATCGCCCTGGCCAGCTTTGCCGCTCTTGCGCTATGCAAGCATGCCAGTGGAGGCCTTGGCCGCAACCGCCTCAACCCTGCCATGGTTGGTCTGGGGATCGTTGCCATCTGCTTCTACCAGCAGTTGTACCCTGCACCCTCGAACCATACCCCCTGGACCGCAACCCTGGGCGCCAAGACGGTTCTTCTACAACAGCTACAGTTGGTGCCACGCCTTGATCTCGATGCGTTCGCCGGCGCCACCCAGTTGGCGCAGAACGAATTCACCCATATCACCCACAACCTGTCGGGGTACGGCTACATCGCCGGCGGCCTGATACTGGCTTCGCTACGGGTGATCCGAATCGAGATTCCGCTGGCGATGCTCGCGAGCACCGTATTGCTGTGTATGGCCGCCGGCCATAGCCTGCAGGAAGCCGTGTACAACCTCAGTCTCGGTGGCTACCTCTTCACCGCCTTTTTCATCGCCACCGATCCGGTCACCAGCCCCAATACGCGTGCCGGTCGCATGCTCTTCGGCGTGACCGTTGGCACGCTCACCGAACTGATTCGCGAATTCGGGCTTTATGCCGACGGCCTCTGCTTCGCCGTGCTGGCCGCCAACCTGCTGGTGCCGCAAATCGACCGGTTGGTGCTGCGCATACAGCGTCCCTGGTACGCAGCGAGTACCTGACGCGGGATTTGCCGGGCCTGCTTCTGGCCCGGCTCAGTGCCCTGCCGACGCGGGCCCCGCCTTGGCGGTAAAGGGCGGTTTGGCGAACCACACCAGCAGGATCAACCCGGCAAACACCCAGGTCATCAGGGTGAAGTAATCCACCGTCGACATCATGTACGCCTGCCCGTTGAGTATCTGCTCCAGCTGCGCATAGCCCTGCGGGTTGGCCCCGCCCAGTTGCTCCAGGGCATGCCGCGTGGCCGGGTCGAACTGGCTGATGTGCTCGCTCAGGTAGGCATGGTGCTGGTCCGCCCGGCGAATCCAGATCCAGGTCGTCAGCGACGCCGCAAAACTGCCGCCCAAGGTACGCAGGAAGGTCGCCAGCCCGGAGCCATCGGCAATCTGGTGTGGAGGCAGGTCGGACAGCAGGATGCTCAGGGTCGGCATGAAGAACAGCGCCACACCAATACCCATGAACAGCTGCACCAACGCCACATGCTGGAAGTCCACCTCGCTGGTGAACCCGGCACGCATGTAGCAACTGCTGCCGATCGCCAGGAACGCCAGCCCGGCCAGCACACGCAAGTCAAAGCGGTGCGCGTACCTGCCCACGAACGGCGACATGAGCACCGGCAACAGGCCGATTGGTGCCACCGCCAGGCCTGCCCACGTCGCGGTATAGCCCATCTGTGTCTGCAACCACTGCGGCAGGATCAGGTTGATGCCGAAAAACCCCGCATAGCCCCCGACCAGCACAATGGTGCCGACGCGGAAGTTACGGTGCGCGAACAGGCGCAGGTTGACTACCGGGTGACGGTCAGTCAGTTCCCAGATCACGAACACCGCCAGGAACACCACCGAGATCAGGCTACCGACGATGATGAACGACGACTCGAACCAGTCCAGATCATTGCCCTTGTCCAGCACCACCTGCAAGGCGCCGACACCGATGACCAGCGTCAGCAGGCCGATGTAGTCCATCGGCTGGCGGCTGGTGACCACCGGCCGGGTGCGCATCTGCTGGCGCACCACGGCAGCGGCGAACAGACCGATGGGCACGTTGATGAAGAAAATCCACGGCCAGCTGTAGCTGTCGGTGATCCAGCCCCCGAGGATCGGCCCGGCAATCGGCGCCACCACCGTGACCATTGCCAGCAACGCCAGGGCCATGCCGCGCTTGGCCGGCGGGTAGACAGCGATCAGCAAAGTCTGGGTCATCGGGTACAACGGCCCGGCTACCACGCCCTGCAACACGCGAAAACCGACCAGCTCCGGCATTGACTGGGCAATACCGCACAGGAACGAGGCCAGTACGAACAGCAGCGTGGCCCAGATGAACAGTTTCACCTCGCCAAACCGCCGGCTGAGCCAGCCGGTCAGCGGCAAGGCGATGGCGTTGCTCACCGCGAACGAGGTGATGACCCAGGTGCCCTGCTCGTAGCTCACCCCCAGGTTGCCGGAAATAGTCGGCAAGGCCACGTTGGCGATGGTGGTGTCGAGCACCTGCATGAACGTCGCCAGCGACAGGCCGATGGTGGTCAGCAGCAGGCTCGGCGGCGTGAACTGGGCAGCAGCACTGTTGCTCATCGCTGGACCGTCTTGCCGGGTGCGCTGTTTTCGTGGATCAGCCGGGCGATCAGGTTGTCGGCTTCGACCAGCTGGCGGTCATACACCTGGGTGGTGTAGCTGGCCTGCTGCGGTGGTTGCTGGGCCAAGGCCGGCCCGCTCTGGTCGTGCAGGTCGACCTCGACCACGGTGGACAGGCCGATACGCAGCGGGTGGTCCTTGAGCTGTTCGGGGCTGAGGTGGATGCGCACCGGCACACGCTGGACGATCTTGATCCAGTTACCGGTGGCATTCTGCGCCGGCAACAGGGCGAAAGCGCTGCCGGTGCCAGCGCCGAGGCTGTCGACCGTACCGCTGTACCTGACCTCGCTACCGTACAGGTCGGCGCTGATTTGCACCGGCTGGCCGATACGCATGTCGCGCAGCTGGGTTTCCTTGAAGTTGGCGTCGATCCACACCTGGTCCAGCGGGATCACTGCCATGGTCGCGGTGCCCGGCTGCAGGCGTTGGCCCAGTTGCACGGTACGCTTGGCGACGTAGCCGGTGACCGGCGCCACCAGGGTGGTGCGAGCGTGGTCGAGGTAGGCCTGGCGCAGGTCGGCGGCGGCAGCCATCACCTCAGGGTGCGAGGACACCACGGTGTCGTCGACCAGCGCGCTGCTGGTGCTGAGTTGCTGGCGAGCACTGTTGACGGCAGCCTCGGCCACGCTCAGGTCATCGCGGGCATGGGACAATTCTTCCGCAGCAATCGCACCGCTGTCGGCCAGCACCTTGCGTCGGTTGAAGTCTTGCCGGGCCTTGCGCAGTTCGGCCTGGCGGGTTTCCAGCTGGGCCTTGAGCGAGTCGACGTTGCTGTACAACCCGCGCACCTGACGCACGCTACGCGCCAGCCTGGCTTCGGCGGACTGCAAGGCCACCTCGCTGTCGGCCGGGTCGAATTGCAGCAATACCTGGCCGGCATGGACCAGGTCGCCGTCATCGGCGCCGATGCTGGTGACGGTGCCGGTAACCAGCGGGGTGATCTCTACCACGTTGCCGTTGACGTAGGCATCGTCGGTGCTTTCGTGCCAGCGCCCGACCAGGCTGTACCAGGCCCAGGCTCCGACACCGGCAAGAATCAGCAGCAACAGCAGGCCAAGCAGCCAGGCCTTGCGCTTGCGCGACGGCTCGGGCGCGGCGGAGGAAGTCGGGGTGTCTGCGGGAGTGGCCATGACAATACCTTGGATAATTCGTGACAGGGATCAACGATCGCCGAAGCGGCGGATCGTCAACGGGTCGCCGGCAGCAAGCAGGACCTTGGCCAGCAGGCCTTCCAGGGTCTTGAGCTCTTCGGGTGCCAGCGCACCGCACAACTCGTTCATGGCCGCCGCGCCGATTTCCGGCAGGCGGTCAGCCAGGCGCTGGCCATCGGCGGTAAGGGCCAGGCGCACCAGGCGGCGGTCGTCGGCGCAGCGGTTGCGCACGATCAGCTCCTTCTGCTCGAGGCGGTCGAGCATGCGGGTCATCGACCCACTGTCCAGGCCCAGGTAGCGACACAGCTCGGCCGGGGTATCCACCTGGTACTGGGTGACGATGATCAGCACCTTGAACTGCGCGGCGGTGACACCTTCGGATTCGAGGTGCCAGTCGAGAATGCGGTCCTTGAGGATCGCCGCGCGGCCGAGCAGCATGCCGATGGCGCAGGTCTGGAAGTTTTCGGGGGAGAAATGGGCCATGGGAGACTGCTCGAGTATTTGTGTAAAAATATTACTGCTTAGGCAGTGAATGTCAAAGCCTTGATTAGGCTGCTATGTAAAATTTCATGATTCTCTCCTTTTCTCGCTTGCCGAGGGAGGCTTTTGTGGGAGCGGCTTTAGCCGCGAACACCGGCGCAGCCGGTGCCATGCACCGCGTTGGATTCTTCGCGGCTAAAGCCGCTCCCGCAGGGAACGCAGACTGCTTGCGATTTCAGTCATCTACGCGCCAGCGCAAACCAGAGGGCTGGGTCATCTCCCACAGGGAACTGCGACTGCTGTCACTGCCGCGCTTGCAGGCCCAATGCTTCCACCGCCCCGCAGGCAATGGCCATGCCTACCAGCTCGGCCAGGCTATCCGCCTGCAGCCGCTTCATCACCCGCCCCCGGTACAGGTCCACCGTCTTCACGCTGACGCCCAGCCGTTCGGCAATCTCGCGGTTGCTCAAGCCCTGGACCAAAGGCACGAACACGTCACGCTCGCGCGGTGTCAGGCCATCGATGCGCAACTGCACCTCGGCCAGTGCCTGGTCGCCCTGGCGTGCCCGCCCGGCACGCTCCAGCGCGGCCTGTACGCTGTCGAGCAGCAACTGGTCGTTGTAGGGTTTTTCAATGAAGTCGCAGGCGCCAGCCTTGAACGCCCGCACCACGATCGGTACATCGGCATGGCCGCTGACGAAGATCACCGGCAACCCCAGGCCACGCTCGCGCATCGCCTGCTGCACCGCCAGCCCGCCCAGCCCCGGCATGCGCACATCCAGCAGCACACAGGCCGGCCCATCGTCGACGCAGGCGTCGAGAAACGCCTGCCCGCTGGCGAACGGCAGTGCCTGCAAGCCGACCGACTGCAGCAGCCACACCGTCGAATCCCGCATACCCTGGTCGTCATCGACCACATACACTTTCGCTTGCACCGCCATCTCCCCTTATCCCCTGCTGACCGCCAGGCGGCAACACAGTACCAGACCGCCGTTGTCACCGGCTCGCGCCCACAGGCTGCCGCCAAAGCCTTCAATCAGGCTGCGGCTCATGCTCAGGCCCAGGCCCAGGCCGTCGGCCTTGCTGGTGGTGAACGGCGTGAAGATTTCATCCAGGCACTCGGGCGCCACGCCCGGGCCCTGGTCGGCCACCTCGACCAGCACGCCGTCGCCATCGCGTGCGGCGCCGAGCAGGATACGTGACGGCCGCTCGCCATGCTGCTCACGGTTGGCATCGATGGCGTTGCGCAGCAGGTTCAACAGCACCTGCTCCAGCAGTACCCGGTCGGCATACACCGAGGGCAGTTGCGCGCTCATGCGCAGCTCGACCACCACCTGGTCACGCGCGGCCTCCCAGGCGCACAAGCGCATGGCTTCGCCCGCCACTTCGGCCACGTCCAGCGCCTGCAGGCGGCGCGGCCCTTTGCGCAGAAAGGCGCGCAGGCGGCGGATCACTTCGGCGGCATGGGTGGCCTGTTCGCTGATGCGCTGCAGGCCCTGCCCTACCCGCTCTCGGGCCTGCGGGTCGCGCTCCAGGCCCTGCAGGTAGCGCTGGCTGGCGTTGGCGTAGTTGACCACTGCGGCCAACGGCTGGTTGATCTCGTGGGCGATGCCCGAAGCCAGCTCGCCCAGGGTGGCCAACCGGGCACTGTGTGCCAGGCTTTCCTGGGCTTCGATGCGCAAGGTGATGTCGCGGGACACGCTGACCACCTCCACCACTGCGCCGGTGTAGGTTTCGCGGATGGCCCGGCTGGCGATTTCGAACCAACGGTAACCGCCTGTGGCCTGGCGCACCCGACAGGTCATGGTGTGGTAGCCGTCCTGATCCAGGGCGGCGGCGGCCTGGCGCAATACCTGGCGGCGTTCGCGCGGATGCAGCAGGGTATGCACGGCCATGCCACGCAACTGCTCGGGCCACAGGCCAAGCAGGCGAAATGCCGCCGGCGAGGCATCGAGGAAACGGCCATCGGGGCTGTGTCGGGAGATCAGGTCCGTGGTGTTCTCGATGATCAGCCGGTACAGGCGCCGGGCGCGGCTGGCCTCACGTGCGTCGCGGCGCTCGTCACTGGCTTCGCGGCAACGCGCCAGTACCTGCTGGCGCTGGTCGTCAGGGATGAAGCTCCACAGCACGATGCGTTCGCCGACCTGCACTTCGACATCGGCAATCGCCCGGTGCTGGCGCAGGCAGGCGCGCACCAGGGCGGCACAGTTGCCCGGCAGCCAACTGGCCAGTGCCGGGCCTTCATCGACCCAGGCCTGCAACGCCGGGTTGAGTGCCAGCGGCCTGGCATCGCCGGCCAGCATCAGGCTGGGTTGTGGGTCCTTGGCGAGCAAGGGATAGGCAGTGTTGTCCACAATAGGCGGCTCGTTGTTATAGTAGTTTTACTATATTGCTATAGTCGATATTCCTAATACCATAGCGACTCGCGTAAAACTGCGACAAGGGGAGCGGCCCACCGTCCGCCTCCCTGCACCCTGAACAGAGCTAACAATCAGCCACCGGGGGCCAAGCGCACAGGTCGTGCCTGCCTCCCTTACAGGATTACCGCATGTCGATCTATGCCCAGGGCCTGATGCCCGCTGCCGTCAACCATGTCGCCCTCACCCCGCTGAGTTTCATCGAACGCACCGCTGCCGTGTATGGTAACTATCCGGCGGTGATCCACGGTGCCATCCGCCGCAACTGGCAGCAAACCTACCAACGCTGCCGGCGCCTGGCCAGCGCCCTGGTGGGCCGGGGAATCGGCCGTGGCGACACCGTGGCGGTGATGTTGCCCAACATTCCGGCCATGCTCGAAGCCCACTTTGGCGTGCCCATGACCGGCGCCGTGCTCAATACCCTGAACGTACGCCTGGATGCCGAGGCCATCGCCTTCATGCTGCAGCATGGCGAAGCCAAGGTGCTGATAACCGACCGCGAGTTCCACACTGTCATCGAGGCGGCCCTGGCCTTGCTCGAACACCCGCCGCTGGTGGTGGATGTGGATGACCCGGAGTACGGCGAAGGCCGTGCGGTCAGCGAACTGGACTATGAAGCGTTCCTCGCCGAGGGTGACCCGGACTTTGCCTGGGAATGGCCCGATGACGAGTGGCAGGCGATCTCGCTCAACTACACCTCTGGCACCACCGGCAACCCCAAGGGCGTGGTCTACCACCACCGTGGTGCTTACCTGAATGCCCTGGGCAACCAGATGGTCTGGGCCGTGGGCCATCGCCCGGTGTACCTGTGGACCCTGCCGATGTTCCACTGCAACGGCTGGTGCTACCCGTGGACCATCACCGCGTTGGCGGGCACCCATGTGTTCCTGCGCCGGGTCGACCCGCAGAAGATTCTGAACCTGATCCGCGAACACCGGGTCAGCCACCTGTGCGGGGCGCCGATCGTGCTCAACGCCCTGGTCAACATGCCCGAGGCGGCCAAGGCGGCCATCGAGCACCCGGTGCAGGCCATGGTCGCCGGTGCCGCGCCACCTGCCAAGGTCATCGGCGCCGTGGAAGAAATGGGTATCCAGGTCACCCACACCTACGGCCTGACCGAAGTCTACGGCCCGGTGACCGTGTGTGCCTGGCATGACGAATGGGATGAACTGTCGCTGGAGGATCGCGCACGGATCAAGTCCCGCCAGGGCGTGCGCTACCCGACTCTCGACGGCCTGATGGTCGCCGACCCGCAAACCCTCGAGCCGGTGCCGCGTGACGGCAATACCCTGGGCGAGATCTTCATGCGCGGCAACACGGTGATGAAGGGCTACCTGAAGAACCCCGAGGCCACTGCCGAAGCCTTCCGTGGCGGCTGGTTCCACACCGGCGACCTGGCCGTGTGGCACGCCGACGGCTATGTCGAGATCAAGGACCGGCTCAAGGACATCATCATTTCCGGTGGCGAGAACATCTCCACCATCGAGGTCGAGGACGCCCTCTACAAGCACCCGGCGGTGCTGGAAGCCGCAGTGGTAGCACGCCCGGATGAAAAATGGGGAGAAACCCCGTGCGCCTTCGTTGCCCTCAAGCCGGGCCGCGAAGACACCCGCGAAGCCGACATCACCAGTTGGTGCCGCGAGCACCTGGCCGGGTTCAAGGTGCCGAAGACCGTGGTCTTCGGCGAACTACCCAAGACCTCCACCGGCAAGATCCAGAAGTACGTGCTGCGCGACCGGGCCAAAGCCCTTTGATTCCGTAGTGGCCTCTTCGCGGGCACGCCCGCTCCCACAGTTACAGCAACAGGCTCAGGTTTGGTGCGATCCCTGTGGGAGCGGGTTCACCCGCGAAGAGGCCAGCCCGGATTTCCCACTTTTCAAGAGCTACCGATGACCACCTACTCCGCCCCCCTGCGCGACATGCGCTTCGTCCTGCATGACCTGTTCAACGCCCCGGCCCTGTGGGCCCGCCTGCCGGCCCTGGCCGAGCGCATCGACGCCGAAACCGCCGACGCCATCCTTGAGGAGGCAGCCAAAGTCACCGGCCAGCTGATTGCCCCGCTCAGCCGCAACGGTGACGAGCAAGGCGTGCGCTTCGACGCAGGCGAAGTCACCACCCCTGACGGTTTCCGCGAGGCCTGGCACACCTACCGCGAAGGCGGTTGGGTCGGCCTGGGCGGCAACCCCGAACATGGCGGCATGGGCATGCCGAAAATGCTCGGTGTGCTGTTCGAAGAAATGCTTTACGCCGCCGATTGCAGCTTCAGCCTGTATTCGGCGTTGAGCGCTGGCAGCTGCCTGGCGATCGATGCCCACGCCAGCGAAACGCTCAAGGCCACCTACCTGCCGCCCCTGTACGAAGGCCGCTGGGCCGGCACCATGTGCCTCACCGAGCCCCATGCCGGCACCGACCTGGGGCTGATCCGCAGCCGCGCCGAACCCCAGGCCGACGGCAGCTATCGCATCAGCGGCAGCAAGATCTTCATCACCGGTGGCGAACAGGACCTGACCGAGAACATCATCCACCTGGTGCTGGCCAAGCTGCCGGATGCGCCCACCGGCGCCAAGGGCATCTCGCTGTTCCTGGTGCCCAAGTACCTGGTCGAGGCCGATGGCCGCCTGGGTGCGCGCAACGCCGCCCATTGCGGCTCGATCGAACACAAGATGGGCATCAAGGCCTCGGCGACCTGCGTGATGAACTTCGACAGCGCCGTCGGCTTCCTGGTGGGTGAGCCGAACAAGGGCCTGGCGGCGATGTTCACCATGATGAACTACGAACGCCTGTCCATCGGCATCCAGGGAATCGGCTGTGCCGAGGCGTCCTACCAGAGCGCCGCCCGCTACGCCAACGAGCGCCTGCAAAGCCGCGCCGCCAGCGGCCCGCAGGCACAGGACAAGGCTGCCGACCCGATCATCCACCACGGCGATGTGCGGCGCATGCTGCTGACCATGCGCACCCTCACCGAAGGCGGCCGGGCGTTTGCCGCCTACGTTGGCCAGCAGCTGGACCTGGCGCGCTACGCCGAAGACGCCGGCGAACGTGAGCATGCGCAGCGCCTGGTGGCACTGCTGACGCCGGTGGCCAAGGCGTTCTTCACCGACAACGGCCTGGAAAGCTGCGTGCTCGGCCAGCAGGTGTATGGCGGCCATGGCTACATCCGCGAATGGGGCCAGGAGCAGCGGGTGCGCGACGTGCGCATCGCGCAGATCTACGAAGGCACCAACGGCATCCAGGCCCTCGACCTGCTCGGGCGCAAGGTGCTGGCCGACGGTGGCCAGGCGCTGGCCAGCTTTGCCGCCGAGGTACGGGCCTTCAGCGTGGATGCACCGTTGCACCGCGAGGCCCTGCAAGCGAGCCTGGCGCGGCTGGAGGCGACCAGCGCCTGGCTGCGGGCGCGTGCCGGCGAGGATGCCAACCTGGTCAGCGCGGTGGCGGTGGAATACCTGCAGCTGTTCGGGCTGACTGCGTATGCCTATATGTGGGCGCGGATGGCGGCGGTGGCATTGGCCAAGCGCGACGAGGATGCCGCGTTTCATGGGGCCAAGCTTGCGTGTGCCGAGTTCTTCTTCCAGCGGGTCTTGCCGCGGGAGTTGGGGCTGGAAGCGAGTATTCGGGCAGGAAGTGGCAGCCTTTATGGTTTGGAGGCGGCGCAGTTCTGATGAGCCGCTGGGGGTGCTGTGCGCCCCTTTCGCGACACAAGGCCGCTCCCACAGGTACAGCGCTGCCCGTTGGGTTGGTGCGATACCTGTGGGAGCGGCCTTTTGTCGCGCTGGGCTGCGCAGCAGCCCCAACGATTTCAGCCTGAATTTGCGTGCGCGAAGGGTTCTCAAACGCTGGAAAACCATTGCCAATCCGACGAAAAACCGGCACAACTGATAGTCATTCGCCATTACCTCGGTTCTCGGGAGCCCTCCTGCAAGGGTAGAATGCGCAAAACCCGGAGCCGCAATGAACCACGACCGCCTCAATCCCAGCCCAGACGATGCCATCACCGACGCCGCCGCGCACTGGTGCATGCGCCTGCACGCCGAAGATTGCACGGCGGCCGAGCGCGAGGCGTTCGCCCGCTGGCTGGCGGCCGACCCGCGGCATATCGAGGAATACCAGGCGATGCTGGAAATCTGGCAAACCGCCGACCTGCTGCCGCGCAACGCCACCGTCATCGACTTCAACCCGCCCGTGCACCCGGCTGCGCGCCCGCGCAACTGGCGGCCGCTGGCGTCTGCTGCCGCCATCGCCCTGGCGGTGTTGCCGCTGGCCGGCTGGGTGGGCTGGGAACAAGGCTGGCTGCCCAATCACTACCAGCACTTCGAAGCCGGCGCGCACATGCAGACCGTGCAACTGAGCGACGGCAGCACGGTACAGCTCAACCTGAACTCCGAGCTCACCTACCTCAACTACAAGGACCAACGCCAGGTCACGCTCAAGCGTGGCGAGGCATTCTTCAAGGTAAAGCACGACAGCAGCCACCCGTTCATCGTGCATGCCGGTCGTGGCCAGACCCGCGTCACCGGCACCCAGTTCAACGTGTGGAAATACCAGGACCAGGTCAAGGTCACCCTGGTAGAAGGTTCGGTACTGGTGTCCAGCGCCGGCAGCGCCGGTGGCTACCGCCTGGGCCCAGGGATGCAGGCCAGCTATCACAAGGGCGACTTCGAGCCGCAACTGGAGCAGAGCGACGACTACAGCAACAGCCTGGCCTGGCGCGACGGCAAGCTGGTCCTCGACAACCTGAGCCTGGAACAGGCGCTGCCAATGATCAACCGCTACCTCGATGCGCCATTGCTGCTGGCCGATGCCAGCACCGGCCGCATCCGCATCAGCGGCATCTACAACACCCGAGAGGTGGGGCGACTGGTCAACAACCTGCCCAAGGTGCTGCCGGTCTACCTGACCCGCAGCAAAGACGGCAGCACCGTACTCAACCGCATCTCGCCGCCGCCCGACAAGGGCTGACGCCCCTCCCCGCCTTACAGCGTCATCGCCGCCAACCAGCCGAACGCCAGCAGTGGCAGGTTGTAGTGGATGAAGGTAGGCACCACGGTGTCCCAGATATGGTGGTGCTGGCCATCCACATTCAGCCCCGAGGTCGGGCCCAGGGTCGAGTCCGAGGCTGGCGAACCCGCGTCGCCCAGGGCACCGGCGGTACCCACGATGCACACGGTGGCCAGCGGGTCGAAGCCCAGCTGCACGCACAGCGGCACGAAAATCGCGGCCAGGATCGGCACGGTGGAGAACGACGAGCCGATGCCCATGGTCACCAGCAGGCCCACCAGCAGCATCAGCAACGCACCGATGCCCTTGCTGTGATCGATCCACTGCGCCGAGGCTTCCACCAGGCTCTTCACCTCACCGGTGGCCTTCATCACGTCGGCAAAGCCAGAGGCGGCAATCATGATGAAGCCGATCATGGCCATCATCTTCATGCCTTCGGTGAACAGGTCGTCAGTGTCTTTCCAGCGCACGATGCCCGATAGCGAGAAGATCAGGAAACCGACCATGGCGCCGATAATCATCGAGTCCAGCCACAACTGGACGATGAACGCCGAGGCAATCGCCAGCCCGGCCACCAGCAGGGTCAGCGGGTTGTACTGCACGCTCACCTGCTCCACCTGTTCGATGCGCGCCAGGTCGTAGTCACGCTTCTTGCGGTAGCTGATGAATACCGCCAGCAACAGGCCGGCCAACATGCCAGCGGCCGGGATGGCCATGGCGTGGGTGACATTCACACCACTCACGTCGACACCCGCGCGGGCAACGTTGGCCAGCAGGATTTCGTTGAGGAAGATGTTGCCAAAGCCCACCGGCAAGAACATGTAAGGGGTGATCAGGCCGAAGGTGATCACGCAGGCGATCAGCCGGCGGTCGATGCGCAGGCGGGTCAGCACGTACAGCAATGGCGGCACCAGCAACGGGATGAAAGCGATGTGGATAGGCAGGATGTTCTGCGACGATACCGCCACCACCAGCATCAGGCCGACCAGCAACCATTTGACCTTGCCGCCATTGGCATGGCCCTGACGGTCGATCATGGCCAGGGCGCGGTCGGCCAGGGCATGGGCCAGACCGGACTTGGCGATGGCCACGGCAAAGGCGCCCAGCAGTGCATAGGACAGGGCCACCGTGGCCCCGCCGCCGAGGCCGCCATTGAAGGCCTTGAGCGTACCCTCGATGCCCAGGCCGCCCACCAGCCCCCCGGCCAGGGCCCCGATGATCAGGGCGATGACCACGTGCACGCGGGACAGGCTGAGTATCAGCATGATGCCGACCGCGGCGATCACTGCATTCATGGTTGGCTTACCTCATTGCGACAGAAAAAAAGCGCGCACTCTGAAGCAGTGGGCGGCAGATGTCAAAAGCGCCATGTTGCGGCGCTCGATCTTCCAGGCGACACACATCCCCAGCCAAGCCCCAGCCCAACCCAGATCCAAAGCCATAACCCTTACTGTCCAAAAAAGGGATACGCCCCCATGCCTTTGCGACAATTCTCCATCCAGTGGAAGATCACCCTGCTCGCCGGCCTCTGCCTGGCCGGCATCGTCACCCTGCTCGTCGGCCTGTCGCTGTACCGCATGGACCACAGCTCGGACCTGGTCAAGGCCAGCAGCATGCAGATGCTGACCGAGTCGGCGCAGTCGCGCATCGAGTCGCAGGGCGAGGTGCAGGCGCTGAACATCCGCCGCCAGTTCATGGACGCCTACCAGTACGGCGCCGGTTTCGCCCGTCAGGTGCTGTTCCTGCGCGAGCAGGCGGAAAAGCGTTTTCTCGATGCCTTCGACCTGCGCGAGGACATGACCCGCCAGGTGCGCGCAGCCTTGCAGGCCAACCCCGACCTGCTCGGCCTGTCGCTGGTGTTCGAGCCCAACGCCCTGGACAACAAGGACAGCCTGTTCGCCGGCAAGGCGGAGCTGGGCAGCAATGAAACCGGGCGCTTCGCCCTGTACTGGTCGCAACCGCGTGTCGGCCAGCTGACGGCCATGGCCTTGCCCGAGCATGACATGGCCAACACCGAGATAGGCCCCAGCGGCCAGCCGGCCAACACCTGGTGGGTGTGCCCGCGCACGTCCGGCAAGGTGTGCGTGGTGGAGCCGTATTTCTATGAAATCGATGGCCAGCAGGTGCTGATGACCAGCATCGTCTTCCCGCTGACGGTCGACGGCAAAGTGATCGCCACCCTGTCCATCGACATCAACCTCAACAGCCTGCAGGCCCTGAGCCAAGAGGCCAGCCGCAGCCTGTACGAAGGCCGCACCACGGTCGGCATCCTCAGCCCGGTCGGCCTGCTGGCCGGCTACAGCGCCGATGCCAGCAAGCTGGCCCAGCGCTTCGACCAGGTCGACACAGCCAAAGGTGCCGAGCTGGTGCGCAAGCTGGCCGATGGCAAGCTGACCATCGTGCACGACCAGCAGCGCCTGAAGGTGCTGGCGGCGTTCCGGCCGATCCCGGACGCCCAGCCCTGGGGCGTGCTGCTGGACGTGCCGGAAAACGCCTTGACCGGGCCGGCCGATGCGCTGAAACAGGAACTGGACGCGCTGAACACCAGCGGTACCCTGCTGGAACTTGGCCTGGGCCTGGCGGCGGCGATTGCCGGCCTGCTGATGGTGTGGCTGATGGCCCGTGGCGTTACCCGGCCGATCCTCGGCGTGGCAAGCATGCTCAAGGACATCGCCAGCGGCGAAGGTGACCTGACCCGCCGCCTGACCTACCAGAAGCAGGATGAACTGGGCGAACTGGCCGGCTGGTTCAACCGTTTCCTCGACAAGCTGCAGCCGACCATCGCCGAGGTCAAACGCTCGGTGCAGGCCGCGCGAGGCACCGCCGACCAGTCTTCGGCAATTGCCACGCAGACCAGCGCCGGCATGGAGCAGCAGTACCGTCAGGTCGACCAGGTGGCCACCGCCTCGCACGAGATGAGCGCCACCGCCCAGGATGTCGCCCGCAGCGCAGCGCAGGCAGCGCAGGCCGCCCGCGACGCCGACCAGGCCACCCGCGAAGGCCTGGCGGTGATCGATCGCACGACCCACAGCATCGATGCCCTGGCCGCCGACATGAGTAATGCCATGGCCGAAGTCCAGGGCCTGGCGCAGAACAGCGAGAAGATCGGTTCGGTGCTGGAGGTGATCCGCTCGATTGCGGAACAGACCAACCTGCTGGCACTCAACGCTGCCATCGAGGCGGCCCGCGCCGGTGAAGCCGGCCGTGGTTTTGCCGTGGTGGCAGATGAGGTACGCAACCTGGCCCAGCGTACCCAGGAGTCGGTGGAAGAAACCCGCCAGGTGATCGAGGCATTGCAGAACGGTACCCGCGAGGTGGTCGGTGCCATGGACAACAGCCACCGCCAGGCCCAGGGCGGCGTGCAGCAGGTTGGCCAGGCCGTCACCGCGCTGCAGCGCATCGGCCAGGCAGTGACGGTAATCACCGACATGAACCTGCAAATCGCTTCGGCCGCCGAGGAGCAAAGCGCGGTGGCCGAGGAAATCAACAGCAACGTGGCGACCATCCGTGATGTCACCGAGTCGCTGTCGGGGCAGGCCAACGAGTCGGCGCGGGTCAGCCAGTCGCTGAACAGTCTGGCCAACCAGCAGCAGGCGCTGATGGACCAGTTCCGCGTGTGAATGGCTCAGGGCCGGCACCTGCCGGCCCTGGCTCAGGCCGCGAACCGGCCGCCGCCGAGGATGCGGTCCAGCAGTACCAACGCACCATGCACATTGGGTCGGGCGCCCATCGGCATCACATCGGTATCCGGTAAGGTGGCATCGTCGTAACCAGACTCCATGACCAACTGGTGCATCTGGTTGCCATTGAGATAGACGTGATGCTGCTCCAGGGCGTAGGACTGAATCAGGCTCAGCGCGCCGCACACCATCGGCGTAGCACTGGAAGTGCCAGCATAGCTGTCTGTGTAGTCCCTGCCCTCACCAGACAAGTCCTGCAAGTCCCCATAGGAAAGCGTGACTACGCTATCGCCCCAGGCATTGAGCATGCGGTAAGGGTAATGGTGGTTGGAGTAGGTATGGGGCTTGCCATCATACGAGCGGCTGGCGCCCACCAGAATGGTGCCCGAATCGCCGTGGTCATTGAAGTAGCGCCAATTGGCCAGATCCACGCCGTGCCCTTCAAAGGTATTTCGTTCTGCAAGGGTCTTGCTGCTGCCATTGGCCGCGGCATTGACCACCACCGCACCGCGCTGGCTCAACTGCTGCATGACGGTCCACCAGGCCTTGTCGTGCAAGGACGGCAGCCGCGTGCTCAGCACGTCGACATTTGCAGCTTGGCGATTGATGCCGACGATGTCCCCGGGTTCTACATTGCGCAGCAGATCCTTGAGCGCCTGGAAATTGCCCTGGGCATCTCTCGCGCGGTTGTTGTACAGGTACAGCTCGCTGTCATGGCTGATCCCCGTGGCGCCGAACCCGTTACGCTTCGCCAGAATGATACCCACTGAAGCAGTGCCATGGCGCGGATCATGGTTTGGCTCAAGCGACACGACGCTCAAAGCCGGGTTGCCACGCAGGTCTTCATGCCCAACATGCAAACCACCGTCGCTGAAGTGAATCCGCGCGCCCTTGCCCGTCACCTTGCCGGCCCAGGCCTTGCGTGCATTAAGGCCCTTCCAGCGGGGGCCGGGCTCGTCGAGGTAGTTCTGGCGTGGTTCGAAGTCGGGCGTGGGTTGGGCATTTTCATCAGCCCTGCTGCCTGCCACCACTGCAGTACCTGTCAGCAAGGTTGCCAACAGCCCCGCCAGCACGAATGCGACAAGGTTTGGTTCCGACGTTACCGGCAACACCTGCATGGATACTACGTAATCCAGCGCGGCCAACGACTTGAGCAATGCCAGATAGGTGTCATTGAGCATGCTGTCAGGCTGGTCGAGGTAATAGTACTGACGGAGTACCTGAAGCCTGTCATCGTCCAGTTCATGTTTGTCCAGGACAGGCCTGGGCGCGATCACCGACTTCAGGTTCGGCCAGTAACGCGACAGGGCAGAGCCCGAAGCGGGCTCCAGGTCTCGAAGGAAGTGCTCATACCCCCCGACACTGAACTCGATGACCAGGGTCGGGTACGAGGTGCCTGGTGCCAATAGGGGCAGCGCAGGGTCGGCCACGTCCGCGGACGCCAACGCCCGCTTGCGACGCCCACTATCAGAGGGCAACGGAACCTTGTCCAGCACACTGCGGTTGAGTTCCTCAGCCTTGATGTCGAGTACCAGCGGCGGCATGTCGATGACACCGGTCCCTCCGACAGGCCGGTTCATCGCCCGCGCATGTTCATCCCGCAACACCACCCTTGGCCGAATGGTGTAGACCCCCGCCTCCTCCTCGGCGAGTAATGTGGCTGGGCAGCCGTGGTCACTGAGATTGCCGGTGTGGGCCTGGGAATAGGCCGAAACCCCTCTGAAGGACACCGGGCCATCAGGGCCGGCCCGTTCCAGTTCGTAGCGAATGCGACCGACCTTGTGCAGGTCTGCGCCACTGCAACGAACGTGTAGCTTTCCATCAAATCGGAAGTTGCGGTAATAGACGAAATTCAAGTCCAGCGTCATCAGGAATGCCTCGCAAAATGGGCTTGCCAAACGGCACTACGCACCTTTGCAAACCGCGGCCCCCGCTGGCAGCAGGAGCCCGTTCCCTACCGCCGTCGGCAAGGCGCGGGAGGGGTCGTCTACACTTGCCCGCACCTACCCCACGGCAACCGACGAGGGCCCTGATGAAGAAAATTCCAACGCTGCTGGCCGGCCTGCTGCTCGCCGTAGGCCTGGCCAGCACCGACAGCGCCGCGTCGGCAGAGCGCAGCGAGCCCATCCACTTTGGCGCCATCGGCTGGGAAAGCGGCGCACTCACCACCGAAATCCTGCGCCTGATCGTCGAGCGTGGGTATGGCTACCCCACCGACACCCTGCCCGGCAGCACGGTCAGCATGGAAGTGGCGCTGGCACGCAACGACCTGCAAGTGATCGCCGAGGAATGGGCCGGGCGCAGCCCTGCCTGGGTCAAGGCAGAAGCGGCCGGACAGGTGTTCGCGCTGGGCGACACGGTCAAGCATGCCGAAGAAGGCTGGTGGGTACCGGCCTATGTGGTCGAAGGCGATGCCACGCGCAAGCTCAAGCCCATGGCACCCGACCTGCGTAGCGTCGATGACCTCAAGCGTTACCCGCAGGTGTTCCGTGACCCCGAGTCGCCCGACAAAGGGCGTTTTCTCAATAGCCCCAGCGGCTGGACATCCGAGACCGTCAACAGCCAGAAACTCAAGGCCTACGGGCTGAGCGACCTGTATACCAACTTCCGCAGCGGTTCCGGGGCCGCCATGGATGCCGAAATCGGCTCGGCCATCCGCCGTGGCCAACCGGTGCTGTTCTACTACTGGAACCCGACCCCGTTGATGGGCCGCTACAAACTCATACGCCTGGAAGAGCCGCCGTTCGATGCCCAGGCCTGGGCGACCCTCACCGATGCCGGAAACCCCAAGCCCAAGGGCAGCCGCTCGCTGCCGGCCAAATTGTCGATTGGCGTGTCCAAGGCCTTTCGTGACGGCTACCCGGAGCTGGTGAGCGTGTTCGAGCGGGTCGACCTGCCCATCGACCGCCTCAACAAGGCACTGGCCGACATGAGCGAAAAACGCACGCCGCCCCGCGATGCTGCCCTCACCTTCCTGCGCGATAACCGCGAGGTGTGGAAAGCCTGGTTGCCTGCGGACATTGCCACCAAGGTCGAGGGCAGCCTGTGAGCGGCGGCTTCCCCCAAAGCCTGCAGTTCTCCTTTGCCGACAGCGTCAACCGGCTGGTCGACTGGCTGGTGCTGAACTACGGCGATCACCTGCGCAGCCTCTCTGACCAGTTGCTGCAACTGCTGGTCGGCCTGGAAACCCTGCTGCGCCTGCTGCCGTGGTGGCTGCTGCTATTGCTGACAGGCCTGCTCGCCTGGCATGCCAGCCGCAGCTTGCTGCGCAGCGCGGTACTGGTGGCGCTGCTGGCCCTGATCGGCATGCTCGGGTTGTGGGACAAACTGCTGCAGACCATGGCTTTGGTGCTGGTCAGTACCGGCCTCTGCGTGCTGGTGGGCGTGCCGCTGGGCATCCTGCTGGCTGCTCGGCCGCTGGCGAAAAAGCTGCTGTTGCCAGTGCTGGATGTGATGCAGACCCTGCCCGCCTTCGTTTACTTGATCCCGGTGCTGATGCTGTTCGGCCTGGGCAAGGTGCCCGCCGTGTTCGCCACGCTGATCTATGCCCTGCCACCGCTGGTGCGGCTGACCGAACTGGGCCTGAGCCAGATCGACCCTTCGCTGCTGCAAGCCGCCCATGGCCTGGGGGCCAGCCGTTGGCAGCGGCTGCGGCGCATCGCCCTGCCGCTGGCGCTGCCGAGCATCATGGCCGGGCTCAACCAGTCGGTGATGATGGCCCTGTCGATGGTGGTGGTGGCTTCGATGATCGGCGCCCGCGGGCTGGGCGAGGACGTGCTGGCGGGGATCCAGACCCTGAATGTCGGTCAAGGCGTCGAGGCCGGGCTGGCGATTGTCGCCCTGGCCATGGTGATCGACAGGATCAGCCAGGCCTATGGGCGTAATGCACGTTGAACAGCGTTGCCTGCCCGGCCCTGTCGCCGGCCAGACACCACCGGTGAAGTACCTGTGGGAGCTGGCTTGCCGGCGATAGGGCCGGGCCTGACAATGCAGCCCTGTCAGCTTGAAACCGGACCCATCCGCATGTCCCTCAAAGCCCTGCGCACCCTGGTGACCATCGCCCGCCACGGCACCTTCGCCCGTGCCGCCGACCTGCTCAGCCTCACTCCTTCGGCGGTGAGCCTGCACATCAAGACCCTCGAAGACGAGCTACAGGTGACCTTGTTCGACCGCAGCCGCAGGCAGGTGGCGCTGACCGAAGCCGGCCAGTTGGCGGTGGCCCGCGCCGAGACCATCCTGGGGGCCTACGACGAGCTGGCCGACGCCCTGGCCAGCGGGCCGAGCCTGCGCGGCCGCCTGCGCCTGGGGGCGATCCACACGGTGCTGGCCCGGCGCCTGCCCAAGGCGCTGGTGTGGATAAAGGCGCACCACCCACAGCTGCATGTCAGCGTGGCCTCAGGCATGTCGGCAGAGCTGGCACGGCGGGTGGAAGACGGCGAACTCGATGCAGCGATCACCACCGAACCGGTCAGCCCCTACCCGCAAAGCCTGGACTTCACGCCGTTGTTCGAAGACCGCTTCTGGGCCATCGCCAGCCCCGAGCTGGCCGGGCAAAGCGTGCCGCAGCTGCTGGCCAGCCAGCCGTTCCTGCGTTTCGACAAGCGTGCCTGGGCCGGGCGACAGATCGAGCAGGAACTGCGCCGGCAGCATTTGCAGGTAAGCGAGCAGATGGAGCTGGACAGCCAGGAAGCGCTGGCGCGCATGGCGGTGATGGGCCTGGGCGTGGCGATCATCCCCATGGCCGATGACGACCTGCAACGTTTGCCACCGGCCACCTGCCTGCCGTTTGGCGAACCGCAACTGACTCGGCGGGTGGTGTTGCTGGAGCATGAGAAGAGCCAGCGGCGGCATTTGAGTGCGGTATTGAAGACTGCGCTGGAGGCGTGAGACTGCCGGGGGCGCAAAGCGCCCCCAGAGCAAACATGCATTTTTCCTCAACAGTCAGTAAAGAAAACAACGTTTTTACAGATCGATCCGCACCAGTAGTCTGTGCCCCGTACCCGACCACGGAACGTCGATCATGCTCCACTTGCTGCTGACCACCCTGCTGCCGATCATCCTGCTGATTGCCCTGGGCACTTTCCTGCGCCTGCGCGGCTACCTCGCCGATAACTTCTGGCCCGGCGCCGAGCGCCTGAGCTATTACGTATTGCTGCCGTCGCTGTTCCTCCACGGTCTGGCCACCGCCAACCTCGATGGCGTACCAGTGCTGGGCATGGTCGCCGTGCTGATGCTCTCGACCCTGGCCGGGGCCGTGCTGCTGGTGCTCTACCAGGGTGCAATGAACCACGATGGCGCCGACTTCACCTCGGTGTTCCAGGGCGGCATCCGCTTCAACAACTACATCGGCGCCACCCTTGCAGCCGGTATCTACGGCAGCGCCGGCATCGCCCTGGCGGCGGTGGCCAACGCTGCCATCGTGCCCTTGGTCAACCTGCTTTGCGTACTCGTGTTCGCCCGTTTCAGCGCCCGCCATAGCTCACCAGGCAAAGTGCTGCGGGCGATCTTCGCCAACCCCTTGATCGTTGGTTGCGCCGGTGGGTTGCTGCTGCGCGCCAGCGGGCTAGGCTTGCCAGCAGGTATCGAACCTACGGTGAAGGCCTTGGGCCAGGCCGCCCTGCCGCTGGGCCTGCTGTGCGTCGGCGCCGCCCTGGGTGGCGCCCGCCTGGGCCAACAGGTGCACCCGCTGATGGCGGCGTCGGCATTCAAGTTCCTGATCATGCCGCTGACCACCTGGGCCCTGTGCCGCATGCTTGGCCTGGGTGGCCAGGCAGCGGTGGTAGCGGTGCTGTTCCAGGCACTGCCGACCGCGTCATCTTCCTATGTGATGGCCCGGCAAATGGGCGGTAACGCACCGCTGATGGCCACCATCATCGCCCTGCAGACCGTGGTGGCTGCCGCCACCCTGCCTTTGGTACTCATGCTTGCGCTTGGCTAGACTGTGACGGCTGCAAGGTAGGGTGTGATACGAACGATTACCAAGTCATCGCACTTTTCCGCCGACCAGTGGTCTACTCCCTCTTTTGCCGCCAGCAACGAATGCCGGCGATTTCATTGCTTTGCACGATCCCGGGCCAAAAGCCCTGGGCTTGTGTAGGATGAGCAGCGCAAACCACGACGCTGCCAGTCATAGGGAGATCCACATGCGCGTCCTGTCATCCGTTGCCGCCTTGTCGCTGGGCCTGGTCGTCTCGACCGGGGCACTGGCTGCCACCGGCGAAGAGGCGCAACTGATCGATTCGATCAATGTCTACCGCAGCAAGGCCCAGCCCTGCGGTGGCGAAGCGTCGTTGGAGCTGCCGCCGCTCAACAGCGATACCCGTCTGGCGCTGTCGCCAGAGGGTACCCGCGACCTGCAGCAGGCCATGACCCGCGCCGCCTACCCAATGGTCAACGTGCAGGCCATCAGCCTGTCGGGGCCGCGTGATGCGCGCGCTGCCATGCATGCCATCGAAGAGAGCTTCTGCCAGGTGGTGCTCGACCCACAGTTCGTCGATATCGGCGTCAGCCAGGAAGGCCGCGACTGGCGCATCGTGCTGGCGCGGCCGCTGCTCAGCGGCCGCCTGGGCGACTGGCAGGCCGAGGGGCAGAAGGTGCTGCAGGAAATCAATGCCGCGCGCAAGGTGCCGCGCCAATGCGGTGGCCAGCCCTTCGCCGCCGCCCCCGCGCTGAGCTGGAGCACGGTGCTGGCCGGGGTCGCCGCCAACCACACCCGGGCCATGGCCAACCAGAACTTCTTCGACCACATCGACAAGGATGGCCGCACCCCCGGTGACCGGGCAGAACTGGCCGGCTACCTGTACCAGCAGATCGGCGAAAACATCGCCGCCGGGCGTGACACTGCGCGCAAGGTGGTCGATGGCTGGCTGGATAGCCCGGGGCATTGCGCGACGCTGATGAACCCGGACTTCCGTGAACTGGGCGCTGCGTATGCGGTGGACCCGAAGAGTGATGCGGGGATTTACTGGACCGGGTTGTTCGGGACGCCGCAGTAAACCCGCTTTCATAGGACTCATTGAATTAGCAGGGTCCCTGTGGGAGCGGCTTCAGCCGCGAACACCGGCGCAGCCGGTGCCATGCAGCGCGGTGGCTGCTTCGCGGGTAAACCCGCTCCCACAGGGTACGTGGACCGCTGGTGAATTCAGCTTTCTACGTGACAGCGCAGTTCACGGGCCGTGCAACCAAACCGTCGCCGCACGCACTTGCCCAGGTAACTGGCATCGCCCAAGCCCACTTCATCGGCAATCTGCGCCAGGCTGTGGCTGGAGTTGAGCAAGCGCCAGCGCGCCTGTTGCAAGCGCATCTCCAGCCACCAGGCCTTGGCGCTCATGCCATGGCTGGCGTGAAACTGCCGGTCCAGCTGGCGCCGGCTGATGCCCAGCTCCGCCGCCAGTTGCTCCACCGCCAACGGCGTACCCAGGTGATGACGCATCAACGCCTGCGCGCGCTGCACCTGCCGCCCCTGCCCGGTCCCCTGCTCCAGCGAGCGCAAGGCATGGCGGCTATCGCGGGTTTCGTCCACCAGCATGTCGGCCAGGCCCTTGAGCGCCCGGGTCCGCCCGCAGGCGCGTGACAACAGCGCAACGGCCAGGTCGATGGCCGCGGTGCCACCGGCGCAGGTGATGCGGCTACCGTCGATGCAATACAGCTGCTCACTCAGCACCTGTAGGTGAGGGAAAGCCGCACGAAATTCGGCTTCGTGGCGCCAGTGCACCACCACCTTGTGCCCCTGCAGCAATCCGCAGGCGGCCAACAGGAAGGCGCCGTTGTCGACGCCCACCAGTTTGACGCCCGCTTTGCCGGCCTTCCTGAGCAAGGCCTTGTAGCGAGGCGCCAGCGCGGCAGTGGCCATGGCATTGCGCCCACCGAACACCACCAGGTAGTCGAAACTGTCCAGCTCAAGCTGGCCAGCCATGGCCTCGACTTGTACCACCGCGCCACTGCTCGACGGCACCGGGTCGAGGCTTAGCCCTGCCACGGTCCAACTGCAGTAGCGCTGCTGGCTGTAGTCCTCGTCGTCGGCGCTGAAACGCAACTTGTCGAGAAAGGCACCGAACGGGAGCAAGGCAAAATCCGGTAACGGCAAGATCAGCAAGCGGATATCGGGCAGCATGGCGTTGCGTCCAGAAACAACCATTAAATGTCCAGATCATACCCTTCCTGAACGAAACCGGCGCCATAGACTGGCGTCCTCCTTATCAACAAGGCATTTCCCACCATGGCACTCGACACCTGGCTCATCTACCTGCTGGCCAGCATCGGCCTGTCGCTGACCCCTGGCCCCAACAGCCTGCTGGCCCTGACCCACGGTGCGCTGTATGGCACACGCCGGACGTTGTTCACCATCGTTGGCGGGGTATTTGGCTTCAGCGCCCTGATCGCCTTGGCCATGTTCGGCCTCAGCGCGTTGCTGCAGACCTCGGCCTCGGTGCTGAGCGTGCTCAAATGGGTGGGTGGTGCCTATCTGATCTGGCTGGGTATCCAGCTGTGGCGCAGCCCGGGCCTGTACCTGGAACTGACCGCGCAAAGCGCGCGGCTGGGCAATGCCGACCTGTTCCGCCAGGGCCTGCTGTCGGCCATGGCCAACCCCAAGGTGCTGCTGTTCTATGGCGCTTTCCTGCCACAGTTCATCGACCCGCAGCGTGGGTTGCTGTTGCAGTTCGTGGTAATGGCGGCGACCTTTGCCAGCGTCGAGTTCCTGGTTGAATACCTGTTAGCGCGCCTGGCGTTTCGCATCCGGCCATGGCTGGCCAAGGGCGGCAAAGGCTTCAACCGCTGCTGCGGCAGCCTGTTTGCCTTGATTGGTGTGGCGTTGCCGCTTGGGCGATAGCGTCTGATACAGGCGTGTGCAGTTTTTTGTGGGAGCGGCCTTGCGTCGCGAAAGGGGTGCGAAGCGCCCCCAGGATCTTCGCATCACTGCAAAATTGCTGGCTCCGCTTGCTACCGTTCAACCCCGGCGCGCGTTGGCCAGGAAGATGAGCAAGGCCACGCCCGGTAACCCCGCCCCCACCAGCGCCACACCTTGCCAGCCAAACTGGCTGAACAGCGCACTGGCCACCGCCGACCCCTGCGCCCCGCAGGTACAGGGCGTTGATGCTGTCATTGGCCGCGCCAGGGTCGCCCTTTCTGCCCATAGCGAAAGCGCAGGCAGGTCATCCAGGCGGTCGCTGAGGTCGATGTCCAGCTCCAGCGCCGGATGCTGCGCCAGAAACGGCCCCAGGTGCGGGGCGATGACCCGCCTGCCGAACTCCACCGGCAAGCACACTGGCGGGTGGAGCGGTTGAGCAAGGTGGCGCCCAACGCCGTTTCCAGGGCATCGCCCAGGCGCGTCACCGACGATGTCGCCAGCCCAAGCCGGCGGGCGGCGGCAGAAAAGCCCTGAGCATCGACGGTGGCCACGAACATCTTCATCGCCAGGAGTTTGTCCATTTGCTGCCCGTCTTTCAAATCTCGGAAAGCTCTTACAAACAGCCGGGCGGGTCAGGAAGCGCGGTGCGCGGCAATTGCGTCCATAGTGGAACTACCCCCATCCAGACGAGGCTTTCCATGACACCGACCAACCTGCTGACCACCCTGCCCCCTTGCGACCCCACCTGCGCCGAACAGGTCGACGAGCTGCTCAGCCGCCCGGGCGTGCGCGTTGAGCGCATTGTTTCCAGCGGCCAGGCCAGCCCGCCTGGTTTCTGGTACGACCAGGCCGAAGGTGAATGGATCGTGCTGCTCAGTGGAGCCGCCGGCCTGCGCTTCGAGCACGAGAGCCACACCCGCCTGCTGGCGCCGGGCGATTGCCTGGACATCCCGCCGCACTATCGCCACCGCGTGGAATGGACCGCTCCCGGCACAGCCACCGTCTGGCTGGCGGTGTTCTACAGCAGCGCCACTCCATGGCCAGCGTGAACCCGGTCATTCCCTGTCCGGCTAAAGTCGAATGCAGGTTACACAACCGGCATGAACACCCTGATTACTGCAATTTTAAGCACCTGATCTAGACTTTTAGCCACACCTTGACGAGTTCATCCCTGCGACAATCCGCCCCACAAAATTATGTACCAACTTGTTAATTAGCAAGCTAAGAGATTACACTGCGCGCATTCCACCTGCTGAGATCCCTGGCATGAAAGAAACACCGCGCGCCTCTGGCGCCACAAACATCATCCTGGTCGGCCTGGGCGTGATCATCGCCCTGCTCGGCCTGCTCCTGGCTGCGGGCGGCGTCAAGCTGGCCGGCCTGGGCGGTTCCTGGTACTTCCTGACCGGCGGCCTGGCCATGGCCATCGCCGGTGTCCTTATCGCTCGCCGCAAGCCGGCTGGCGCCTGGCTGTACGCGGCGTTCCTGGTCGGAACTGCCATCTGGGCGCTGGTCGACGCTGGCCTGGTGTTCTGGCCGCTGTTCTCGCGCCTGTTCATGTTCGGCGCAATCGGCATGGTGGTGGCGCTGGTCTACCCGCTGCTGGCCCGTGCCAACGGCGCCAGCACCGGCCGTGGTGCCTATGGCGTTGCCGGGGTGATGGCCGTGGTGCTGGTGATCGCCGCCGGCAACATGTTCGTTGCCCACCCCAGCGTCGCCCCCACCGGCAAAGGCCCGGGCATGACCCCGGTCGAGGCCGACAAAGCGCAGAAGGACTGGGCCCACTACGGCAACACCGAAGGTGGCAGCCGCTTCGCCGCGCTGGACCAGATCAACCGCGACAACGTCAACAAGCTGAAAGTGGCCTGGACCTACCGCACCGGTGACGTGGCCCTCAGCGACGGCAACGGTGCCGAGGACCAGCTGACCCCGCTGCAGGTCGGCAACAAGGTGTTCATCTGCACCCCGCACAACAACCTGATCGCCCTCGATGCCGACACCGGCAAGGAGCTGTGGAAGAACGCGATCAACGCCCAGTCCAAGGTCTGGCAGCGTTGCCGTGGCATGGCCTACTTCGACGCCACAGCCGCCATCGCCCAGCCGACCCAGCCGAACAGTTCGCCGATCACCGTTGCGAGCGTACCGGCCGGTGCCAACTGCCAGCGTCGCCTGCTGACCAACACCATCGACGGCCGCCTGATCGCCGTCGACGCCGACACCGGCGAGTTCTGCCAGGGCTTCGGCAACAACGGCCAGGTCGACCTCAAGGCCGGCCTGGGGAATGTACCGGACTCCTACTACCAGCTGTCCTCGGCACCGCTGATGGCCGGTACCACGGTGGTGGTCGGCGGCCGCGTCGCCGACAACGTCCAGACCGACATGCCAGGCGGCGTGATCCGTGGTTTCGACGTGATCACGGGTGAAATGCGCTGGGCCTTCGACCCTGGCAACCCGGAGGATCGCCAGGCGCCGCAGGGCGACAGCACCTATGTGCGCAGCACCCCCAACAGCTGGGCGCCAATGTCCTACGACCCGGCGATGAACACCGTGTTCCTGCCGATGGGCTCGTCGTCCACCGACATCTACGGTGTTGAACGCAGCAAGCTGGACCATACCTACGGCGCTTCGGTACTGGCCCTGGACGCCACCACCGGCAACCAGAAGTGGGTGTTCCAGACCGTGCACAACGACCTGTGGGACTTCGACCTGCCAATGCAGCCGAGCCTGATCGACTTCACCAAGGACGACGGCCAGTCGGTCCCTGCGGTGGTGATCGGCACCAAGGCCGGGCAGATCTACGTGCTCGACCGTGCCACCGGCAAGCCACTGACCCAGGTCGACGAAGTACCGGTCAAGCCAGGCAACATCCCTGACGAGCCGTACTCGCCAACCCAGCCGAAGTCGGTGGGCATGCCGCAGATCGGCGCGCAGACCCTGACCGAGTCGGACATGTGGGGCGCGACCCCGTACGACCAGCTGCTGTGCCGCATCAACTTCAAGAAGATGCGCTACGACGGCCTGTACACCGCGCCAGGCACCGACCTGTCGCTGAGCTTCCCGGGGTCGCTGGGTGGCATGAACTGGGGCAGCATCTCCACCGACCCGGTACATGGTTTCATCTTCGTCAACGACATGCGCCTGGGCCTGTGGATCCAGATGATCCCGTCGCAGAACAAGGGCAATGCTGCTTCCGGTGGCGAAGCGCTGAACACCGGCATGGGCGCAGTACCGCTCAAGGGCACCCCGTATGCGGTGAACAAGAACCGCTTCCTGTCGGTGGCCGGCATTCCGTGCCAGGCGCCGCCATTCGGCACCCTGACCGCCATCGACATGAAAACCCGCCAGGTGGCGTGGCAGGTACCGGTAGGCACCGTTGAAGACACAGGCCCGCTCGGCATCCGCATGCACCTGCCGATCAAGATCGGCCTGCCGACCCTCGGCGGCACCCTGTCGACCCAGGGCGGCCTGGTGTTCATCGCCGGCACCCAGGACTTCTACCTGCGCGCCTACGACAGCAGCAACGGCAACGAAATCTGGAAAGCTCGCCTGCCAGTGGGCAGCCAGGGCGGCCCGATGACCTACGTCTCGCCGAAGACCGGCAAACAGTACGTGGTGATCACTGCTGGCGGCGCGCGCCAGTCGACTGACCGTGGCGACTACGTGATTTCTTACGCCTTGCCGTAAGACCGCGTCGCCTTCTTCGCGGGTAAACCCTCCCACAGGATAAGCACTGCCCTTACTGATGGTGCAGTCCCTGTGAGAGCGGGTTCACCCGCGAAGAGGCCCAAGAAGACAACCCGAGATTCAGCAATGCCATCCGCAATTCGCATCACACCCACCCTGCTCCTGGCCCTGGCCAGCACTTCTGCCCTGGCCGACGGCGACCTGATGACCCGCAGCACCCTGACCGGTGACTGGGGCGGCCTGCGTCACCAGCTGGAAGAAGACGGCGTCAGGTTCACCGGCGACTACAGCGGCGAAACCGCCTACAACGCCCATGGCGGCCTGCACCGTTCGGCGCGCTACTCGCAAAACCTGAAACTGGGCGTGCAGTTCGACCTGTCGAAACTGTATGGCCTGGACAACGGCGGCAAGGTCCAGCTGACCATCAACGACCGCCGCGGCAATAGCGCCTCGGAAGACCTGGTGGGCAACCGCCTGCCGATCCAGGAAAACTTCGGCGGCCTGTACACCCGCCTGACCGAACTGAGCTACGAGCGTACCCTGTTCACCCCGGCGCTCAACGTCAAGCTCGGCTACATGGCCATGGGCAACGACCTCGGTGGCCTGGACAGCGGCATCCTGTGCAACTTCATGAACGCCGGCTTCTGCGGCCACCCGCTGAACATGTCTGGCGGCAGTGGCTGGACCAACTACCCCAATGCCCACCTGGGCGTGCGGGTGAAGTACGACCTGTCGCCGTCCTGGCAGCTGCGTGTGGCAGCGTTCAACGTCGACCCGGAAAGCAACGGCAACTCCAGCCGCGCCTGGCACCTGGGCCCCAAGCACACCACCGGCACCGTGGTACCGGTAGAGCTGGTGTACAAGCTGCAGGGCGAGCTGCCTGGCGAGTACAAACTGGGCTATTACTACGACAGCTCCGACGTGAAACGCATCGGCAGCGACGAGGAAGTGTCCGGCCGTGGCGGCCACTACCTGCTGGTCGACCAGGCCGTGTGGAACGACCAGGGCTCGCCGGGCCGCAGCCTGCATGCCTTCGGCCAGTACTCGGCGTCGAGCAAGGCTGCCTCACCGTTCACCAAGTGGTATGGCGCCGGCGTGGTGCTGTACAAGCCGTTCGCAAGCCGCCCGAAGGATACCGTGGCGCTGGGCTATGGCCGTGCCGTGCCCAACCCGCGTAGCCGCGACGTGCTGGAAGATGCCGCGCTCAATGCCGGGCAGCCGTTCCCCGACATCGACAGCGCCGAGCAGTTGGTCGAGCTGAGCTATGGCTACCAGGCCACGCCGTGGCTGAACCTGCGCCCGGATGTGCAGTACATCATCGAACCGGGCGCGTTCTCCGGGAAGGACATCGACAACGCGCTGGTGGTTGGCCTGCAGGTCAAGGCTACCTTCTGAATACCCGGGGCCGCGCTGCGGCCCATTCGCGGGTGAACCCGCTCCCACAGGTACTGCACAGGCCTTGAGACTGACGAGATCCTGTGGGAGCGGGTTTACCCGCGAAGAGGCCAGCGCAATCAACCCTGCCTGAGGTAGTCCACCAGCCTCAGCAACATGGCATCACACCCCCGCAACTGCTCGACACTGACGAACTCATCCGGCTTGTGCCCCTGGTCCATGCTCCCTGGCCCACACACAACAGTCGGGATCCCTGCCTGGTCGAACAGCCCGCCTTCGGTACCAAACGCCACCGTACCGAACTGATCCGAGCCACTGAGCAACGCCACCAGGCGAGCCGCCTCACTATCCGCCGGCGTGGCCAGCCCCGGATACGCACTCAACGGCTGCAGGCGAATGGCGCTGGTCGCATTGACCCTGCGCATACGCGGCAGCAATTCAGCCTCGGCATAGGTCTGCAGCTGGTCGGCCACTGCCTGCGCCTCGAACCCCGGCAAGGCCCGCACTTCGAAATCGAACTCGCATTCCGCCGGCACGATGTTCAGTGCCCTGCCCCCTTTGATCACACCGGTCTGCACAGTGGAGAACGGTGGGTCGAAGCGTTCGTCGTGATGCGCCGGCAATGCCAGGGCATCGCCGATCTCACCCAGCTTGCCGATCAGCTTCGCCGCATACTCGATGGCATTCACCCCATAGGGCGCATACGCCGAGTGGCAGGCCGCACCCTGCACCTGGCAGCGCATCGCCAGCTTGCCTTTGTGCCCCAGCACCGGCTTGAGCTCGGTGGGCTCGCCAATCAGGCACAGCCGCGGCTTGTGCGGACGCTGCTCGAGCGCGGCCAGCATCGAGCGCACACCCAGGCAGCCGACTTCTTCGTCATAGGAGAACGCCAGGTGCACCGGCAGGCGCAACGGTTGGGCAAGGAACGCGGGCACAGCCGCCAGTACCGAAGCGATGAAGCCCTTCATGTCAGCCGTGCCACGGCCATACAGGCGCCCGTCGCGTTCACTCAGGGCAAACGGCTCGACCGTCCAGGCCTGGCCGTCCACCGGCACCACATCGGTATGCCCGGACAGCACCACGCCGCCAACGTCCCTGGGGCCGATGGTGGCGAACAGGTTGGCCTTGGTACCCTCCGGGTTATGGAACAACTCGCTCTGCACGCCCAACCCGGCCAGGTAGTCGCGGATGAAGGCAATCAGTTCAAGGTTGGAATCCCGGCTGACCGTGGCAAAGCCGATCAGCCGGGCCAGCAGCGCGCGGCTGGCAAATTCATTCATCGCCCGGCACCCCGTAGCTTGGCGCGGCAGTCGGGTTGAGGGCACGGGTGACGTAATCCTGCATCTGCGGCCGGTACGCCTGCCACAGGCCATCGAGTGCAGCGATCGGGTCCGTCTCGGCCCAGTCCACGCGCAGGTCCACCAACGGCCAGGTCAGCTCGCCGGCGATCTTCAACGCCGCCGAGTGCACCGGCCCGGCCTCGCCGCCTGCGGCCATTGCCGCGTGCATGGCGGCCAGCAGGCGGTCGGCCAGATGCCCGCCGGCTTGTTCAAAGGCCTGTACCATTGCCTCGATCACCTGGGTCGAGGCCAACAGGTTGCCTGCCGCCGCGCATTGCTCACCGACCACGGCGTGGTGCGTGCCCAGGGCTTCCTTACCGGTGAACAGCGCCACCTGGCCATGGCTGTCGATCACCGTGACCTGGCGGTACTCGCTCCAGCCATTGGCGCTCAGCACCCGGTCCAGCGCTGCGGCAGGTGGCAACTGCCCCTGTTCCAGGGCATCGAGAATCTGCGGGCCCAGCGCCGGCAAGGTGATGTTCTGGGTGGCGACCGCGCCCACACCGGCACGTACCCACGGGCAGCGGGCGCCCACGGCGATGCTCGAAGAGCTGATGGCAATACCGACCTGGCCGGTTTCCTGGCAACGACCAATGATGGAAAAAGTCATGTCATGGTTCCTGTTGTGCTGTGCGATGTACGGCATTCTGGGTGGAACCTTCCGGCAGGCGAAACGACCTTTTTCCGAGGGTTTGCCGAGGAAAAAACTATGACCACGAAGCGCTTGAAAAAAGCGCCGGCAAAACCGCCCCTGGAACCGCTGCAGGCGGCAGGATTCAAGGCCTTCGCCGTTTTATCGGCAAGCCCCAGCTAAATACTATTTTCGCCATTTCCACAGCATCCCTAGTCTGGCCCCAGGCAACGGCGGTCCTCCAAACCGACCTGACAAAAACCGCCTGAACAAGGGCTCGGACATGACACTGAACAACCTCGAAATCGACACCCTCGTCGTCGGCGCCGGCCAGGCCGGCGTGGCCATGAGCGAACACCTGAGCAAGCTTGGCGTGCCGCACCTGGTGCTGGAGCGCAAGCGTATCGCCGAGGCCTGGCGCACTGGCCGCTGGGACTCGCTGGTAGCCAACGGCCCGGCCTGGCACGACCGCTTCCCGGGGCTGGAATTCAACCTCGACGCCGATGCCTTCGCCGGCAAGGATCAGGTGGCCGACTACTTCGAGCAGTACGTACGCAAGTACAACCTGCCCGTACGCACCGGCATCGAAGTGAAGAAAGTGCTGCGCAACAGCGACCGCCCCGGTTTTACCATCGAAACCAATGAAGGCGTGATTCGCGCCAACCGCGTGGTCGCCGCCACCGGGCCGTTCCAGAAGCCGGTGATCCCGGCCATCGCGCCGAAAGACAGCAACCTGCACCAGATCCACTCCGCCGCCTATTACAACCCCGAGCAACTGCCCGAAGGCGCTGTGCTGGTGGTAGGCGCCGGTTCCTCCGGCGTACAGATCGCCGAAGAACTGATGCGTGCCGGGCGCCAGGTGTACCTCTCGGTCGGCGCCCACGATCGCCCGCCACGCGCTTACCGCAACCGCGACTTCTGCTGGTGGCTGGGCGTGCTGGGTGAGTGGGATGCGGAAATCGCCAAGCCTGGCCGCGAGCACGTGACCATTGCCGTCAGTGGCGCCCGTGGCGGCCACACCGTGGACTTCCGCGCCCTCGCCCACCAGGGCATGACCCTGGTCGGCCTGACCCAGTCGTTCGACAACGGCGTGGCGCGCTTCCAGGACAACCTGGTCGAAAACATCAACCGCGGCGACGACAACTACCTGGCCCTGCTCGATGCCGCCGATGCCTACATCGAACGCAATGGCCTGGACCTGCCGGAAGAGCCCGAAGCCCGCAAACGCCTGGCAGACCCGGAGTGCATGCGCAACCCGCTGCAGCAGCTGGACCTGGCCAAGGCCGGCGTCACCAGCATCATCTGGGCCACCGGTTACGGCGTCGACTTCAGCTGGCTGCAAGTAGACACCTTCGACGCCAACGGCAAGCCCCAGCACCAACGCGGCGTGGCCCGCGAGCCGGGCGTGTACTTCCTTGGCCTGCCGTGGCTGTCGCGCCGCGGCTCGTCGTTCATCTGGGGCGTGTGGCACGACGCCAAGCACGTCGCCGGCCACATCGCCACGCAACGCACCTATGCCGCCTACCGCGACCGCGAACAACGCGCAGCGGATGAGCAGCAACAGCCCAAGATCAGCAACGTCAGCACCCTCGGAGCCCACTGATGCCTACCCATACCCGCATCCGCATGTTCAACACCAAGGCCACCTACCCCAACCAGACCCTGGACAACGACCTGTGCCAGGCGGTGCGCGCCGGCAACACTATCTACGTGCGCGGCCAGGTCGGCACCGACTTCGAAGGCAACCTGGTGGGCCTGGGTGACCCACGGGCGCAGGCCGAGCAGGCGATGAAGAACGTCAAGCAACTACTCGAAGAAGCCGGCTCGGACCTGTCGCACATCGTCAAGACCACCACCTACATCACCGACCCGCGCTTCCGCGAGCCGGTGTACAAGGAGGTGGGCAAGTGGCTCAAGGGGGTGTTCCCGATTTCCACCGGGCTGGTGGTAGCCGGGTTGGCCCAGGCCGAATGGCTGATGGAGATCGACGTGATCGCGGTGGTGCCTGATTCGGTCTGATCGGTTCTTATGCGGTCAATTGCAGAAGCGGCCTTATGTCGCGATGGGCAGCGCAGCCCATCGCGACACAAGGCCGCTCCTGAAAGAGTCAGCGCAAGACCTGGCGATAAATGCAAAACAACTTCAGCTCACGCCGCCCGTGGTAAAGCCGAACAGCCGTCGTGGGGTGTCCCACATCACACTGCGACGCAGCCGGGCGTCCGGCATCAAGCGTTCCGCCAATTTCAGCAGCGGACCGTAGTCCACTCGTGAGCGCTGGCGAATGAACGGCCAGTCCGAACCCCATACACAACCCTGCGCACCAAAGGCTTCGAGCAGCGCGTGCACGTAGGCACGGCTTTGCTCCAGCAATGCATCGGCCGCGGCGAACTTCTGCATACCCGACAGCTTCACCCAGGCCCGGCCACTATCGGCCAGCCGCAGCAGGGCGCGGAAACCATGCTGCTGCACACCAGCCGCCACTTCTGGCCGGCCGCAATGGTCGATCAGCAGGCGCGCACGTGAGCCCTGCAGCAGGCCGCGCAGGTCCGGCAACTGGTCTTTGCACACCTGGACCTGCGCGAACAGATCGAGTTCGGCGAGCTTGCCGAACAGCCCTTCAACGCCCTTGAGGCTGGCGACCCCGTACAGCGCGGGGTTGAAGGCGATACCGACTACCCCTTGCGCCTGCAGTGCGGCCAGCGCGTCGAGGCCGATATCCGGCTCGACCACTGCTATGCCCTTGAACCGCCCCTGCCCGCTGGCCAGCGCATGCAGCAGGCAGCGATTGTCAGTGTGGTAGCCGCTGTTGGCCCCCACCAGCAAGGCGTGCTGTACACCGTAGGCGTCCATCACACGGCTGAACTGTTCCTGGGTGGCAACCTCCTGACCGGAAGGTGCATAGGGAGCATCGGGGTGGTAAGGGAAACGCGCAGGGTCAAACAGATGGTTATGGCAATCAATCTTCGCTTCATCAAAGATGCTCACGCAGCACTCCCCGGCAGATGTTGTTATCGTAAGCCACAAGGGCGATCAGGCTGGGCTCAGAGTACTGCGTAGTGCAAAGGTGGCGCTCATACCCAGATGGCGCAGACCATAACCTAAGGTAATACACATGTTGCCTGGCAACGAAGGCACGGACGCCAGCCCGATGGTGTTCAAACTGCGGCACATGGAAGTGTTCCGGGCAGTGATGCTGACCGGTTCGATCAGCGCGGCGGCCAAGCTGCTGTATGTGTCGCAGCCGGCGGTGAGCAAGCTGATCCAGTACATCGAAGGGCGCCTGGCCTACCCGCTGTTCGAGCGCATCAACAACCGCCTGGTGCCGACGGCAGAAGCGCAGGTGCTGTTCCGCGAAGTCGAGCGAGTGTACCAGGCAGCGCTGGAGGTCAACGAGTGCGCCGTGGCACTGGCCGCCGGCGGCCAGCGCAAGCTGCGCATCTCGTGCAGCGCGTCGTTGTCCACGGTAGTCATCCCGATCGCCCTGGCCCAGCTCAAGCGTGAGTCACCGTCGCTGAACATCGAATGGCAGACCTCGCTAATGGGCGAAATGCCCAACCAGATCCTGTCGAAGAAGGTCGACCTGTCTATTGCCGCCCTGCCGGTGGTGCATGACCACCTGCATTCGCAGGCGTTCATGCGTGGGCGCATGGTGGTGGTGATGCCACCCGGCCACCCTCTGGCCGGGCAACCCGAACTGACCTTGCAACAGCTGGAGGGCCATGCCTTGCTGCTGTTCCGGCCCGACATGCCGTTTGGCAAACTGCTGGCCGAGCATATCGGGCGCTGCGGGGTGCAGCTGAAATCCCTGTTGTCGTTTACCAATGCCAACGAGGCAGTTGCCTTGGTCAAGCAAGGCATGGGCATCAGCGTGATCGACGAGTTCGTCGCGCAGGACAGCGGGCTCGCGGTGGTACCACTGACCGACGAGATTCACTTCGATATCAGCTTTGTCTATTCACGGTTCGAGCCGCCGTCACATGCAGCGATGCATTTGATGCGGGTGTTGCAGGGCCAGGCGCAGAAGCTTGGGCGGGCGATTGTAGGCTGAGGCCTTTGGGGCAGACGCGATTCCCGGGGGAGCAACTGTCTTGTGTAACCTGTCAGGCCTCATCGCCGGCAAGCCAGCTCCCACAGGGATAGCACAGCCCTTGAGGCCAATACAGTTGCGGCGTCGATCATGGGGAAAGCCCTGCGGCGGTGTAAATAGGACTATTTCCAATTTACACCATGCCGCAGAACCAAGCGGTTTGTTACCTGTCAGGCAATCGCCGCATCCACCAGCACCTGTGCTTCCTGCACCAGGCGCTGCAGGTGCGCCTCGTCGATGAAGCTTTCGGCGTAGATCTTGTAGATGTCCTCGGTGCCCGACGGGCGCGCGGCGAACCAGCCATTGGCGGTCATCACCTTCAGCCCGCCAATCGCCTGGCCGTTGCCCGGCGCATGGCTGAGGATCTGCACGATCGGCTCACCCGCCAGCTCGGTCGACTTCACCTGCTCCGGCGCCAGCTTGCTCAGCAAAGCCTTCTGCCGGGCATCGGCCTTGGCTTCGACACGGGTGGCGAACGGCTTGCCCAGCGCCTCGGTCAGGTCGGCGTAGGCCTGGCTCGGGTTGCGCCCGGTGCGGGCGGTCATTTCGGCGGCCAGCAAGGCCGGGATCAGCCCGTCCTTGTCGGTAGCCCAGACCGAGCCATCACGGCGCAGGAACGAAGCCCCCGCACTTTCCTCGCCACCAAAGCCCAACGAGCCGTCGAACAGGCCCTGGGCGAAGAACTTGAAGCCCACCGGCACTTCGTAGAGCTCGCGGCCCAAGCGCTGAGTGACGCGGTCGATCAGGCCGCTGGACACCACCGTCTTGCCGACGGCGGCATCGCTGCGCCATTGCGGGCGGTGGCGATACAGGTAGTCGATGGCCACGGCCAGGTAGTTGTTCGGCTGCAGCAGGCCATCCGGGGTGACGATGCCATGGCGGTCGTGGTCCGGGTCGCAGGCGAAGGCCACGTCGAAGCGTTCGCGCAGGCCGATCAGGCCCTGCATGGCGTATGGCGAGGACGGGTCCATGCGGATCTGGCCGTCCCAGTCGACGGTCATGAAGCGGAAGGTCGGGTCGACCTCGGTGTTCACCACTTCCAGGTCCAGCTGGTAATGCTCGGCGATCGCCGACCAGTAGCGCACCCCTGCCCCGCCCAGCGGGTCGACACCCAGGCGCAGCTTGGCGCCGCGGATGACGTCGAAGTCGATGACGTTTTCCAGGTCGGCCACGTAGTTGCTCACGTAGTCGTGGCGCCGGGTGGTGGATGCCCGCAGCGCCTGGGCATGGTCCATGCGCTTGACGCCCGCCAGGTCAGCGGCCAGCAGTTCGTTGGCCTTGGCCTCGATCCACTTGGTCACGTCGCTGTCGGCCGGGCCGCCATTGGGCGGGTTGTACTTGAAGCCACCACTCTGCGGCGGGTTGTGCGACGGGGTGATGACGATGCCGTCGGCCAGGCCCTGCTCGCGGCCACGGTTATGGCAGAGGATGGCGTGGGATACGGCCGGCGTCGGCGTGTATTCGTCATCCTTGGACAGCATCACCTGCACGCCATTGGCCGCCAGTACTTCCAGGGCGCTGGCGGTGGCCGGTGCCGACAGCGCGTGGGTATCGGCGCCGATGAACAGCGGGCCATCGATGCCCTTCTCCTGGCGATACAGGCAGATGGCCTGGGTAATGGCCAGGACGTGGTACTCGTTGAAACTCAATTCAAGCGAAGTGCCCCGGTGCCCCGAGGTGCCGAAGGCCACGCGCTGGGCCGCCACGGCAGCGTCGGGGCGGCCGGTGTAGTAGGCGGTGAGCAGTCGGGGAATATCGACCAGCACGCTGGCCGGAGCCGGCTTGCCTGCCAAAGGACTGAGCGTCATGCAGAAACCTCGAGTTCAACGAATGTTGGTGTTGGAGCGTGCAGTGTACTGAGAGTTGCAAGAGCGCGCGATGGGCGGCAGCAAAGAATCAGTGAGCGCACCGCACACCCTGTGGGGCGGCTTTAGCCGCGAAGAATCCAACGCGGTGCCTGCTTCGCGGGCTCGCCCGCTCCCACAATGGACCCGCGCATGTCCCTCATCTCTGTAATGACCGTCTAGAGTGGTACCCATACACCCGAAAACGAGGCCACATGGCTTTCCACCGCCTGACCCACACCCACCCGCGCCTGAGCATCGCCACCGTGGTCGGCCTGCTCGGCGGCTGGCTGATCCCCGCCAGCGACAGCGTGCAGCACATCCTCGCCGGCTGGAACCTGGGCGTGTGGCTGTACCTGCTGCTGGTGCTCTACCTGAGCTGGAGCGCCAGCGCAGAGAAGGTGCGCAAGGTCGCCCGCGTCGAAGACGAAAACGCCGGCCTGGTCCTGCTCACCGTATGCATCGCCGCCATCGCCAGCCTTGCCGCCGTCACCCTGCAACTGGTGTCCAGCCGAGGCCTGCAAGGCAGCGCCCTGGCCTTGCACTACCTCTACACCGGCCTGACCGTAGCCGGCTCCTGGCTGCTGATCGGCTGCATCTTCAGCCTGCACTACGCACGGTTGTTCTATACCGGACAAAACCACGAACCGCCGCTGCGCTTCGTCGATGGCGAACGCAACCCCGATTACTGGGACTTCCACTACTTCTCGTTCACCATCAGCGTGGCGGTACAAACCTCCGACGTGGGCGTTGCCGGGCGGGGGCTGCGACGGGTAGTGCTGGCGCATTCGCTGGTGGGGTTTGTTTTCAATACCGCGATTCTAGGATTCACCATCAACATCGCAGCTGGGCTATCAGGTTGATGACCTGCCAGTTTTGCCAGTAGACGCCAGGTTAACCAATAGAAAAAATCAAAAGCCCACCAACCTCCACAGGTCGATAACATGACGGCTCTTGAGAAACCACCAAGCCCTACCAGACATTTCTATCAATCAAACCGTCTGTGTAGTCTGATTGGGTCGAGGGCTGAACGACTAGTAATGGCTCAGGCAGTCGCGATCGGGCAGCAATCAAGCAACAGGAAGGTACAGCTCTTTCATTTGGATTCGGCAGAATCGGTCATAGGGAGCTCCGCAGCACCGTCAGCCTATCAATACCCTCCCTTTGGAGGAGGCCGCATAGGGACTGCCCTGCTCATGGCAGCGTTCGTCGGTCAACACTTCGATGAGACGTCTGGCGGATATCCATTGGGCAATGGACGACGGGTTTATAAACCCGAAGTTTTCCGCTTTACATCTCCTGACATGCTGTCTCCTTTTGACAAAGGGGGAGCGAATCCTTACAGCTACTGCCTGGGAGACCCCATCAACAGGCATGATCCAAGCGGTCAATTTCCGATATTCCGTTACCTGCTTCGTGCCGTTGCTCGAACGACGGTGACGGCTTCACGTCATTTCAATCGCGCTACCGAAGCGCTAATTCGAATGGTTGATGAAGTTGTCGCGGACACTTTGCGTGATGCGGGCAGGCAGCTAACCCCGATTTTTGAAGCAGGCCGCGAAGTAATAACCGCTGCTGCTGCTGCGGTGCCAACAGAGCTCTCCATGAGGGTCAACACCCTGCACCTGACACTTGAACCTCCAACTCCGCGAGCACCGAGAGCTGACACTCAATCACCGAACCAATTGGGAGAACAACGCACTCATATTCGCAGGCGTTGATTAAGGGAAATACCCAATGACCGCCGCGCCGCTCGTCGGAAAATACTGAACGACAGCCTCACCAGAAAATCTAGCTACCTCCCCCGGTAGCCGCTGCAATCGTGCAAGGAAAACGTTTGCCTGGCAGCCCCCGCCGGACAGCTTCCGTGACAAGGATGTGACCGCTGTCATGCATTAACACATTTGTCTTGTTTGCCGCCGAGAATCGCGCGTGGCAGGTGCTATGGTTAGTTTCCCGGCGGCCGCATCGATGTGGCCACCCACTCACCACGTCCAGGTAGGACAAGGAGGCTGGCATGAACAAGATGACGTTCCCCAACGCCTGCCAGGTGATGCGCTGGCATTTCCACCCGCTGGGCTTCGAAGCCAGCATGGATGCGCCACGCAGCATGGTTGCACGGCTGTTTGACCGCGCCACCGGTGAAACCCTGCTGGCGATTGCCGGCATCCCCTGCTCGGCGATCATGGCCGCCGCCGATGTAGAGCGCATCATCGAGGCCGTCGAGGCGGAGATGGATGCCTTCATGCCCGCCTTCACCCTGCGTGACGCGGTCTAGCCCACTGCCGTACTCTCCTGGCGCATGGCCTGCAACTTGCCCATGAACTGCTCGGCTGGCACCGGCTGGCCCAGCAGGTAGCCTTGCAACGAATCGCAGCCCAGGCGGGTCAGGAAGTCCTGCTGCTTGTCGGTCTCCACCCCTTCGGCAACGATGCGCAGGCCCAGCGCCTGGCCTAGCGCGACGATGGCTGAGACGATCGCCGCATCGTCACTGTCCTGCTCCAGCTCACGCACGAAGCCGCGGTCAATCTTCAGCTCGTTGGCTGGCAGGCGCTTGAGGTACATCAGGCTGGAATAGCCAGTACCAAAGTCATCGATGGACAAGTCCACGCCCATGTCGGACAACTGCTGCAGCACCGTGAGGCTGGCATCGGCGTCGTGCATGGCAGTGGTTTCGGTAATTTCCAGGGTCAGGCAGTTGGCCGGCAGGTTGCTCTGCTGCAGGGCCCGGGCCACGCTCTCGACCAGCCCGGCATGGCAGAACTGGATGGCCGACAGGTTCACCGCCATGCGCCAGCCCTGGTACCCCTGGTCCAGCCACTCGCGCATCTGCCGGCAGGCCTCGATGAGCACCCACTCGCCAATGGGGATGATCAGGCCGGTCTTTTCCGCCAGGCCAATGAAGCGGTCAGGCAGCAACAAGCCCTGCTGCGGGTGCTCCCAGCGCAACAAGGCCTCGGCCCCGATCGGCTGGCAGGCCTGGGCGTCGAACTTGGGCTGGTAGTGCAGGCGGAACTGACGCTGCTCGAGGGCCTGGCGCAGGTCCTGCAATAGCTGCAATTGCTGGCGGGCGTTGCTGTTCATCGACACGTCGAAGAAGCTGTAGCCATTCTTGCCGGCGCTCTTGGCGTGGTACATGGCGGCGTCGGCATTGCGCAGCAGCTCGTGCTGGTCCTGGCCATTGCCCGGGTACAGGACGATGCCCAGGCTCGCCGTCAGTTGCAGGTCATGCTCGGCCACGCGGAACGGCCGTGACACCAGGTTGACCTGCTTGACTGCCACATCCATGGCATCGTTCGGCTCACGCAGTTCCACCAGCAGCACGAATTCGTCGCCGCCGATGCGCGCCAGCGTGTCCTGGCTGTGCAGGTGACCGCGCAGGCGCGCCGCCACGGCCTTGAGCAGCAGGTCACCGATGTGATGGCCAAAAGCATCATTGACCGGTTTGAAGCCATCCAGGTCGATGAACATCAAGGCAAAACAGCCGCCCTGCTCCGCCACCTTGGCGATGGCCTGCTCGATGCGGTCGGCCAGCAGGGATCGGTTAGGCAAGTCGGTGAGCGTGTCGTGCAAGGCCAGTTGGGTCAGTTCCTGGTTAGCCAGGGTCAGCGAGCGGGCCAGCTCGGCGGTGCGCGCCTCGAGGCGGGCGTCCAGCACCGAGGTGAGCAAGGCCACTGCCAGTACGGCCAGGGTGGTGATCAACACCAGGTAGACCAGACCATCGCCTTGCAAACCGCCGCCCGCCAGTGCACCGCAGAAACTGCCCTCGGGGAAGTTCGCCGCCGCCATGCCGGTGTAGTGCATGCCGACGATCGCAAAGCCCATCACCACTGCCGCCAGGCCGCGAATCTGCCGCACATAGGGGGTGTGCGCGCGCAGGCGGAAGGCGATCCACAAGGCCGCTGCCGAGGCGCCCACGGCAATCAGCAGCGAAGCACCGAACAGCGTCGGGTCATAGTCGATGCCCGGCAGCATGCGCAGCGCGGCCATACCGGTGTAGTGCATGCAGGCGATGCCTGCGCCCATGATCAGCGCACCAAACCCCAACTGCAGTCCCGGCAGGCTCGGTTGGCTGACCAGCCACAAGGCAAAGCCCGAGGACAACACGGCAATCAGCAGCGAGAACGCGGTCAGGGCGAGGTCGTAACCCAGGTCTATGGGCAGGCTGAAAGCGAGCATGCCAATGAAGTGCATCGACCACACGCCGATGCCCATGGCCAGCGCGCCCCCCACCATCCACAGCCAGGCAGCCCGGCCTTTGGCCATGGCGATGCGGCCTGTCAGGTCAAGGGCGGTATAGGACGCCAGGATCGCCACGCACAGCGAAATCAACACCAGCGAAAAGGAGTAGCTACCGGTCAGCATTGGGAGTTCCAGCGGCGGGACGGGAGGCCCGGAAAAAGCTGACGATTGTACTCAAGCTTAAGCGAAACGCACGGGGTTTTTGCGAATGGGAAAGGACCCAAAGGGAAGACGCCATACGGCCTCGCAGAAATGCATTCTCTTTTGTGGGAGCGGCCTTGTGTCGCGACAGGGCTGCGAAGCAGCCCCAGCAATATCAGCCATTGTGTCGAGAACCTGGGGCCGCTTTGCGGCCCTGTCGCGACACAAGGCCGCTCCCACAAAGCACTGCGAATATTTCAATCCTGCTCGGCAAACGCCTGTTCCGCATCCCAACCACCGCCCAGCGCGGCAACCAGCTGCACGCTGGCCACCAGGCGCCCCTGCAGCAGGTTCAACACACTGCGCTCGTTGCTCAGCGCCGTGGTCTGCACGTTGACCACATCCAGGTAGCCGATGAGCCCGGCGCGGTACTGGTTCTCGGTCAGGCGCAACGACTCGCGGGCGGCATCCAGTGCCTCCTGGCGCACTACCGCTTCATCGCCATACACCTTCAACTGCACCAGCAGGTTTTCCACTTCCTTGAAGCCGTCGAGCACGGTCTGGCGGTACTGCGCCACGGTCTGGTCATACACCGCCACCGTGCGGTCCACCTCGGCACTGCGCTTGCCGGCGTCGAACAAGGTCAGCGCCAGCTGCGGGCCCACCGACCAGTAGCGGTTGGGCAGTTCGATCCAGTTGCTGAAGCTGCTGCTGGAATAACCGCCACTCATGCTCAGGCTCAGGTCCGGGAAATACGCCGCCCGCGACACGCCGATATTGGCGTTGGCCGCCATCACGTTGCGTTCAGCTGCAGCGATGTCCGGGCGTCGCTCCAGCAACTGCGAGGGCAAGGCCACCGGAATTTGCGGCAGCGCCGGAATGGCCTTGCTGTCGGCCAGGGCGAAGTCGGCGGGGGTCTTGCCCAGCAGCACGGCAATGGCGTTCTCGAACTGGGCGCGCTGCCAGATCAGGTCGATCAGGTCAGCCTGGGTGCTCTTGAGCTGGGTACGCGCCTGGGCCACCGCATCAGGGCCGGCGACACCGGCGCGGTACTGGTTTTCGTTCATCCGTAGCGAACGTTCATAGGCTGCCACAGTGGCTTCCAACAGCCGCTTCTGCTCGTCGATCACCCGCAACTGCAGGTAGTTCTGCACCAGTTCCGACTGCTGGCTGAGGCGGATCGAGGCCAGGTCGGCCAGGCTGGCTTCGGCACTGGCTTGGTTGGCATTGAGGGTCTCGCGCAGCTTGCCCCACAGGTCGATTTCCCAGCTGACGCCAAGCTGGGCGTTGTAGGTGTTGCGTATGCCGCTGCTGTTATTGGACAGGCTCGAGCTGGAGCTGCCGGTGCCCTGTGCCGAACGGGTCTTGCCGACGCTGAGGTCCAGACTGGGGAACAGCGCCGCCCGGCTGCTGCGCACCAGCGCCTGGGCCTGGCGGTACTGAGCCTCCGATTGCGCCACGGTCTGGTTGCTGCGGTTGAGCTCTTCGACCAGCGCATTGAGCCCGGCATCGCCGTAGATTTCCCACCAGGCGCCGCGGGCGATGGCATCGGACGGCGTGGCCTGGGTCCAGCCTTCGGCGTGCTTGAACTGCGCCGTGCTGCTCAGCTCCGGGCGGTGGTAGTCCGGGCTCAGGGTGCAGGCGCTGAGCAAGGCGACGCACAACCCGGCGCTGAGCAGGCGCGAGCCACGCCCACGGGTCAGCGTCTGCAGGGCGCGATGAAGTGGGGTCTGGGCAAAAGTCATAGCGGGGTTTCCAGGGCGGCGTCGGTGCGCACGCCGCGCCAACGGTTGAAACGGTGACGCAGGCGGTCCAGGTACAGGTAGACCACCGGTGTCGTGTAAAGGGTGAGGATCTGGCTGAACACCAGGCCGCCAATGATGGTCAGGCCCAGCGGCTGGCGCATTTCCGCGCCTTCGGCGCGGCTCAGCAGCAGCGGCAAGGCACCGAGGATGGCCGCCAGGGTAGTCATCAGGATCGGCCGCAGGCGCAGCAGGCAGGCCCGGCGGATCGACTCTTCCGGTGTCAGGCCCTGGTGGCGCTCCAGCTGCAAGGCCAGGTCGATCATCAGAATGGCGTTTTTCTTCACCACGCCGATCAGCAGGAACAGCCCCAGCAGCGAGATCAGGCTGAACTCGCCGCCGGTGACGTACAACGCCAGCAAGGCACCGACGCCGGCCGAGGGCAATGTCGAGAGGATGGTCAGCGGGTGAATGTAGCTCTCGTAAAGGATACCCAGCACCAGGTAAACCAGCACCAGCGCGCCAAGGATCATCAGCGGCTGGCCTTCCTGGGTCTTGGCGAAGGCATCGGCAGAACCACCGAGCTTGGCGATCACTTCCTCGGGCAAGCCCAGCTTGGCCACCGCACGCTCCAGCGCCGCCATGGCCTGGTCGGGGCTGTAGCCTTCGGCGACATCGAAGGCGATGCTTTCGGCGGCGAACTGGCCTTCGTGGCTGACCCGGTCGTTGGCCAGGCTGTTCTCGTAGTGGGCGATGGTCGACAGCGGTACGCGGGCACCGTCGGCAGTAATCACCTGCACCTGCTCGAGGGTGCTCGGGTCCCAGGCGTACTTCGGGTTGATCTCCAGCACCACCTGGTACTGGTTGAGGCTGTCGTAGATGGTGGAAATCTGCCGCTGGCTGTAGGCGTTGTTCAGCACCGTGGTGATCATGTCCATGTCGATGCCCAGGCGCTTGGCCTGGTCGCGGTCGACCACCAGGGTCACCTGCTGGGTGCCGGCACCGTCGCGGGCGTCGATGGCAGTCAGCTGCGGCAGTGTACGCAGCGCCGCCACCACTTTCGGGAACCATTCGCGCAACGCCGCCAGGTCGCCGCTCTGCAGGGAGTACAGGTACTGCGAAGAAGTCTGGTCACGGCCGCCGCCGCCCAGTTGCAGGTCCTGGTCGGCCATCAGGAACAGGCGCCCACCAGGTACCTTGGGCATTTCCTTGCGCAAGCGCTCGATCACCTTCTGCGCATCGATCTTGCGCTCGCTGATCGGCTTCAGGCGTACCAGCACAAAGGCATTGTTGGTCCCGCTGTTGCCACCGATGAAGCCGGCAACGCTCTGCACCGCCGGGTCGGCCAGCAAGGCACGGCGGTAGATTTCCATTTTCGGTTGCATCACGCTGAACGACAGGCCATCGTCGCCACGGATGAAGCCCATCAGCTGGCCGGTATCCTGCTGCGGCATCAACGTCTTGGGCACCACCACGTACAGGGCGATGTTGATAGCGATGGTGGCCAACAGGCTGATCAGAGTCAGGCGCTTGTGACGCAGGGCCCAGCCCAGGCTGCGGTCATAGGCCTCGACCATGCGCTGGTGCAACTGGTCGCTCCAGCGCTGCAGGCGGGTCTGCTCGGCCTGGTGTGGTTTTAGCCAACGGGCGCACAGCATCGGCGTGAGGGTCAGCGACACCACCAGCGATACGATGATCGCTGCCGCCAGGGTGATGGAGAACTCCTGGAACAGGTTGCGCACGATGCCGCCCATGAACAGGATGGAGACGAACACCGCCACCAGCGACACGTTCATCGACAGCAAGGTGAAACCCACTTCCTTGGCCCCGAGGAAGGCCGCCTTCATCGGCGGCTGGCCGTCCTCGATGTGCCGGGAGATGTTCTCCAGCACCACGATGGCGTCGTCCACCACCAGGCCGGTGGCAAGGATCAGCGCCATCAGCGACAGGTTGTTGAGCGAGAAACCGCACAGGTACATGACCGCGAAGGTGCCCACCAGTGACACCGGCACCGCCAGGCTGGGGATCAGCGAGGCACGCAGGCTGCCGAGGAACAGATAGACCACCAGAATCACCAGCACCACGGCGATCAGCAGGGTGTGCTCGGCTTCCTTGAGGGTGGCCTTGATCACTGGCGAGCGGTCCATGGCCACGTTCAGTTGCACGCTGGCCGGCAGCAGCGACTGCAGGGCCGGCAGCTGTGCCTTGATCTGGTCGACCGTTTCGATGATGTTGGCGCCGGTCTGGCGGTTGACCACCAGCAATACCGCGCTCTGGTCATTGAAGAAGCCGCTGTTGTAGCGGTTCTCGACGCCGTCGGTGATGCTCGCCACGTCGGACAGGCGCAGGATGGTGCCGTTCTGCTGGCGGATCACCACCGGCTCGTAGTCCTTGGCGCTTTCCAGCTGGTCGTTGGCACGCACCTGCCAACTGCGCTCGGCGTCCTCGACAAAGCCCATCGGCCGGCGCTGGTTGGCGTTGGATACCGCCGTGCGTACTTCATCCAGAGAAAGGCCGTACTGGTTGAGCAATTGCGGCTCGACGGCAATCCGCACCGCCGGCAGCGAACTGCCGCCGATCTGTACCTCGCCTACCCCCGGTACCTGGGCCAGGCTCTGCGACAGGATGGTGTCGGCCAGGTCGTACAGCTGGCCTTTCTGCAGCACGTCCGAGGTCAGCGACAGCACCATGATCGGTGCCTGCGACGGGTTGATCTTCTTGTAGGTGGGCATGCTGCGCATACCGCTGGGCAGCAGGTTGCGGGTGGCGTTGATCGCTGCCTGCACCTCGCGCGCCGCGCCGTCGATGTCGCGGCCCATCTCGAAGCCGATGATCACCCGTGTGGAGCCCTGGTTGGAGCTGCTGGTCAGCGTGGTTACGCCGGCAATGCTGCCCAGCTTGCGCTCCAGCGGAGTGGCCACGGTGGCCGCCATGACTTCCGGGCTGGCGCCGGACAGGTTGGCCGACACCACGATCACCGGGAAGTCCATCTGTGGCAGCGGTGCCACCGGCAGCAGGCCGAAGCTGACCCCGCCCAGCAGCATGATCGCCAGGCTCAACAACATGGTCGCCACCGGGCGACGGATGAAAGGACCGGACAGGTTCATGCCTCGGCCTGCTTCACGTCAGTGGCCGGGCGCCAACGGCGGGCCAGGCGGTCGAAGTACAGGTAGATGACCGGGGTGGTGAACAGCGTCAGCACCTGGCTGACCAGCAAGCCACCGACCATCACCAGGCCCAGCGGCTGGCGCAGCTCGGCGCCGGAACCAGTGGCGAGCATCAGTGGCACGGCGCCGAACAGCGCGGCCAGGGTGGTCATCAGGATCGGCCGGAAGCGCAGCAGAGCGGCCTGGTAGATGGCATCGCGCGGGCTCATGCCTTGCTGGCGCTCGGCCTCGAGGGCAAAGTCGATCATCATGATCGCGTTTTTCTTGACGATGCCGATCAACAGGATGATGCCGATGATGGCAATCATGCCCAGGTCGTTGCCGCTGATGAGCAAGGCCAGCAAGGCGCCGACCGCCGCCGACGGCAGGGTCGAAAGGATGGTCACCGGGTGGATGTAGCTCTCGTACAGCACGCCCAGCACGATGTACATGGTCACCACCGCCGCCAGGATCAGCAGCAAGGTGCTCGACAGCGATGCCTGGAAGGCCTGCGCCGCGCCCTGGAAGCGGGTCTGCACGCCCAGCGGCATGCCAATGTCCTTTTGCACCTGCTCGATCACCTGCACCGCCTCGCCCAGCGACGCGCCGTGGGCCAGGTTGAACGACAGGGTCACCGCCGGGAACTGGCCGATGTGGGAAATGGCCAGCTGGGCCTGGCGCTGCTCGATGCGCGCCAGCGCCGACAGGCGCACCTGGCCACCATCGGTGGCCTTGACGTGGATCGACTCCAGCGCCTGCGGGCCAATCACCGCCGCATCCTTGGACTGCAACACCACGCGATACTGACTGGCCTGGGTGTAGATGGTCGAGATCTGGCGCTGGCCGAAGGCATCGTACAGGGCGTTGGTGATCTGCGACACGCTGATGCCCAGGCGGCTGGCCATGTCGCGGTCGATCACCAGGTACACCTGCAGGCCCTTGTCCTGCAGGTCGCTGGCCACGTCGGCCAGTTCCGGACGCTGCTGCAGCGCCTGCACCAGCTTGCCGCTCCACTGCGCCAGCAGCTCGGCATCCGGTGACGACAGGCTGAACTGGTACTGGGTACGGCTGACCCGGTCTTCGATGCTCAGGTCCTGCACCGGCTGCATGAACAGGCGGATGCCCACCAGCCGGTCGACTTGCGGTTGCAGGCGGTCGATCACCTCGCTGGCAGTGACATTACGCTCGCCATGAGGCTTGAGGTTGATCAGCAGGCGGCCGCTGTTGAGCGTGGCGTTGTCACCATCGACGCCGATGTAGGACGACAGGCTCTGCACTGCCGGGTCCTGCAGGATCACCTTGCTCAGGGCCTGCTGGCGTTCGCTCATGGCGGCGAACGATGTGGACTGCGGCGCTTCGGAAATGCCCTGGATCACCCCGGTGTCCTGCACCGGGAAGAAGCCCTTGGGCACCACCATGTACAGGAACACGGTGAGCGCCAGGCTGGCCACGGCCACCAGCAGCGTCAGCGGCTGGCGCTTGAGTACCCACTGCAGGGCGCTGCCGTAGTGCCTGATCAGCCAGTCGATCCAGGCGCCACTGGCGCGATAGAACCGGCCCTGTTCTTCTTCCTTGGGCTCGCGCTTGAGCAGGCGCGCGCACATCATCGGCGTCAGGGTCAGCGATACCACCAGGGAAATCAGGATGGCCACCGCCAGGGTGATGGCGAACTCACGGAACAGGCGGCCGACCACATCGGCCATGAACAGCAGCGGGATCAGTACCGCAATCAGCGAGAAGGTCAGCGAGATCAGGGTGAAGCCGATTTGCCGGGCGCCCTTGAGCGCCGCCTGCATGGGCGTCTCGCCCTCCTCGATGTGCCGGGAGATGTTCTCCAGCATCACGATGGCATCGTCGACCACGAAGCCGGTGGCGATGGTCAGGGCCATCAGCGTCAGGTTGTTGACCGAGAAGCCGGCCAGGTACATCACGCCGAAGGTGCCGATCAGCGACAACGGCACGGCGATCGAAGGAATGAGGGTGGCACTGAAGCGGCGCAGGAAGACGAAGGTGACCATCACCACCAGGGCGATGGCGATCAGTAGTTCGTGCTGCACGTCCTTGACCGCGGCGCGGATGGTCTGAGTGCGGTCGGTGAGCACCGAAACATCGAGGCCGGCCGGCAGGTTGTCGGTGATCGACGGCAGCAGGGCCTTGATGCGATCGACCACTTCGATGACGTTGGCGCCCGGCTGGCGCTGGATGTTCAGCAGCACCGCGTGGTTTTCATTGGCCCAGGCAGCCAGGCGCTCGTTTTCCGCGCCGTCGACGATTTCGGCCACGTCCTTGAGACGCAGTGGTGCGCCGTTGTTGTAGGCCAGGATCAGGTTGGCGTACTCCTCAGGGGAGCGCAGCTGGTCGTTGGCGTCGAGCATCGACACCCGGGTCGGGCCGTCGAAGTTGCCCTTGGGCTGGTTGACGTTGGAGGCGCCGATCAGGGTGCGTACGTCCTCCAGGTTCAGGCCGTTGGCGGCCAGGGCATCGACGTTGACCTTGATCCGCACCGCCTGGCGCTGGCCACCGGCAATGCTGACCATGCCCACACCGCTGATCTGCGCGAGCTTCTGTGCCACGCGGGTATCGACCAGGTCGTTGAGCTTGGGCAGCGGCATGGTCTTGCTGGAGATGGCCAGGGTCAGCACCGGGGTGTCGGCCGGGTTGACCTTGTTGTACACCGGCGGCGCTGGCAGGTCGCTGGGCAGCAGGTTGCTGGCGGCGTTGATCGCGGCCTGCACCTGTTGCTCGGCAACGTCCATGTTCATGTCGAGGTTGAAGCGCAAGGTCAGCACCGAGGCGCCGCCGGAGCTGGTCGAGGCCATCTGCTCCAGGCCCGGCATCTGGCCGAACTGGCGTTCCAGCGGCGCGGTAACGGCGCTGGTCATGACCTGCGGGCTGGCGCCGGGGTACAGGGTCATGACCCGGATGGTCGGGTAATCCACCTGCGGCAGAGCGGAAACCGGCAGCAGCTTGTAAGCGATCAGGCCGGCCAGGACGATGGCCAGCATGCTCAGCGTGGTGGCAACCGGCCGCAGGATGAACAGACGCGAGAGGTTCATGCGCCCGCCTTGCCTGCTGCGCTACCAGGCTGTGCTTCACCAGGCTGCACATCACCAGCGCGTGCCGAGCCCTTGGCTTCCTGGCCTTGCAGCTGCTGGCCCGGCGTGGTCGGCACTTGCGAGCTGTCTTCGACCACTTCCACCTTGGTGCCTTCGCGCAAGCGGTCGGTGCCTTCCAGCACCAGGCGGTCGCCGGCCTTCAGGCCTTCGAGGATGACGCTGTTCTGGCCGTCGCTGGCCCCCACCTTGAGCTTTCGCACATTGACCTTGCTCTCGGCGTTGACCACATAGGCGAAGGTGCCGTCGTTACCGAACTGGATGGCCGCCGCCGGGGCCATGGTCACCTGCTTGAGGGTGTCGGCCAGCAGGCGCACGTTGACGAACTGGTTGGGGAACAGGGCCAGGTCCTTGTTCTCGAAGCGGCCCTTGAACTTGAGGGTGCCGGTGGTGGTGTCGATCTGGTTGTCGATGCTGCCCAGCACGCCGGTGGACTGCAGCTTGCTGTCACTGCGGTCCCAGGCCTCGACCGGCAGGCTGGCGCCGCTACGGTAGCGCTCCAGCACGGTGCTCAGCTCGGTTTCCGGCAGGGTGAAGGCGACGCTGATCGGCTCGGTCTGGGTAATCACCACCAGCGCAGTGGTGTCGTTGGCCGCCACCAGGTTGCCCAGGTCGAGCTGGCGCAGGCCCACGCGGCCGTTGATCGGCGCGCGTATCTGGGTGAAATCGAGGTTCAGGCGAGCGTCGTTGACCTGCGCCTGGTTGGTCTTCACCAACCCCTGGAACTGCGCCACCTGCGCTTCGGCGGTGTCGAGGGTTTGCTTGGCAATGCTGTCTTCGGCGTACAGGCCTTTATAGCGGGCCAGGTCGACCTGGGCATTCTTCAGCTGCGCCTGGTTCTGCGCCAGGGTGCCTTCGGCCTGTTGCAGGGCAATGCGGTACGGGCGCGGGTCGATCTCGGCGAGCAGGTCGCCGGCCTTGACCTGCTGGCCTTCCTTGAAGTGGATCTTCACCAGCTCGCCAGCCACGCGGCTACGCACGTTGACGGTGTTGGTCGCGGTGACTGTGCCCAGGGCCTTGTAGTACAGCGGGAAGTCGCCCACCCGCACCGGCTCGACGCGCACCGGCACCGGGTCGCTGGAGCCGCCGAAGCCCGGCCGCCCGCCCATCATGCCCATGCCCTTGCCACCGCGCCCGCCACTGGCTTCTTTATGCGCAGGTGTCGCTGCCGGCCACAGCCACCAGGCCAGTGCAGCCACCAGCAGCAGGATCAGCAGGCCGACGAGCCAGCGACGAGGGGAACGGGAATTGGACGCTTGCATGGGTTGAACGAACCTTGTTCGGAATGACGACTTGGGGAGGATGAACGATAAGCACTGACATCGTTTTAGCAAAGCGCCTTTACCAGAGGTTTACCTTTGCCTGACGTTGCCAAGGGTTTGAACTTTAAATGAAAACGGCCCGGAACGTGTTCCGGGCCGTTTACAGGGTGTTGCTTGGAGCAGGTAGCGGGCTAAAAGGTTTCCGCTGCCTGTGCCGGCCCCTTCGCGGGTAAACCCGCTCCCACAGGTACTGCACAGGTTTCAAAGCCTGTGAAATCCCTGTGGGAGCGGGTTTACCCGCGAAGGGGCCAGAGCAGTATTCAGCCGCCCTGCCCCACAACCATTACTTCAGTACGGCCAGCGCTGCTTCGTAGTTCGGCTCATCAGCGATTTCGCCAACCAGCTCGCTGTGCAGCACCTTGTCGTTTTCGTCCAGCACCACCACGGCACGGGCGGCCAGACCGGCCAGCGGGCCATCGGCAATGGCCACGCCGTAGTTTTCGAGGAACTCGCGGCCACGCAGGGTCGACAGGTTCTTCACGTTGTCCAGGCCTTCGGCACCGCAGAAGCGTGCCTGGGCGAACGGCAGGTCGGCGGAGATGCACAGCACCACGGTGTTGGCCACATCGTTGGCCTGGGCGTTGAACTTGCGCACGGAAGTAGCGCAGGTCGGGGTGTCGACGCTCGGGAAGATGTTCAGCACCTTGCGCTTGCCGGCAAAGTCTTTCAGCGACTTGTCAGCCAGGCCTTCACCGACCAGGGAGAAAGCCGGCGCCTGGGCGCCGGTTTTCGGCAGTTCGCCTTTGACCTGAACCGGGTTGCCTTTGAGAGTCACTTGAGCCATGACGAAATCCTTATGCGGGGTTTGAAAAGGACACTGAGTTAAGCATGAAGGCGGTCGGGTGCCTATGGGGGCAGGTAAAATTGTTCTATTGCCGGACAATTCCTGTGGACAAAAAAATGCCCGGGTCGCGACAAGCGACCCGGGCATTCGTCATTGCAGGCGGTGTATCAGCCGAGCAGGCCGTATACCACCGAGGTCAGCGCAACCAGGCCGACTACCACCACGAACACGTTGGAGGCAGCACCGCTGTACTTGCGCATCGACGGCACGCGGCGAATGGCGTACATCGGCATCAGGAACAGCAGCACCGCGAGGATCGGGCCGCCGAGCGACTCGATCATGCCGAGGATGCTCGGGTTGAGGGTGGCGACAATCCAGCACACTACCAGCATCAGCGCAGCAACCACGCGATCCAGGGCCTTGGCACCCGGGCGAGCGCCGGCCTTGGTGATGATGCCCTTGAGGCCTTCGCTGGCGCCGATGTAGTGGCCGAGGAACGACTTGGCGATGGCCACGAAGGCAATCAGTGGCGCAGCGAACGCGATGGTCGGGTTGCTGAAGTGGTTGGCCAGGTACGACAGGATCGACAGGTTCTGCGCCTTGGCCTCGGCCAGCTGGGCGCTGCTCAGGGTGAGCACGCAGCTGAACACGAAGAACAGCACCATCACCACCATCAGCAGGTGGGCTCGGCGCAGGATCTGGCCGCTACGCTCATCGGCATGCTCGCCGTAGCGGCGCTTCTGGTCGACGGCAAAGGCGGAGATGATCGGCGAGTGGTTGAACGAGAACACCATCACCGGAATCGCCAGCCACAGGGTGTGCAGGAAAGCCGAGGCCGGCGGCACCTGGGCGGCGCTGTCGAGAATGCCACCGGTCCAGTGCGGCACCAGGTAAAGGCCCAGCAACGCCAGGGCAACGATGAACGGGTAGACCAGCAGGCTCATGACCTTGACCGTGGCCTGCTCCCCGCAGCGCACGATGGCCAGCAGGCCGAGGATCAGCACGAACGACAGGATGGCCCGTGGCGGCGGCTGCATGTGCAACTGGTGCTCCAGGAAGCTGGACACGGTGTTGGTCAGCGCCACGCTATAGATAAGCAGGATCGGGAAGATCGCGAAGAAGTACAGCACCGTGATCGAGGCGCCGGCGGTGATGCCGAAGTGCTCCTTGACCACTTCGGTGATATCGCCGCCATCGCGCCCGGAAAGGACGAAACGGGTCAGCCCGCGGTGAGCGAAATAGGTCATTGGGAAGGCCAATATGGCCAGGATCAGCAGCGGCCAGAAGCCGCCGAGGCCGGCGTTGATCGGCAGGAACAGGGTTCCGGCGCCGATCGCTGTGCCGAACAGGCCCAGCATCCAGGTGGTGTCGTGACGCGACCAGCTGCCGAGGGTGGCGGGGGTCGATTCTGCAAAGCGTTGTTCAACGCTTGGGGCCTGCTCATTCATTCCGGGTGAAGCTCCACTCGCAAGACTGCAACAGGCTGAGAATGGCGAAATAGACGTTTCGCCCAACTCAACCGAAAAAGGGAGCGCGATTGTGCACGGAAAGGTTGCACTTGCGAAGCCCTTTTCCGAGGAGCGGTTGCACTTGTCTTTACAAGCGGGTTATGCCGGTGGACTGCAGGGGGGATTTGGGAGGTGTGGGAGCGGCCTTGTGTCGCGAAAGGGCCGCAAAGCTACCCCGGCAATATTCGCGGCGAAGCTGCAAACGCCGGGGGCGCTGCGCCCCCCCTTTCGCGACACAAGGCCGCTCCCACAAAGGCCACACTGCCACAAAGGCCGCGGCCCCGTGGGTGTTACTTCTGGACGGCGGCGAAGGCTTCGGCAACCCGTTGCAGGTTGGCCGGGCGCAGGCCGGACATGCATACGCGGCCGCTGTCGATCAGGTACACGCCGAACTCGTCACGCAGGCGACGCACCTGCTCGACGCTGAAGCCGGTGTAGCTGAACATGCCGCGCTGGCGCAGGAAGAACTGGAAGTCCTGGCCCGGCAGCAGCACGGCCAGGGCATCGACCAGCGCCTGGCGCATGTCGAGGATACGCTTGCGCATCACTTCGACTTCCTCGGCCCACTGGGCATTGAGGGCGGCATCGCTCAGCACGCCAGCGACCAGCTGGGCGCCGAAGTTGGGCGGGCTGGAGTAGTTGCGGCGCACGGTAGCCTTGAGCTGGCCGAGCACGCTCTGGGCAGTGGCATCATCGTCACAGACCACCGACAGGCCACCGACCCGCTCGCCGTACAGCGAGAAGATCTTCGAGAACGAGTTGCTGACCAGGCACGGCACACCGGCGCGGGCCATTTCGCGGATGGCGTAGGCGTCTTCCACCAGGCCTTCGGCAAAGCCCTGGTAGGCGATGTCGAGGAACGGGATCAGTTGGCGTGCCTTGACCACTTCAACCACTTGTTGCCACTGGTGCTGTTCCAGGTCGGCACCGGTGGGGTTGTGGCAGCACGGGTGCAGCAGCACCACGCTGTTGGCCGGCAGGGTCTGCAGGGTGGCCAGCATGCCATCGAAGTCCACGCCACGGGTGGCCTGGTCGAAGTACGGGTAGGTGTGCACCTTGAAACCGGCGCCTTCGAAGATGGCGCGGTGGTTGTCCCAGGTCGGATTGCTGACCCAGACTTCGGACTGCGGGAAGTAGCGCTTGAGGAAGTCGGCACCGACTTTCAGGGCGCCGGAGCCACCCACGGTCTGCACGGTGGCCACGCGCCCGCCGGTCACGGCCGGGTGATCGGCACCGAACAGCAGCGCCTGGATCGCCTGGCGGTAGCTGGCCAGGCCTTCCATCGGCAGGTACAGCGAGGCTTCGTGGTCCTGGCCGGCGATGCGTTTTTCCACCGCATCCACAGCCGCCAGTTGCGGCACCACGCCGGCCTCATCGTAGTACAGGCCGATACTCAGGTTGACCTTGTCGGCGCGCGGGTCGGCCTTGAAGGTTTCCATCAACGAGAGGATCGGGTCGCCGGCATAGGCATCGACATGTTTGAACACAGCGTGCAGCTCCTTGGATCAGGACAGTTCGAAAATGCAGCCCTGAGCATACCCGGAGTGCGGGCTCAGGAACATCAACTATTGTGCAAGGTTGTCTATGCAACATTGCATGGCTGAGGATTGGTGCTGGATTCTTCGCGGGTAAACCCGCTGCCACAGGTCATGCACAATTTTCAAAACCTGTGATAACCCTGTGGGAGCGGGTTTACCCGCGAATGGTTCGGGTCAGCCAAGCAGCTCTTTCAGGCCTTGCAACTCCTGCTCGGTCACCGCCACCCCCTCCTCCTCGGCCACCTCGCGCTCGCGATAACGCCGCTCGCCGGGCATGCGCGTAAGCCCCACCGCCTGCATCTGCTCGACCAGTTCGCGGCTGCGCTGGGCAAACCGCTCGCCCTCGGCCTTGCTCGGGTCGATGACGATGATCAACTGCCCGGTCCACGGCGTCTTCGCCCCCGGGTGCCCCGACCAGTCGAACTCCCAGGAGAAATGCCCGCCGGTCAGCGCCGCCGCCAGCAATTCGACCATCATCGACAGGGCCGAGCCCTTGTGCCCGCCAAATGGCAGCAAGGCGCCGCCTTCCAGAATCGCCTTGGGGTCGGTGGTCGGCTCACCATTGGCATCCACCCCCATGCCCTCCGGCAATTGCTGGCCAGCGCGCGCGGCAATCTGCACGTCGCCATGGGCCATGGCGCTGGTGGCCATGTCGAAGACGATCGGGTCATGTTCCGCGCAGGGTGCGGCAAAGGCGATGGGGTTGGTGCCGAACAGCGGCTTGCGGGCACCGTGCGGCACCACGCAGGTCATGCTGTTGACCACGCTCAGGGCTACCAGGCCTTCGTCGGCGAATGGCTCCACATCCGGCCACAGCGCAGCGAAGTGGTGCGAGTTGTGGATCGCCAGCACGGCGATGCCAGCATTACGCGCCTTCGCCACCAGAAGTTCACGGGCCGCCGCCAGCGCCGGCTGGGCGAAGCCGCCTGCGGCATCGACGCGAACATAACCGGGCGCCACGTCGCTGACCTTCGGCGCGGCCTGGCCATCGACCCAACCGCTGGCCAGGGTCGAGACATAGCCGGGCATGCGGAATACCCCATGGCTATGGGCACCATCGCGCTGGGCGCTGGCACAGTTGTGGGCCAGCACCCGGGCCACGCTTTCGCTGCAGCCATGGCGCTGGAAGATGCTCTGCAACAAGCCCTGCAGCTCGGTAAAAGGCACACGCACGACGGTGCTGGTGGAAGGTGCGGACATCTGAAGCTCCTTGTTGGAATTGGAATGGCTACAGCGTTGCAACGACAAAAACTTTCCTGCATGTGACAGCTATCTGTCAAATGTTGACTTGATGACAGAAAACAGCCATTTTCTTTCGCAAGCCTGACCCCTGGAGCCGCAGCATGAGCCAACCGATCAAGCAACGCCTGGAAAACAGCCTGGAAGGGGCCGCTGCTTCGGGCCGCAAGATCGCCAGCTACATGCTTGCCAACCTCCATGAACTGCCGTTCCAGACTTCGGCCAGCATTGCCGTCAAGCTGGGCGTCAGCGAATCCAGCGTCGGCCGTTTCTGCCGCTCCTTGGGTTATGCCCACCTCAAGGCGTTGAAGCAAGACCTGCAGAACGACCTGGGCGATGGCCCGTGGTTAGTGGGTGACCGCCTGCAAGATTACCGCCAGAACCAGGACGCCAGCGACAACGCCGGCAGCCTGGAGCTGGAAATCGCCGCCCTGGTGCGCGTGCACGAGTATCGCCAGAGCAGTGCCTGGCATAGCGTTGCGCAACGCCTGGCGAGCAAGCGCCGGGTGTTCATCGCCGGCTTCCAGACCGAGCGCGGCATCGCCATGTGCATGAGCCACCTGCTGCAGTACCTGCGCGACGGCGTGCAACTGGTCGATATCAGTGCCGGGCACTTTGGCGAAGTGTTGCTGGGGCGCGCCGAAGACAGCGCCCTGGTGGTGTTCGAAGCCCGCCGTTATTCCCGCCATGCCCTGCTGTTGTGCCAGAAGGCGCGCGAGGCTGGCATTGCGGTCACCCTGGTGACCGACCCCTTCTGTGACTGGGCCGATGCCAACGCCGACGAGGTGTTCCGCATCCCCACCGAGTTCAACCTGTTCTGGGAGTCCACCTCGACCATGCTGTCGTGGGTGCACCTGATGGTCAACGAGGTCTGCAAGAAGCTCGGGCCGGATGTTGAAAAACGCTTGGAAGCAACTGCCGCTCTACATAACGAATTCGTCGGCTACACCTCGTGGTCGACGGGAAAACAACAATAGCAAGAGTGCAATGAGGTGCGAGATGAACAAGACCATGGCCTTGGTGGGTGCGTGCGCCCTGCTGCTGTCGGGTGCCGCCAGTGCCGAAACCCTGCGCTTCGCCACCGAGGGCGCCTACCCGCCCTTCAACTACGTCGACGCCAATAACCAGTTGCACGGCTTCGACGTCGACATCACCCATGCCCTGTGCGAGCAGATGAAAGTCGAGTGCACACTGGTGGCCCAGGACTGGGAAGGCATTATCCCGGCGCTGATGGCACGCAAGTACGATGCAGTGGTCGCGTCGATGATCAATACCGAAGAACGGCGCAAGAAAATCGCCTTCACCGACCACTACTACCGCACCCCGCTGACCGTTGCCGTAGCCAAGGACAGCAAGATCAACGACGCCCAGACCAACTTCGACGGCTACACCGTTGGCGCTCAGTCGTCGTCCACCCAGGCCATCTACGCCGAAGACGTTTACGCCAAGGCCGGTGCCGACGTGAAACTGTACCCGACCATGGACGAAGCCAACGCCGACCTGGCCGCGGGCCGCCTGGATGGCGTGATTGCCGACAAATTCCCGCTGCACGAGTGGATGACCAAGAATGGCGGGGACTGCTGCAAGATCCTTGGCGACGTGGCCGACACCAAGGCCGATGCTGCCATTGCCGTGCGCAAGGACGACGAAGCCCTGCGCCAGCGCCTGAACGTTGCGCTGCAACAGATCGTGGCCAACGGCACCTACCAGAAGATCGCCAGCAAGTATTTCGCTTTCGATATCTACAACTGATCTTCAGGAAGTTTTGCGCAACCCCTGTGGGAGCGGCCTAGCGTCGCGAAAGGGCCGCACAGCGGCCCCGGCAATCTGTGCAGTTGCATGAATCCTGGGGCCGCTACGCAGCCCTTGCGCGACGCAAAGCCGCTCCCACAGAGATCGCACTACCCGCCCAAGGGGTTTGTCATGCTCGATCAATTGTCCTTGCTGTCCTTCGCCAGCGGAGGCTGGGGCCAGGCGCTGCTGGCCGGCGCGCTGGTCACCGTTTCCCTGGCCCTGGCCTGCCTGCCCATCGGCCTGCCACTGGGTCTGGTGGTCGCCCTTGCCGCACGCTCGCGCAAGCGCTTGCCGCGGGCCTGGGCCACCACCTTCTCCACCGTGTTCCGCGGCCTGCCCGAACTGCTGACACTGCTGATCATCTATTACGGCTGCCAGATCGCCGCGCAGAAGATCCTCGCGGCCATGGGCTACCAGGGCGAGTTCCTGATCAATACCTTCCTCGCCGCAATGATCGCCTTCAGCCTGGTGTTCGCCGCGTTCTCCAGCGAAATCTGGCTGGCAGCCTTCAAGACCCTGCCCAAGGGCCAGCTGGAAGCCTGCTCGGCGCTGGGCCTGAGCAAGCGCACCGGCTTCTTCAAGGTGCTGCTGCCGCAACTGACCCGCATCGCCCTGCCCGGCCTGTCCAACAACTGGCTGTCGCTGCTCAAGGACACCTCGCTGGTATCCACCATCTCGCTGGTCGACCTGATGCGCCAGACCAACCTGGCGGTCAGCGTGACCAAGGAGCCGATGTTCTTCTATGGCGTCGCCTGCCTGGGCTACCTGCTGTTCGCCGCCATTTCCGGGCGTGTGTTCGCCTTCATCGAACGGCGCAGCAACCGCCACCTGCAAGGAGCACGCGCATGAGCTTCGAACAACTGCTGGCGCTGGTCCTCGACCCCGACCTGCTGGACCGCTACGGCCCGCGCTTCCTCGATGGCCTGCTGGTAACCGCCAAACTGGTGGCGATTTCCTTCAGCCTGGGTGCCGTGCTCGGCCTGTTGCTGGCCCTGGCGCGCATGTCGCGCAGCCTGCTGCTGCAGCGCATGGCCGCCGGCTACGTGTACTTCTTCCGCGGCTCGCCGCTGCTGGCCCAGCTGTTCCTGCTGTATTACGGCCTGGGTTCGCTCAAGGGCTTCTGGCAGGACGTCGGCCTGTGGTGGTTCTTCCGCGAAGCGTGGTTCTGCACCCTGCTGGCGTTCACCCTGAACACCGCCGCCTACCAGGCCGAGATCTTCCGCGGCAGCCTGATGGCCGTCGCCCCCGGCCAGCATGAGGCGGCGCGGGCGTTGAACCTGAAGCGCTCGACCACCTTCTTCAAGGTGATCCTGCCACAGTCGCTGCTGGTGGCCATCGGCCCGCTGGGCAACGAACTGATCCTGATGATCAAGGCCAGCGCGATCGCCTCGCTGGTGACCATCTACGACCTGATGGGCGTGACCAAACTGGCCTTCTCGCGCAGTTTCGACTTCCAGATCTACCTGTGGGCCGCTGTGCTCTACCTGCTGATTGTCGAACTGGTGCGGCGCCTGCTGAAACACCTGGAAGCCCGCCTGGGCCGCCACCTGAACTGACCGAAGGATACGTTCCATGCATTGCCAGACCCTTGTCCTCGGCGCCGGCATCGTCGGCGTCAGCACCGCGCTGCACCTGCAGGCCCGCGGGCGCCAGGTGATCCTGATCGACCGCGACGAACCAGGCAGCGGCACCAGCCACGGCAACGCCGGGCTGATCGAGCGTTCCAGCGTGATCCCCTATGCCTTCCCCCGGCAACTGGGCGCGCTGCTGCGCTACGGCCTGAACCGCCAGCCCGATGTGCGCTACAGCCTGCTGCACCTGCCCAAGGCCGCCCCCTGGCTGTGGCGCTATTGGCGCCAGTCGGCCCCCGGGCGCCTGGCCGGGGCCGCTGCCGACATGCTGCCGCTGGTGCAGCGCTGCGTCGAAGAACACGACGCCCTGATCGCTGCCGCTGGCCTGGAAGCGCTGGTGCAGGCCAAAGGCTGGATCGAAGTGTTCCGCGACCCGGCGCTGTTCGAGCAGGCCAAGGCCGACGCCAAGGGCCTGAGCCGATATGGCCTGCAGTTCGAAATCCTCGAATGCGGGCAGTTGCAGGCCCGCGAACATCAGCTGGACGCCAGCGTGGTCGGTGGCATCCACTGGCTCGACCCCAAGACCGTGAACAACCCCGGCGCCCTCACTCGTGGCTACGCCACCCTGTTCATGCAACGCGGCGGGCAGTTCCTGCATGGCGATGCGCGCAGCCTGCGCCAGGTCGACGGCCAATGGCAGGTAGACAGCCGCCGCGGCCCGATCACCGCCAACGAGGTGGTGGCCTGCCTCGGCCCGCAATCGGCCGACCTGTTCAGCGGCCTGGGCTACCAGATCCCGCTGGCGATCAAGCGTGGCTACCACATGCACTACAGCACCCGTGACGGCGCGCAACTGGAGCATTCCATCTGCGACACCCAGGGCGGCTACGTGCTGGCACCAATGGCCCGTGGCGTGCGCCTGACCACCGGCATCGAGTTCGACGCCAGCAGCGCGCCGGGCAACCAGATCCAGCTGGGCCGTTGCGAAGCCCTGGCGCGCAAGCTGTTCCCGGCCCTGGGCGAGCGTCTGGACGATACCCCCTGGCTGGGCCGTCGCCCATGCCTGCCGGACATGCGCCCGGTGATCGGCCCGGCGCCGCGCCACCCGGGGCTGTGGTTCAACTTCGGCCACGCCCACCACGGCCTCACCCTTGGCCCGGTCAGCGGCCGGCTGGTGGCCGAGCTGGTCACCGGCGAACGCCCCTTCACCGACCCCGCGCCCTACAGCGCGACCCGATTCGACTGAACCCCTGCGGGAGAACAACAAGATGACCGCACCATTGAGCCTTGCCACCCTTGCCCCCGAACCCGACCCGCGCCCGGTGCTGATCCGCATCGAAGGCCTGAACAAGCACTACGGCGCCTTCCACGTGCTGCGTGACATCGACCTGCAGGTGCGCGAAGGCGAACGCATCGTGCTGTGCGGGCCGTCCGGCTCGGGCAAGTCGACCCTGATCCGCTGCATCAACCGCCTGGAAGTGGCCCAGCAGGGCAGCATCAAGGTGGATGGCATCGACCTGGCGGCCACCACCCGCGAAGCGGCGCAGGTGCGCAGCGACATCGGCATGGTGTTCCAGCACTTCAACCTGTTCCCGCACATGAGCGTGCTGGACAACTGCCTGCTGGCCCCCACCAGCGTGCGCGGGTTGTCGCGCAAGGACGCCGAAGAGCGGGCGCGCATGTACCTGAAGAAGGTTGGTATCGAAAGCCAGGCGCACAAATACCCCAGCCAGTTGTCTGGCGGCCAGCAGCAGCGCGTGGCGATTGCCCGCGCGCTGTGCATGAAGCCGCGGATCATGCTGTTTGACGAGCCTACTTCGGCGCTGGACCCGGAGATGGTCGCCGAAGTGCTGGATGTGCTGGTGCAACTGGCCGGCACCGGCATGACCATGCTCTGCGTCACCCATGAAATGGGTTTTGCCCGGCAGGTGGCCGAGCGGGTGCTGTTCCTGGAAGGCGGGCAGATCATCGAAGACAGCCCGCCGCAGGTGTTCTTCAACCAGCCGCGTACCGAGCGTGCCAAGGGGTTCCTGGCGCAGATACTGCACTGACACCTGTACCGGCCTCTTCGCGGGCTCGCCCGCTCCCACAGGATCACCTCGGCCTTCGGGACCTGTGGTGAACCTGTGGGAGCGGGCGAGCCCGCGAAGAGGCCGGTACAGGCGACACCTTCATTGCACCGCTGCAAAGACCCAACTGCATCGTTAAATATTATTGACCACAACCCCCGCCAAACCCACGCCGCAGCAGGCCCGCATCAGTTTCAGCCCCCAAAACCGGCGCATTCCCCACCCCAAAGCCCTCCCCGGTCGTTTGACATATCGAACGGCTCTGGCAAGCTATCTACAAGCCCCGACCGGAATCGTCGCCTCCGACGAGCCGGCAGTGCTCGGGGCTACAGGTTGCACCCAGGGCCCCGCGCCGTGCACCTGCACAACAACGACAGGCCGAACCTGTCCCAAGGTGACATATGTCCAACAGCAACATTGGCAACAAGCAACCCTCCCTGCGCAAACCCGTCGTCCTGATGACCATGGGCAGCCAAGAGCGCAAAGGCCATGACTACCAGGTCATGACCCACAAATACATCACCCCGCTGGTCGAGTTTTCCGATTGCGTCCCGGTGCTGGTGCCCACCTGCTGCGGCATCGAGGACCTCGAGACCTATCTGGACATGGCCGACGGCGTGTACCTGACCGGCGCCGGCAGCAACATCGACCCGGCCCTGTACGGCCAGGAGAACGAGACCCCCGGCAAAGGCCAGGACAAGAACCGCGACCTGTTCGACATCCCGCTGGTCAAGGCGGCGATCAAGCGTGGCCTGCCAATCTTCGGCATCTGCCGTGGCATGCAGGAAATCAACGTGGCCCTGGGTGGCGACATCTACCAGAAGGTGTACGCCGAGCCTGGCTTCAACGACCACCGGGAAAACCCGGAAGACCCGGTCGAGGTGCAATACGCCCAGGTGCACGGCGTGAAGATCAAGCCGGACAGCTGGTTGCGTGACACCCTGGGTACCGACGAGATTCGCGTCAACTCGCTGCATGGCCAGGGCCTGCACAAGCTCGGCGCCGGCATCGAGGCCATCGCCCATGCCGAAGACGGCCTGGTCGAGGCGATCCATGCCCCGAGCATTTCGCCGTTCCTGTTCGCCGTGCAGTGGCACCCGGAGTGGCAAGCGGCGAAGAACCCGGATTCGGTCAAGATCTTCCAGGCTTTCGGCGACGCTTGCCGGGCCCAGGTACGCAAGGCGCAGATCAAGCGCCAGCATGCTGCCTGATCTTCAGTTTCCTCTGCTTTGATCGCGGGGCGGCGCAAGGCCGCCCCCGTTTTCCCCGGTCACCCTCTGCTGGTCCCAGAACACTTCCCGTGGAAACGGGCGGCGGGCTTGTGCCTGTCTCCGCGATCGTTTTTTCCTACCCCACCAAGAGATACGATGACTGATCGCAGCAAGTCTGCCCGAGCGGTGTCGAGGTGTGTGATGCGATGGTGCACGCTGGACCTTACCCGGCCACCTCGGATGCACGCGGCACGTCGGTCGGCACCCTGGCCATCGACCGCTTCCTGGGCCCGGTGTGCTACCAGAACCACCCGCAGGCGCTGTTGCCCGAGGCACTGCGTGACGGCGCGATCTGACTGATTGCCTGAAACAGCAAAGCCCCGCGCATGGCGGGGCTTTCTTTTGGCTGTACCGGCGTCGCCGGGGCGATACGCAATGCGGTATTTGTAAGTGTCCGCAGACGACTCCCCAGCACTGAAAAAACACTGGAAATACTGGCCCCACGCAGGCGCAAGCCTGTACTGTGCGGTTTCACGCTCATCCATGGAAGGAAACCACAGCATGAAACCCCTCGAACGCCTGTTGCTCTCCAGCGGCCTGCTGATCCCCCTTTGGCTGCTGGCAGGCGTATGGTTCACCGCCCAAGCCTACCCCGGCTACAACCACCTGCAACAGGCCATGAGCCAGCTCGGCGCCGTCGGTTCGCCGACCCAGAATTGGTCGCCGCTGGTCAATAACTTCCCCCTCGCCATACTGTTTGCGCTGTTTGCCTGGGGCCTGGCACGACGTTGGCGTGGCTCGAAGCTGGCGTTGCTGAGTGCGGCGTTGGTGCTGCTGCATGGCCTGGGCAGCCTGGGCACCGGCTGGTTTCCCTGCGACCAAGGTTGCGCACCGGCACAGCCTTCCCGGTCACAACAACTGCACAACCTGTCCGGCCTGCTGATGTTCTTCTCGCTTACCCTGGCCAGTGCCCTGTGGGCCTGGCTGGGCAATCGCATTGCCGGGTCCTGGGCACTGGCGCTGTTTTCCCTGGCCTGCGTGGTACTGGCGATCATCACCGTCGCGCTCATGGGGCACGCCGCACAAAACGGCCAGTTGTTCGGCCTGTACCAGCGCCTGAACTACGGTGTATCGGTGATCTGGGTCGCCAGCCTGGCCTGGACCAGCCTGCGCACACCCGTCTCCAGCCCGTTGCCCATGGCCACAACCTGACGGCAAATTGCTGGCCCCCAGCGTCTTCAAGCGAAGGCAAACTTCGTTTTCCTTCAGATGCTTAGGACAGCAACATGCGAGTACTTCTAGCAACGATGGCCGGCTGCCTGCTGGCCACGCTCGCTTTCGGCGCCCAGGCACGGGCGTTGAGCCAGAACGATCGCCACACCTGCGGCTGGGGCGCGCAGATAGCCGCAGAGGCCCAGCAGGCCAAGCTTTCCGGGGTAACCTTGTATGCCACGCGCAAGAAGCTGCAGGTGCGCAAATTTCCCAAACCGTGGATGCGCATGACCGCCTTCGGTATTACCGAGCAGACCTATAACAGCCGCTCGCGGCTCAAACCTGCAGCGATCAAGCAGACCTATTACGAGCAGTGCGTGCAGCATGCGGTAGCAAGGCGATAACGCGCTGCAGGAGGTCGCCCAGCCCTTTGGGATGCCCGCTCCCACAGAGGGCGTGCCAAATCAATGAATTATGTGCTGTTCCCAGAGAGCGGCCTTGTGTCAAAGCCGCCAGGGCGCACCGGCCTCGAAGCGTGCTTCCAGCCACGCCTTGAAGGCCCCAGGGCGGCGGTGTTGAGGCGCGCGGTCGGCCGTACCAGGTAGATGCCTGCCGCCACATTCAGCTGCCATTGCGGCAGCAACCGCACCAAGCGCCCGGCGGCGAGGTCTTCACCCATCAGCCAGTCTCCTCCGGCCAGAATACCCACGCCACGGCGCGTCGCCTCCAGCAGGGCTTCGTTGTCATTACTGCGCAAGCTGCCGGCAACCTTGACACTCCGCCAGGCGCAGGCGCCCACGTACCGTCGCCGCCCCTTCGGCCGCTTCCTGTTCCGCCTCGGCGATCAGCCGGTTGGCCTCGCGCACCTGGCCACCAGCCGCTCGCCTTCATCGGTAAAGCGCAGCTGCCGCGTACTGCGCTCCACCAGGCGAATGCCCAGGCGCGCCTCCAGTGCTCTCAGGCGCTTGGACAGCACCGTGGGGTGGTGCGGCGGCTGTCGAAGGCATCCATGGCAAGGCTCGGCACAAGGCAGTAGGGTCAGGAGTCAGGCAGTAAGGACCAGCGCGCCCTCCGACAACCCTTGCTCCAGGTCCCCGTGGACCCTGGCCGCTTCGGCCAGCGGGTAGCGACGCCAGACCCGAGGCTGGATGATACCCTCGGCGACCGCCGCCAGCACGGCGGCGGCGGCCTGCTCATCCAGCTGCGGCGGTAGCTTGACCAGGCGCTCAGCCGGGTACAGGCGGCCGCTGGCGTAACCGCCAACCGGGCCCATTGCATAGGCGACCCGGTCGCCCACCTGCACGCCATGTACCCCATCGCCGACGGCAATACAGTCAAGGTCAGCAGGACCCTCTGCGCGCGCCGAAACGCGTCAGCCTCGGTTATTTGTTAAGCTGATCGAAACCGTCAGAGATGACCAAGACCATTCGTACCATGGATGAACTACGCAAGATCGACCTCAACCTGCTGCTCGCCCTGCACGCGCTGCTGAGCGAAAAGCACGTGACCCGCGCCGCCCTGCGCCTGCACCGCAGCCAACCCGCGGTAAGCCACGCCCTTGCGCAGCTGCGCAAGCACTTCGACGACCCTTTGCTGGTGCGCCAGAACGGCCGCATGGCCTTGACCGCCCGCGCCCAATCGCTGGCCAAGCCGCTGCAGGACGCCCTGGGCAACCTCAACGGCCTGCTGGCCGCCCCACAGTTCGAACCGGCGAAGTCCCAACGTCGCTTCAGGCTCTCGCTGTCCGACTACTCCTCACGGATCATCCTGCCACCCCTGCTGCGCCACCTGCGCCAGGTCGCGCCCGGGGTGGACCTGGCCATCAGCCAGGCCAGCCGCGAAACCATGCTGGCCCAGCTGCTCGACGGTGAACTGGACCTGGCCCTGGGCATCTTCCCCGAACTGCCCCAGGCCATCACCGCCCAAGCACTGTTCGCCGACAACTTCATCAGCGTTGCCGATCGCCAGGTCCTGCCGGCCAGCGGTGGCCTGGCCCTGGCCGACTGGGTGGCCCGCCCGCATGTGCTGATGGCCATGCGCCCGGATGCCTTTGACGAAATCGAGCGCGCCCTGGCCGCCCAAGGCCTGCGCCGGCGGATTGCCCTGGCCTTGCCGCACTGGAGCGCGGCGGTCGAGGTGCTGGCTGGCACTGACCTGATCCTGACCGTGGCCAGCCGCGCCGTAGGTTCCCTACACCAGCACCCTGCATTGCGCCAGTTCGAGCCGCCGCTGGCGATCCCTTCGTTCGACTACCAGCAGGCCTGGCACAGCCGCAAGGACAGCGACCCCGGGCATCGCTGGCTGCGTGAAACCGTATGGGCCTGCAGCCAGCCGACACGTTGATCAACCCTCCGGCTGTCTCACCACGGCCGCGGCACTGGCCGGCGTGCCCGCCGCCCAGCTGCCTTGCACCAGCAGCACGCCACACAGGATCAGCACCACGCCCGCCAGCCTGGCCAGGTTGAGCGGTTTGCCCCCTAGTCCCATCACCCCGAAGTGGTCGGCGACCACCGCCGTGATGATCTGCCCCGCCACCACCAGCACCAGGAACCCCGCCGCACCCAGCTTAGGGGTAAGCGCAGCGGCACCGGCTACGTACAGCGCCCCCAGCACACCCCCTACCCACAACCACCAAGGCCCCTGCAAGGCCTTGCCCATGTCCGGCGCCGGCACCCTGAGGATCAGCAGTGCAGCGATCACCACCAGCGAACTTACCGTCAACGACGTGAACGCGCCCCACAACCAATGCCCCAGCGCCCGGCCGACGGCGGCATTACCCGCAGCCTGGAATGGCAGCACGGCACCGGCAAGCAACGCCAGGGCAAAGGGAAGCGCTAGCAGGCACAGGGTTTTGCTGGGCATGGCAATTCTCGTTCTCGACAAATGTTCAGACCATGATCGACAAATTCTCTCTATCTATGGAAATCGAAAGTGTGCACCCACACTATTCGCTACATGGATACCATGCATGCGGCTCCTGCCGAGTCGGCTAGGATGCTGCCCAGTCACGCCCCCAGAAGCCCAAGCCGACGGGGGGCCGGCTGAAACCAGACCAGAACCGTATGTGATGGAGCACATTCGATGACAGATGAACGCACAACCCTGATCGACCATGGACAGTTGCCCACCCGCAACCTGGCCGAGTGCCTGGCAGTGGATCAAACGACCCTGGTCGGGGCATTGGCAGGCCAACTGCCCGACACACTGATCGGACCGTTGGCTACCTGTGCCGAAGCAACACGCTCGCTGGGCCTGTCGAAGAAAATCGCGGCCATCGGGCTTACCCTCGGGCAATGGCTGGAACCAGCCCCTGCGCCCCAGCGCCAGCAGGTGTTCGAGCGATGCAGCGCACACAGCGCCGATACGGTGCGCAGCTGGGCGGCCTTCGCCCAGGCGTACCTGTCGCGCACGCTCGATCTCGAGTCCGCTTTGCTGGCCCAGCTGCGTTTTGCCCGCGATGAACATTTTGGCGTGCGCGAATGGGCCTGGATGGCCCTGCGCCCTCACCTGGCTCGGGAACTGGACAGCGCCCTTGCCCTGCTCGCACGGCATGCCGGCGACAGCAACCCACTGGTACGACGCTTCTGCATCGAGGTACTGCGCCCGCGTGGCGTCTGGTGCGAGCACATCGCCGCGCTCAAGCTGATGCCGGAAGCGGCCGAGCCACTGCTGGTGCCCCGCCTGGCCGAAACCGACAAGTATGCCCAGGACTCGGTTGCCAATTGGCTCAACGATGCCAGCAAGACTCGGCCCGACTGGGTGATCCAGCTGTTCGAACGACATCCGCCGTCATGCAAGGCATCACGGCGGATCCATACGCGGGCAACCCGTAGCCTGCCCCAATGAATGGTCAGCGCGAGGTTTCGACGCGCAGCACTTCGGTGTAGATCGCGTCGACCGTCTGGCCGACCTTGAGGTTCTTCATGCGTGCCTGCAGGTCAGGGTTCTCGACCTTGACCACCTGCAGCTTGCCCTCCGGTGGCAGCAGGCTCACCTCATGCGCCTTGAGGTCGATCTTCTTGATCTGCGAGGTCACCTTGACCTGGCGGAACGCTTCGCCGCCCGGGTTGGGGTTGTCCGCAGTGGCGCGGATGGTGCCGGACTCTTCAGTCGCCTTCGGCGCCCCGCCTACTTCGGGATTCAGCACATAGGCCACCGCACGGGTCACGTAGATGTCGACCTGGTCACCCACCTTGAGGTTGGGCAGCGCCTTGGCCTTTTCCGTGAGCTGGAAGGTCACATCCTTCTTGTCGTCGGGGCCTTTCACCGTGACCTGGCGGCTGGCCAGGTCGATGGCCGTGACCTGCGTGGTGACGTGGCTTTCCAGCGCCTCGCTGCCAATGGGAATACCGGCAGCCTGCACCATGAAGCTGGCGGTAGACGCCAGGGTGGCAAGGGCAACAGCACGAGCGAGAGAGCGAATTGGATTCATAGGCCTGCTTCCATGTAATCAAGACCGGATCGGTGCGTGAAATGTTCACGCGCCAACAAGCATAGCCCTTGGCTGCCACATTGCCGGGCCGCCACCTTGCAAAAGCAAATGCGAATTCTTTACACTTGCTTTACATTTACAAATCATTACTATTCGTTACCTCAAATACAACAAAGAGTCATTTGTAATGGCAAAAAAGTCCGTTGCCCCAGCATCCATTTCCATGCTGGGTCTGCTGGTTGTGCCTGCTGTTCACGCGGCTGTCCAACCTGAATCGCAGGGTTCCCTCGCCTTGCCCGCCACTGCCGTCACCAGCGCCTACGAGCAGCAAAGCTACAAGGCCAGCGAAAGTCGCAGCGCCATGAAGATCGACGCCCCGCTGCGCGACATCCCGCAAACCGTCAACGTCGTGCCCGAAAGCGTAATCAAGGACCAGGGTGCGCAGTCCATGGAGGACGTGCTGAAGAATGTGCCCGGCATCGGTCTGTCCAACGGCGACGGCCAGCGCGACCAGGTGACCATTCGCGGCTTCAGCGCCATTGGCGACATGTACATCGACGGCGTGCGCGACGACGCCCTGTACTTCCGTGACCTGTCCAACATCGAGCGGGTCGAGGTGATCAAGGGCCCTGCCGCCGTGCTCTATGGCCGTGGCTCTTCGGGCGGCCTGATCAACAGCATCAGCAAGAAACCGAGCTTCACGCCCAAGCGCGAGGTCGGCATGAGCTTCGACAGCGAAGGCAAGCGCCGCACCCAGTTCGACACCGGCTGGGCAGACCCGCAAAGCAACCAGGCCTACCGCGTGACCGGTGCCTTCGAAGACAGCGACACCTTCCGCGACGATGGCTACATCGACCGCAAGGCCATCGCGCCGTCGGCCTACTTCCGCCTCTCCGACGACCTGGAACTGAACCTGGGCGCCACCTACCTGTACGACAAGCGCCTGATCGACTTCGGCATCCCGGCGCTGGGCAACCGCCCGGTGGATGTGGATCGCGACAAGCGCTTCGGCTCCGGCGATGCCGATCAGGACTACGCCCGCAGCGAAGTGTTCTCGCTGACCGCAAGCCTGGACTACCGCATCAATGACGACTTCACCCTGACCAACACCAGCCGGTATTACCGCTACGACCTGGACCGCAACAACACCCTGGCCGACAGCAGCCCGACGCGCTTCGTCACCGCGCCCAACGGCGAACTGCTGGTCAAGCTCAACCGTGGCAACGTGGCCCGAGACGAGTACGGTGTGTTCAACCAGACCGAACTCAAGCAACAGGCGCAGCTTGCCGGTATGCAGCACAACTTGCTGTATGGCGTGGAAGTAGGCTTCCAGGACAAGCACCAGCGGGTGCTGAGCCAGAACAACGTTGCCCAGGTGCCGGTGTTCCGCGACGCCCTGGTGCCGGTGCCGGAGCACGGCGCCAACCTGTCGTCCAAGGGCACCAACTTCCAGCAGACCACCGGCCTGTATGTGCAGGACATGATCGAACTGAATGAGCACTGGAAGGCCTTGGTCGGTGTGCGTTATGACATCTTTGGCCAGGAGTACGACGACGACCGCGCGCAGAACGTCGACCTCGACCGTACCGACAAGACCTGGAGCCCACGTGCCGGCCTGGTCTACCAGCCGGATAACATCCAGTCCTACTATGTCTCGGTCAGCCGCAGCTACCAGCCTTCGGGCGAGGTGTTCGCGGTCAGCCCGACCAACCAGCACCTGGAGCCGGAAGAAACCACCAACTACGAACTCGGCGCCAAGTGGGACCTGCTCGACAGCCGCCTGTCGGTGACCGCAGCGGTATTCCGCCTCGAGCGCACCAACATGAAGACGGCCGACCCGGCCAACCCCAACCTGACCGTGCTGGCCGGCGAACAACGCACCGACGGTTTCGAAGCCACCGTCAGCGGGCAGCTCACCGACAAGTGGCAGATCTACGCTGGCTATGCCTATCTGGATGCCGAGATCACCAAGTCCAACAGCAAGACCAACGGCGTGGCTAACGAAGGCCAGACCCCTACCCTGACACCGCGTAACAGCGCCAACGTCTGGCTGGTGCGTACCTTGACCCCGGAATGGCGCGTGGCTGCCGGCGCCAACTACGTCGACGAGCGCTACACCGCACTCGACAATGTGGTGGTGATGCCGGGCTACACCACCTTCGACACCGCGCTGCTGTACAGCGTGCCGCAATGGGACGCCGCGCTGCGCCTGAAGAACGTGTTCGACCGCGACTACTATGCCTCCGCGCACGGTTCGGTGGACCTGATCACCCCGGGTGCACCGCGCACGCTGGAAGCCAGCTTCAGCTACCGGTTCTGATCCCCTGCCCCAAGGCGCAAGGCCTTGCTGTGGTGCAAGGCCTTGCGCTGCATCTGGTGCAATGCAAGCGTTCACCGCTTCGCTTGAATGCAATATCCTGCGCAGTGAATGGCACCGACTTTGCCGGTGTTCGCGGCGGTGCGCCGCCTCGACAAACCCGCTCCCACAGTGTGGACAGCACCTTGCTTGCGATCACAGCGTCCCGCCCCTCAGTAAGGAGAGCATATGAGCAACAAACCGAATCGCCCATACACACCTTGGGCGCTGACCACCCTGCTCGCCTTCAGCCTGGCACTCACCGCCGGCTGCTCCAGCAAGACCAGCAAGGCCCGCTACGCGACTCCCGCAACAGGCTCCAACTGCTTCGCCAAGGCGGTCCCCACCACCGGCGAAGGCGGCCTCGCGTGGGGCAATACCCTGAGCATTGCCCGGCAGAAATCGCTGAACAACTGCGTGCGTTATGCAAGCCGGTCAGGGGGCACACCGAAGACTTGCCAGGTGGTGATGGCCAAGTGCAAGAACTAAATATTTATAGACAAATTATAAAGTAAGACCTTTCTTACAAATATATCCGCACTGCTTCTCCTTCATGAGGAGCACTTGAGCAACATCCGAGTCACCCAAATATACTCTTACACTTTCGACCTCGACTCAAAACGGCAGTCGAGGCATTGTCTTGCCATTGAAACTTGATACGCCCTATCCGTGGCAACCCAAAACAAGAACTTTCCTACAACATACAGCCCATCAAGAAAACCAGGGTACGGTACACCCGCGGTATATACGTCAATAACGCTTCAATACATCCCCACGAAATAGATAACAACAGGCTGACCAGCAATAAAGCAGGCCATTTTTTATTTCGTGAGCAAGAAAGTTTGACACTGAGCAAGGAGCTCCCATGACTGACGCCTCCGTCAGCAGCGCCACCTCCGGCCCTGCCTGTAGCGCACGCATTCCCATCCTGCCGGTGCGCTATGCCATCGTGCCACGCACCGGCGATATGCCCGCCTGCCGCTATGCCGATGCAGGCTTCAACCTCGAACAAGGCTTCGGGCCACTGCAACACTCTGCCTACACCCTGCGCGCGCTGCGCCCGGGCTATGTCTACGTGTTCATGCAAGGCGCCCTGGGCCAGAAACTGGTCATTCACGAGTACGTCGGCGCGGGCCTTTACAAGGAACTGCGCTACCGCGGGCTGGACGACTACCACCGGCGTGATCGCTACCTGTCCAGCCGCACCCTGGGCTGGGTGTGGGCCGATACCTGCCCCGATACCGCCAGGGAAGTGTGGATCGGCTACAGCCCGCACCTGTGGACCAACGCCATGACCGCCCGCATCACCAGTTCAGCCGCCTTGCGCCAACGGCACATGCGCCAGCTGGACATGGCCGAACTGATAGCCGGCAACCAGGCACCCTCAACCCAACGCCATGTCTTGCCGGTCAGTGCCCTGCAAACCTGGGTCGAAGACTTCAAGCCCACCGAGCGGCGCATGCCCCTGACCTGGAGCAGCGACCCGATCACCGAAACCTTGCCCATCGGCAACCTCGTTGCCATCGGCCGGCACTACCCCTACACCCAGCCGAAAGTACCGGTAGTGGTGGCGCTCACCGATGCCGAAGGCATGGCCCTGGACCTGAGCCTGACGGTGTCGGCCTACCAGCATCAACTGCGCGACCTGATGCCCGCCGAACAGCTGGAGCACATGAAGCCGGCACAAGGGCCCGAGCAGGAACGCGTACCGGCGTGCTACAAACTGGATGCCGAACAGCTGAGCGTGCAAAGCCACGATTTCCACCACCGCAACCTGGTGGCCATGCTGCTGAACAAGACGCTGGAAAGCCTGTACCCGGCGGATGCCCCTTCACCGGAACTGGCCGAGTTCCGGCTTGGCACCGAGCGCCGCGGCCCCGCCCTGTCGCCGTCCGAGTCACGTTTTCAGGCCCTCACCCACGAAGACTACTCACCCAACGGCGCCCGCCTGGCACAGCGCCTCGACCTCGCCAAGTACCGGCACTTCCTCACCGAGCGCGATGAACTGGAACGCCGGATCATCGCGTTGCGCAACCAGGCCTTGCAGGCCAGCCACGACCATGACGCCTGGCTCGGGACCGCCGAACCCGAGCATGTCGATAACCCCTACAGCCTGGCTGCGGCCCTGGCCTGCTACGACCGCGACGAAATCACTTCCGCCCGCGGCCTGGAAATATCCTTGGCGTTGCTGATTCAGTCGATGGGCCAGCCGGCGCCCGGCACTGAAGAACTGGACCCGCGGCTCAAACGTCTCGAACAGTGGCTGGACCAGCACGACAGCCCGCTGTACACCGCCCTGGCGCCATTCAACCCGTTCAAGGACAAGGCGGATTCGATCGGCAGCCTGTTCGGCGCCAGCGATAACGTGATCGAAGGGTTGGCGGGTCGCTTTCCGGCCATGGCCGACATCACCGACCTTACCGCCCAGTCGGTCACCACCGTGGTGCTCAAGCGCCTGCGTGGGCAGACCCGCTGGGATGCCAGTCATGGCCTGCGTCGGCAAGTGTTGTTGGCGGCGAGCGAGGCCAATGCCGAGAAAGCGCTGGGACTGCTGGCAGCGCGTTACCAGATCACAGAGCAGGCTATTCGGGACAATCCTTTCAGTCAGGAGGTGGAGAAGTACCTGAAGAACGGCATGGCGCAAGTTGAAGAGATGAAAGAGCTACGCATCTCGGGAAGCCGGACGGTGTCAATCGAACTGACCACCACCGCGCGAGCTAAACCCAACTTTCTCGGGTTACTCACGACGGGCGGTGGCGGTGGATTGAATGCGGGAATGCTGTGGTTCAACGTGATTTCGCTCAAGACCGCCTACCACAGCCTGCAGCAGAGCGATGCACCGGAATACACCATGGGGTTCGCTTCATCGATTTTCGGGGTGATTGGTGCTGCATCGGCGACATTAGTCAGCGTGCGGGCAACGCAGAAAGCAGTGATGCTCAGGCTAAGTTCAACCGCCCCTGGGATGGCCTTTGGAAATGGGATTATAAAATTCTTAAGCAGTAACTTGTTTGCGCGATTAGCAGGATATCCTGCAATAGTATTTAGTCTGTTCTCTGATGGATCCAAGGGGTTTCGCCAGTTCAATAACGGTGACTCTACTGCCAGTAAATACACAATTGCTGGCGGATTAACCATGGCTATTGGCTCTGCTGTCGTCCTTGAAGCCGGACTTGCTGTTGCGGGTGCTACATCGGTTGTGCCCTTCGCCGGATGGGCCGCAGCTGCCCTTGTTCTCGTAGGAACAGCAATCATTGCAGGAGGTCTCTACCTCCATGCCAAGGCACATGAGCGACTTCACAGCCCAATTGAGTTTTGGGCAGCACGTAGCGTCTTCGGTAATCGCAACAACGATGGGGAGGCGCGCCCTGAGATCACCTTGAACTATGAAAATAAACTTCCTGCTTTCACCTCGCTACAAGCAGAAATCAAAGCTTGGCATAGTGAGCATTACGGACCGAAACTATTATCCGCCGAGCAGGCCCAATCACTCGGTATAACTAAAGTCGACACCAGATGGCATCATAACAATCACTGGTCTCCGCCAAGCTGGACAGCAATCACTCGCAACGAAGTAGCCACACCTCAACCAACCGTTGAGTTCACAGTGCTGCTGCCTGGCTTCGTACTTGGAGTAAGTGAATGGTCAGGAAGCTTGAGCGCCCTCCGTAACGACCAAGGAATGGACGTTTTTCCAATCGTCCCGACCGGCCACATTGCAGGTGCTGGCTTAGTTCTTCATTTCGAGAACACGTTAGGCACCCAAAATCATGTCTCACTGCATCTAGCCTACAACGTCAATCAAGGGTTGGATGAGGACAATGAGATCCTGTCAACTTTCCGCCTTGAGCGCTGATCATGGCAACCATCTGGATATTCAATTCAACGTCAGGGTCCGGGCATGAACCTGCCATTGGCGGGCAGCTGGTAAAAGTATCAAAAAACACCTTATGCCTGCGAAATCCATGGGTAACAGATTCCGTATTTATGGGGAAATTATACTGTGCAATGACGATCATACTACTGATTGGTTTTTACCCCTACCTCCTCCCAAGCATCCCAGACCTATATACCGAAGACACTATATTGCTGTTATTGTTTTTAACAGCACCTTTCATATTCACCCCTTTTCTGATCTATCGAATTTACTTTATAAAAGGCTTATCAAGTTTCTGCCTCAACCGTTCAACCCAAAGAATCTACTACCAGCGCTTGAGTAAGGTATTAATTTTTGAATGGAGCAATACGGGAGGTGGAATTTTCAAACGCACCGAATACGGCGGCTCATCCTTCAGCACCAGCTATGCCCTCGCCTTCGCCCCTCGCCGAGAGGACGGTAGCCTCCACCAGAAAGACTGCCTATGGGTCGACAGCAACGAACCCACCGAACCCGGCGTCAAGCACGTCGCCGAAGTCTGGGAATACCTCCGCCACTTCATGGAGCACGGCCCGGACAAACTTCCCCCACCTGGCGAACCTAACTGGTGGCACAAGCCACTGCACGCGATCTGCCTGACCCCGGCAGAAGCCTGGCGCCACTACGTCCCCTGGCGAACCGGCGAACCCGGCGAAATGCAAGGCAAGAAGAACTGGCAACTGCCGTTCTGGGCCGTGCTGTTCCCCTACAACATCACGCTTGCCATCTGCTGGTACGGCATCTGCCGGCTGTTCAATGTTCGAGCAGCCCCACCGCCCGCAGAAACGTTTGAAGAAGCCCCGGCACATTCAGTCAAAAGGAAGCGTACATGAACGACGCCTCCGTCAGCAGCGCCACCTCCGGCCCAGCCTGTAGCGCACGCATCCCCATCCTGCCGGTGCGCTATGCCATCGTGCCACGCACCGGCGATATGCCCGCCTGCCGCTATGCCGATGCAGGCTTCAACCTCGAACAAGGCTTCGGGCCACTGCAACACTCTGCCTACACCCTGCGCGCGCTGCGCCCGGGCTATGTCTACGTGTTCATGCAAGGCGCCCTGGGCCAGAAACTGGTCATTCACGAGTACGTCGGCGCGGGCCTTTACAAGGAACTGCGCTACCGCGGGCTGGACGACTACCACCGGCGTGATCGCTACCTGTCCAGCCGCACCCTGGGCTGGGTGTGGGCCGATACCTGCCCCGATACCGCCAGGGAAGTGTGGATCGGCTACAGCCCGCACCTGTGGACCAACGCCATGACCGCCCGCATCACCAGTTCAGCCGCCTTGCGCCAACGGCACATGCGCCAGCTGGACATGGCCGAACTGATAGCCGGCAACCAGGCACCCTCAACCCAACGCCATGTCTTGCCGGTCAGTGCCCTGCAAACCTGGGTCGAAGACTTCAAGCCCACCGAGCGGCGCATGCCCCTGACCTGGAGCAGCGACCCGATCACCGAAACCTTGCCCATCGGCAACCTCGTTGCCATCGGCCGGCACTACCCCTACACCCAGCCGAAAGTACCGGTAGTGGTGGCGCTCACCGATGCCGAAGGCATGGCCCTGGACCTGAGCCTGACGGTGTCGGCCTACCAGCATCAACTGCGCGACCTGATGCCCGCCGAACAGCTGGAGCACATGAAGCCGGCACAAGGGCCCGAGCAGGAACGCGTACCGGCGTGCTACAAACTGGATGCCGAACAGCTGAGCGTGCAAAGCCACGATTTCCACCACCGCAACCTGGTGGCCATGCTGCTGAACAAGACGCTGGAAAGCCTGTACCCGGCGGATGCCCCTTCACCGGAACTGGCCGAGTTCCGGCTTGGCACCGAGCGCCGCGGCCCCGCCCTGTCGCCGTCCGAGTCACGTTTTCAGGCCCTCACCCACGAAGACTACTCACCCAACGGCGCCCGCCTGGCACAGCGCCTCGACCTCGCCAAGTACCGGCACTTCCTCACCGAGCGCGATGAACTGGAACGCCGGATCATCGCGTTGCGCAACCAGGCCTTGCAGGCCAGCCACGACCATGACGCCTGGCTCGGGACCGCCGAACCCGAGCATGTCGATAACCCCTACAGCCTGGCTGCGGCCCTGGCCTGCTACGACCGCGACGAAATCACTTCCGCCCGCGGCCTGGAAATATCCTTGGCGTTGCTGATTCAGTCGATGGGCCAGCCGGCGCCCGGCACTGAAGAACTGGACCCGCGGCTCAAACGTCTCGAACAGTGGCTGGACCAGCACGACAGCCCGCTGTACACCGCCCTGGCGCCATTCAACCCGTTCAAGGACAAGGCGGATTCGATCGGCAGCCTGTTCGGCGCCAGCGATAACGTGATCGAAGGGTTGGCCGGTCGCTTTCCGGCCATGGCCGACATCACCGACCTTACCGCCCAGTCGGTCACCACCGTGGTGCTCAAGCGCCTGCGTGGGCAGACCCGCTGGGATGCCAGTCATGGCCTGCGTCAGCAAGTGTTGTTGGCGGCGCGCGAGGCCAATGCCGAGAAAGCGCTGGGGCTGCTGGCAGCGCGCTACCGTATTACCGGGCAAGCCATCGCGGAAAATCCGTTTAGCCAGGAGGTGGAGAAGTACCTGAAGAGCGGTATGGCGCAGGTTGAAGAGATGAAGGAGCTACGCATCTCGGGAAGCCGGACTGTGTCAATCGAACTGACCACCACCGCGCGAGTAAAACCTAACTTTCTCGGGTTACTCACATCGGGCGGCGGCGGTGGATTGAATGCGGGAATGCTGTGGTTCAACGTGATTTCGCTCAAGACCGCCTACAACAGCCTGCAGCAGAGCGGTGCACCGGAATACATCGCAGGATTCGCTGCCTCGCTCTTCGGCGTGATGGGTGCAGCCGCAGCCACATTAGTCAGCGTACGCGCAGCACAAAAAGCTGTAATGTTGAGATTAAGTGCTACGGCACCGGGCATGGGCTTTAGCAACGGAATTGTAAACCTATTAGGTAGTCATCTATTCACAAGAACATCAGGCTATCCGGCGATAATTCTGGGTCTTCTGTCTGATTTCACCAAAGGGTGGCATCAATCCCAAAACGGCGATTCGATTTCCGGTTTTTATAATATAGCTGGTGGCACAACAACTGCCATAGGTTCTGTCCTTATGTTGGAGGGAAGCTTAGCCATCGCTGGCCCGACATTCCTTATACCTTTTGCCGGTTGGGCTGCAGCGGGAATCGTGTTGACGGGGGGCGCGTTACTAGTCGCAGGGCTATATCTCTATTCTAAAGCGCATGAGCGCTTGCATACCCCGATAGAGCTATGGGCAAGCAGGTGTATTTTTGGAAATAGAGAAAACGATGGAGAAATCCGCCCTGGTTTGACCCTAGACTTTCAGAAAAAGCTTCCTCGCTTCGTCAGCATTAATGAAGAAATGGAATCATGGCATGCTGAGACTTTTGCCCCAATAGCACTTTCACTAGAGCAATCAACGCGACTCAGCCTGGAAGCGCTCACAACAAGACTTAGCACTAACAGCCAATGGCCAACGCCGGACCGGGCAACAATTATACATAGCCAAGTATCCGAGGACGTGCCCACGATAGAATTCACCATACTACTACCCAATTTTATGATCGGGCAAAGCGAATGGTCTGGCACATTAAGGGTCGAAGACACCGACGGAAATTTAACAACACTCACGACCACACCAAACTGCTATATCACTCCCGCAGGCGTCGTACTGCACTATAAAACTCACAGAAAGAAAGCCAGAAGCGCAAACTTGTCAATCAGTTACCACCTGAATCACTGCTTGACTACCTCCACCAACTCCAGCGCCGACTTTTTTATTGAGAGATAATCCTATGGCAACCATATGGCTATTCAACCCCAAAACAAAAACCGACATAGATCCAAAAATCTCAGGACAACTGGTTGGAACAACGAGTTCCCTTCTGCGCTTGCGGAACCCATGGGTTACTGACTCTGTATTCATGGGTAAGATGTACACCGCAATGTGTATAGCCACAGCTTTTTTTGCCTATCCACCCCTTCTAGATGACTCGACAAATTATGAACTTGATGGCGCCTACGCATTTCTTGCCCTGCAGATTATTTTGCCGTTTATTTTCACACCCTTTTTAGCCTACAGAATATTTTTCATAAGAAATCTCTCAGACATCTACCTGAACAGGCTAACAAAAAAGATCTATTACAACCGAATAGGAAAGGTGTTTACCTTTGACTGGTACAACATCAGAGGCGGCTTGTTCAAACGTAGAGAATTCGGTGGTTCTTCCTTCAGCACGAGCTATGCCCTCGCCTTCGCCCCTCGCCGAGAGGACGGTAGCCTCCACCAGAAAGACTGCCTGTGGGTCGACAGCAACGAACCCACCGAACCCGGCGTCAAGCACGTCGCAGAAGTCTGGGAATACCTCCGCCACTTCATGGACCACGGCCCGGACAATCTTCCCCCACCTGGCGAACCCAACTGGTGGCACAAGCCACTGCACGCGATCTGCCTGACCCCGGCAGAAGCCTGGCGCCACTACGTCCCCTGGCGAACCGGCGAACCCGGCGAAATGCAGGGCAAGAAGAACTGGCAACTGCCGTTCTGGGCCGTGCTGCTCCCTTACAACCTGACCGTCGCCATCTGCTGGTACTTCATCTGCAAACTCTTCAATGTCCGTGCAGCGCCACCACCGGCAGAGGCCTTCGAAGGAGCGCCTGCTAACCCCGAATGATCACCACCTCAAGGTATTCACTCGGCACCACCAATGACGCAGAGCCCCCCACGTTGCTTTCATTCAGCAACTGGGTCAGATCCCGCTCCAACGCCCCGGCCGCCTCCGGCTCCAGCAAGGCAAACGCCTTGTGCACCGGCCCGTACCAGGTGCGGAACACCTCGATGAAATGCGCCGCCGAACGATAGCGGAAGTTGAAGTACTGGCGACTGACCTGCAGTTCGCCAAGCGCCCCCTCGAACAGCACACGTAGTTGTTCCTCGTCGCCCCAGCGCGAAGGTGGCAAGGCCCCGGCTGGCGGCGGCACGTGCCGCCCGAGGGTCTTGAACATCTGCCCGACGAACCCTTGCGGGGTCCAGTTGGCCAGGCCGATCCGGCCACCGCGCCGGCACACCCGGCTCAATTCGTGCGCGGCCCGAGCCTGGTCGGGGGCGAACATCACGCCGAAGGTGGAAAGCACAGCATCGAAGGTGCCATCGGCAAACGGCAGCGCTTCGGCATCGGCGGTCTGGAACACCACGTTGAAATGCTCGGCCCGCGCACGTTCTTCACCGCGCTTGAGCAGTTCGGGCACATAGTCGGTGGAGGTAACGCGGCAGCCGCGCCGGGCGGCGGCCAGGGTGGCATTGCCGTTGCCGGCGGCGACATCCAGCACCTGCTCGTCCCAGCGCAGGTCACAGGCTTCTGCCAGGCGCTCGCCAACCAGTTGCAGGGTGGTGCCGATTACCGCGTAGTCGCCACTGGCCCACGCGGCTTGCTGGCGGGCTTTGAGGGCATTGGTATCCAAAGGGGTGCTCATGGTCTGCGCCTTCTTGTTGTGCGCGGCCGAGGTCCTTCTGGCGGTCAACGCGCCATGGATTCAAGGGATGGGAGCAAAACGCTACGCGCCTGGCGGGCGAAGCGGCAAGAAATAATAAGCGGTGAAGCAAGATCGATTTGGTGTAAACACCAGAGATGAAAGGCATATGAGCTCTATTGGCTCATACTCCCCCTGTGGGAGCGGCCTTGTGTCGCGAAAGGGCCGCACAGCGGCCCCAGCAATATTCGCATCACCGCAGTAACCCTGGGGCTGCTACGCAGCCCTTTCGCGACACAAGGCCGCTCCCACAAGGCCTTGCGTTCTGCGAAGGAAAGAATACCTGTCAGATATCAGGCGAACCTGGCCCGGGCCGCGTGCAGCTTCTTGTAGCTTTCGATCAGGCGCAGGTGGCGATCGAGGCCTTCGAGCTTCATGCTGGTCGGGGTCAGACCATGGAAGCGTACGCTGCCGTCCACCGAGCGCAGCACCGCGTCCATGCGCGGGTTGCCGAACATGCGCCGGAAGTTGGCCTCGTAGTCGTCCATTTCCAGTTCGTCGTCCAGCAGCACTTCCAGCACCACGTTCAACGCCTGGTAGAACAACCCGCGCTCGACGGTGTTGTCGTTGAACTGCAGGAACGCCTCGACCAGCTCCTTGGCATCCTCGAAGCGCTGCACCGCCAGGCAGATGAGCAGCTTCAGCTCAAGAATGGTCAACTGGCCCCACACCGTGTTCTCGTCGAACTCCACGCCGATCAGCGTGGTGATGGTGGTGTAGTCATCCACATCACAATTGTCCAGACGCTTGAGCAGCAGCTTGAGCGAGCGGTTGTCCAGGCTGTGCAGGTTGAGGATGTCGGCACGGAACGACAAGGCGCGGTTGGTGTTGTCCCAGATCAGGTCTTCGACCGGGTAGATCTCCGAATAGCCCGGCACCAGGATGCGGCAGGCGGTGGCGCCAAGGTTGTCGTACACCGCCATGTACACTTCCTTGCCCAGGTCTTCGAGGATGCCGAACAGGGTCGCGGCCTCCTGCACGTTGGAATCCTCGCCGTGGCCGGAGAAGTCCCACTCGACGAACTCGAAGTCGGCCTTGGCACTGAAGAAGCGCCACGACACCACGCCGCTGGAGTCGATGAAGTGCTCGACGAAGTTGTTCGGCTCGGTCAGCGCGTGGCTTTCGAAGGTCGGTTGCGGCAGGTCGTTCAAGCCTTCGAAGCTGCGGCCCTGCAGCAGTTCGGTGAGGCTGCGCTCCAGCGCCACTTCCAGGCTCGGGTGGGCACCGAACGAGGCGAACACGCCACCGGTGCGCGGGTTCATCAAGGTCACGCACATGACCGGGAACTCACCCCCCAACGACGCATCCTTGACCAGCACCGGGAAGCCCTGCTCTTCCAGGCCCTGGATGCCGGCAACGATGGCCGGGTACTTGGCCAGTACCTCCTGCGGCACATCCGGCAGGCACAGCTCACCTTCGAGGATTTCACGCTTCACGGCGCGCTCGAAGATTTCCGACAGGCACTGCACCTGGGCCTCGGCCAGGGTGTTGCCGGCGCTCATGCCGTTGCTGAGGAACAGGTTCTCGATCAGGTTGGACGGGAAGTACACCACCTGCTGGTCGGACTGGCGCACGAACGGCAGCGAGCAGATGCCGCGCGCGGTGTTGCCCGAGTTGGTGTCGTACAGGTGCGAGCCGCGCAGCTCGCCGTCCGGGTTATAGATTGCCAGGCAGTGCTCATCGAGAATCTCGGCCGGCAGCGCATCGCGTGGGCCGGGTTTGAACCACTGCTCGTTCGGGTAGTGCACGAACGGCGCGTTGGCCAGGTCCTCGCCCCAGAACTGGTCGTTATAGAAGAAGTTGCAGTTCAGCCGCTCGATGAACTCGCCCAGCGCCGAGGCCAGCGCGGCCTCCTTGGTCGCGCCCTTGCCGTTGGTGAAGCACATTGGCGACTGGGCGTCGCGCACGTGCAGCGACCACACGTTGGGCACGATGTTGCGCCACGAGGCGATTTCGATCTTCATCCCCAGACCGGCGAGGATGCCCGACATGTTGGCGATGGTCTGCTCCAGCGGCAGGTCCTTGCCGGGGATGTAGGTGCTGGTGTCCGCCACCGGCATCAGCAGGCCCTGGGCATCGGCGTCGAGGTTGTCGACCACTTCGATCACGAACTCGGGGCCGGTCTGCACCACCTTCTTCACGGTGCAGCGATCGATGGAGCGCAGGATGCCTTGGCGGTCCTTCTCGGAAATATCTTCGGGCAGCTCGACCTGGATCTTGAAGATCTGGTTGTAGCGGTTTTCCGGGTCGACGATGTTGTTCTGCGACAGGCGAATGTTTTCGGTGGGGATGTCGCGGGTCTGGCAGTACAGCTTGACGAAGTAAGCCGCGCACAAGGCCGAAGACGCCAGGAAATAGTCGAACGGCCCCGGGGCCGAGCCATCGCCCTTGTAGCGGATCGGTTGGTCGGCGATCACCGTGAAGTCGTCGAACTTGGCTTCGAGACGGAGATTGTCGAGAAAATTGACCTTGATTTCCATGCGGGATTACCGTGATTTAAGCGTGCAAAACGAAATTGGCCGGCATTATCCGGGTTTTTCTGCCGGAAGTCCTGTTTGCCTGTACCGGCCCTATCGCCGGCAAGCCAGCTCCCACAGGAACTGCACATGACTTGCGGTCGATACGGTCGAGGTGGGAGCCGGCTTGCTGGCGATAGGACCGGTACAGACTTGCGTATTCCACCGAATTGCTTGCCTGATCCTCTGAACCTGCCCCGCCAGCAGACCAGCGGTCACCTCGCTGTGCTAGCGTTTCTGCACTGGGGAGCACCGTACTCCCCGCTCAGAAAAAACCAGGCGACAGCAACCGTTGACGGGCAGGTGAACCATGGAACTACGCATCAACCAGAAGACCTACCAGGTCGAGGCAGACGCCGACACGCCCCTGCTGTGGGTGATCCGCGATGACCTGGGGCTGACCGGCACCAAGTATGGCTGCGGCCTGGCCCAGTGCGGCGCCTGTTCGGTGCTGGTGGACGGCAACGTGGTACGTGCCTGCGTCACCCCGGTGGCCGGCGTGGTCGGGCGCGAGGTAACCACCATCGAGGCGATCGAGACCGATGCCGTCGGCAAACGGGTGGTCGCGGCCTGGGTCGAGCACCAGGTGGCACAGTGCGGTTACTGCCAGTCCGGCCAGGTGATGGCGGCCACGGCGCTGCTCAAGCACACGCCCAAGCCCAGTGACGCGCAGATCGAGGCAGCCATGGTAAACCTGTGCCGCTGCGGCACCTACAACGCCATCCATGCCGCCGTGCATGAACTGGCGCAAGGGGAGAAGGCCTGATGAACACCCCAGTCGATACCCCCGTTGAACTACTCAAGCTGCAACTGGGCGAAACGGTCAACCTGTCGCGTCGGCGCTTTCTTGCTGGCACGGCTGTCGGTGCCCTGGTGCTGGGTTTCGGCCTGCCCATGGGGTCGGCCCGCGTGCAGGCAGCGGCTGCGGTAACGCCGGAGCGCGGTACTCAGGTACCGGCGTTTCTGGAGATCCGCCCAGACGGCAAAGTGCGCCTGCTCAGCCCATTCATGGAAGGCGGGCAAGGCCCCTTCACCGCCATGGCGCAGATCGTTGGTGAAGAGCTGGACGTCGACCCGGCCAACTTCGTGGTCGACAGCGCGCCGCCCGGGGAAGCCTATGTGGTGATGGAAAACGGCATGCGCATCACCGGCGGCAGCATGTCGGTGCGCATGAGCTACCCGACCATGCGCCGTCTGGGCGCCCTGGCCCGGGCCATGCTGCTGCAGGCGGGTGCCGAGCAACTGGGCGTGCCGGTCGAAGAACTCTCCACCACGCCGGGTCACGTGGTACATACCACGACTGGCCGTTCCATCCCCTACGGTGAGCTGGCCGGACGTGCCATGGACCTGCCAGTGCCAGACCCGGCCAGCGTCAAGCTGCGCGACCCCAGCCAGTTTCGCTGGATCGGCAAGCCGGTACGTCGCCTGGATGCCTACGACAAGTCCACTGGCAAGGCCGTGTACAGCATCGACATAAAGGTCGACGGCATGCTCCACGCTGCCGTACAGCACGCACCACGCCTGGGCATGACCGTCGGCAGCCTGCGCAACGAAGACCAGGTCAAGGCCATGAAAGGCGTGCATTCGGTGCATCAACTGCCGGGCGCCGTGGCGGTGGTTGCCGAACGCTGGTGGCACGCCAAGCGCGCGGTCGAAGCCATCCAGGTGGACTGGAAAGAGCCCGCTGCCGACAGCCCGGTACGGCCGATGCCGGCCGATTTCTCCAGCGATGGTTGGCGCGAACACCTGGCCACGGTCACGGGCCCGGCGCGCGACGATGAAAACCAGGGCGATGTGGCCGGCATGCTGGCTAGAGCCAAGACCCAAGTCGAGGCCACCTACCACAACCAGTACCTCAACCACGCCCAGCTGGAACCGCCGTCGGCTCTGGCGCGCTTCAACCCGGACGGCACCCTGGAGGTGTGGCTGCCCAACCAGGCGCCGGACATGTTCCGTGACGACATCGCCAAACGCACCGGCCTGGCCCCGGCGCAGATCACCCTGCATTCGCCGCTGCTGGGCGGTTTCTTTGGCCGCCACTTCCTGTACGACTCGGCCAACCCCTACCCGCAGGCCATTGCCTTGGCCAAGGCGGTCGGCCGGCCGGTGAAACTCATCTGGAGCCGCGAGGAAGAATTCCTCCGCGATGTACTGCGCCCGGTCGCCGTGGTGAAGTTACGCGCCGGGCTGGATGCCGACGGCCTGCCGGTGGCCCTCGAAGCAGTGAGCGCCACCGAAGGCCCGACCGAAGCCATCGCCGGCAAGCAAGGCGAAAAGCTCGACCCGACCGCGCTCGAAGGGCTGTCGGGCAAGTCTTACGCCATCGCCAACAAGCGCATCGCGCAGATCTACGTCAAAGGCCCGGCCATGCTCGGCTACTGGCGCTCGGTGGGCAACTCGCTGAACGACTTCTTCTATGAGTCGTTCCTCGACGAGTTGGCCGACAAAGGCGGCAAGGACCCGTTCGAACTGCGCCTGCACCTGCTGCGCGACAACCCGCGCCTGACCAACCTGTTGCAGGCCGTCGCCGAACTGTCCGGCGGCTGGAAGCGTGGGCCTTTCACCGCCGAGGATGGCAGCAAACGGGCGCGTGGCGTGGCCATGGCCTCGCCGTTCGGCTCGGAGGCCGCGGTCATTGCCGAAGTGTCGATCGAGAACGGCCAGGTCAAGGTGCACGACATCTGGCAGGCCATCGACCCAGGCAGCATCGTCAACCCGGCCATCATCGAGCACCAGGTCAACGGCGCCGTCGCCCTGGGCCTGTCGCAGACGCTGCTGGAAGAAGCGGTGTACGTGGATGGCAAGCCGCGCGCGCGTAACTACGACCTGTACCCGATCCTGCCGCCGTCGCGCATGGCCAGGGTACATGTGCGCATTGTCGAAAGCGGGGCGAAGATGGGCGGTATCGGCGAGCCACCGTTGCCCGCGGTGGCACCGGCGGTGGCCAACGCAGTCGCGCAGCTCACCGGCCAGCGCGTGCGCAGCCTGCCATTGAGCCGCCATACCTTCAGCTGAGCACACAAGGACGCCCCATGACCCATCGCTTCGCAAGAACCGCTTGCTGGCTGGCACTGCCGTGCCTGGTCGCGGCAGGCCTGCTGGCCTGGTACGTCACCCGCGAGCCCGCCTCGCCGTTTGCCGGTACGCAGGCCACGGCCACCGACCCGGCGCTGGTCAGCCGCGGCGAGTATGTGGCCCGGCTCAGCGACTGCGTGGCGTGCCACAGCCTGCCGGACGGCAAACCGTTCGCCGGCGGACTGGAAATGGCCACCCCGCTGGGGGCGATCCACGCCACCAACATCACCCCCGACCGCGACACCGGCATCGGTCACTACAGCCTGGCCGACTTCGACCGTGCCGTACGCCAGGGCGTCGCGCCCGGTGGCCGGCGGCTGTACCCGGCCATGCCCTACCCGTCCTACGCCAAGCTCAGCGATGACGATGTCAAGGCACTGTACGCCTTCTTCATGCGCGGCGTACAACCGGTGCAGCAGGCCAACCTGGCCAGCGACATTCCCTGGCCGCTGAACTGGCGCTGGCCCATTGCCATGTGGAATGGCTTGTTCGCCGCCACCACGCCATACGCCGACCAGGCCGGGCAGGATGCACAGTGGAACCGCGGCGCCTACCTCGTCCAGGGCCCCGGCCACTGCGGCAGCTGCCATACGCCGCGCGGCCTGGCCTTCAACGAAAAGGCCCTGGATGACAGCGGCAAACCGTTCCTCGCCGGAGCCCTGCTCGATGGCTGGTATGCACCGAGCCTGCGTGCCGACGCCAACACCGGGCTGGGGCGCTGGAGCGAGGCCGAGATTGCACAGTTCCTCAAGACCGGGCGCAACCGGCATGCAGTGGTATTCGGCTCGATGACCGAGGCGTTCAACAACTCCACGCAGTTCATGAGCGACGACGACCTGTCCGCCATCGCCCACTACCTCAAGTCGCTGCCCGGCGACCCGCAACGCGATGGCGCGCCGTGGCAATACCAGGCCCAGTCGGCAGCGGCACGGCTCGATAGCCCTGGGGCGCATACCTATGTAACCCGCTGTGCGTCGTGCCACGGCCTGGACGGCAAGGGCCAGGCCGAATGGATGCCACCCTTGGCCGGCGCCACTTCGGCACTGGCCAAGGAAGACGCCTCGGCGATCAATATCACCCTCAATGGTTCGCAACGGGTGGTGACGGCCGGGTTGCCCGATGCCTATCGCATGCCGGCCTTCCGTGAGCAATTAAGTGACCAGGAAATTGCAGATGTGCTGGGTTTCGTGCGCAGCGCCTGGGGGAACAATGGCGGCGCGGTGAATGCGCAGGCGGTGGGCAAGTTGCGTGGGCATACCGACCCGGCCAGCAGCAGCCCGATCATTTTGCATATGCGATGAAATCTGGTGGCTGTACCGGTCTCTTCGCGGGTGAACCCGCTCCCACAGGTACTGCACAGGTCTCATGACTAGTGCAACTCCTGTGGGAGCGGGCATGCCCGCGAAGAGGCCGGCACCGCCCCCCTTGAACATCAGGTTTAATGGAGTCCCCATGGAAAGCATCGACCTGCTGGTCCTGCGCACCACCCGAGACTGGCTCGCCGCCGGCCACCGCGCCCTGCTCGCCACGGTCGCCCGCACCTGGGGCTCCTCCCCCCGCCCGGTGGGCTCGATGATGGCGCTGCGCAGCGACGGCCGTGTGGTCGGCAGTGTCTCTGGCGGCTGCATCGAAGACGACCTTATCCACCGCTACACCAGCGCCTACGGCGGCCCCGGCATGCCGGGCGGCTTGCCCCAGGTGGTGCGCTATGGCGTCAGCGCCGACGAGGCCCACCGCTTCGGCCTGCCCTGTGGCGGTACCCTCGAACTGGTGCTGGAATTTGCCCCGTCGTTGCAACACCTCGAGCAGCTGCTCGCCGACCTCGACAGCGGCAGGCTGGTACATCGTGGGCTCGACCTGTGCAGCGGTGAAACCAGCCTCACCGCCACCACCACGCCCGAACTGTTCAGCTTCGATGGCCAGCATATGCTCAGCACCCTAGGCCCCGGCTACCGCCTGCTGCTGATCGGTGCCGGCGCGCTGGCCGAATACCTGGCGACCATGGCCCTGTTCAATGGCTTCAGCGTTTCACTGTGCGACCCGCGACCCGAGTACACCGCAGGCTGGAACGTTGCCGGCGTCAACCGCCTGGCCGGCATGCCGGACGACGTGGTCCGCGCCTTCGCCCCGGACCTGCGCAGCGCCATTGTCGCCGTCAGCCACGACCCCAAGCTGGACGACCTGGCCCTGCTCGAAGCCCTGCACAGCCCGGCGTTCTACATTGGTGCCATCGGCTCACGGCGCAACAGCCAGCTGCGCCGCGAGCGGCTGATCGAACACTTCGGCGAAAGCGAAGCGTCGTTGCAGCGCCTGCACGGCCCTATCGGCATCTATATCGGTAGCAAGACCCCGGCCGAGATCGCCGTCAGCGTCATGGCCGAGATCCTCGCGGCAAAGAACAATGTCAGCCTGCCCGGCGCGGTCAGCGTGACCCGGGCCAAGGAAGCCGAGCAGTTGGCCCTGTAGGCGCGCATCCCGGGCTGCTACTGCCAACGCTCCAGGTTTTGCTGCAACAGCTGCTCCGGCAGCGCCCCGGCAACGATCTTCTCCATCTCCCTCGCCAGCGCCTCACGCAGCTGCGGCTGGTTGCAGGGCGATTCATGGGACAGTGCCAGGTACAGCCCTTCGCTGGATATCGGTGGCTCCAGCACCTGTACAGTGTCGGCAATCCCCAAGGTGCGCGCCAGCGCCATGCCGGGGTACTGCTCGTACACCACGTAGTCGCTACGCTTGTGCACCAACTTTTCGAACGCCTGCCTGGCACCGGGTACCGCTTCGAGGGTGAGATTGGCCTTGGCGTAGTCGTCGAACTGCTGGCCGTGGCTGTTGTTGACCAGCGTGCCACCTTTGCGGCCCTTCAGGTCGGCCCACTGCCGGTAGGCAAAGGCACTGTCCTGGCGCACCCAGACAACGCTGGGTGTATGCAAAAATGCCGGAGTAATGAAGTCCATCTGTTGCTGACGGTCCTTGGTCAGGAAATACCCGGCCATCAGGTCGATTCGGCCCGTGCGTACTTCTTCCTGGGCGCGCGACCACGGCCCGCCGTAGACCACCTCGATTTCCAGCCCCAGTTGCTTGCCCAGGTACTTGAGCAGGTCGGCATTGGCACCGATCAGTTGTTGGGGGTTTTGCGGGTCGCGCCACAGGTAAGGAGGGTATTCCGGGTTGCCGGTAGCAGTCAGCCGCCGGCATTCCTCATCCGCTACCGCCGCCAGCGGCAGCAGCAACAGGCACTGCAACAGCGGCAAAGCGTGGCGAAAGCAGCGCTCGATCATCGACAACCCTCGGCACATGTATCATCCGGAGACCCGGAGCGGTGGCCAAAGGCTGCCACATCCTGTGGTCGACTGCAGCATCCATCTGTGCGTGCTGTAGACAGTCTGGACCATGTATGGCCATTGGGTTGGCCTTTCATCGGCCGGAACAAGCGGCCCTCATATTTCAGGCACCCTGCCGGCGCATCGCCAGGATCGCCGCGCCAAAACCGATAAAGGTCGTGCCCACCACCCGGCTCACCCAGCGCGACAGCGACGGCCGGGTCAGCACGCCCTTGGCCCGCGCCGCCAGTGCGGCATACAGGCTCAGAGAAACCAGCGACAACGCGACGAAAATTCCGGTCAGGATCAGGAACTGCGGCAGCAACGCCGCCCCCTGGTCGATGAACTGCGGGAACAGCGCGGTGAAGAACATGGTCGCCTTGGGGTTGGTCACTGCCGTGAGGAATGCCGACTTGTACAGCTTCAGCGGCGTGGGCCGGACCTTGGCCATACCCTCTGCGGCGCCTTGCGCCAGCATCGGGCTCTTTTTCAGCAATTGCCGCGCCCCCAGGTAGAACAGGTAGCCCGCCCCCAGGATCTTCACGGCATTGAACAGCATTTCGGAACTGGCCAGCAGCGCACCCAGCCCCAGCATGGCGGCAGCCGACAGGCAGAACAGGCCCGAGCCATTGCCCAGTGACGACCAGATCGCGCTGCGCTGGCCATGGGCGAGGCTGTTGTTGATGGCCATCAGGGTGGCAGGGCCGGGGCTGGCGATCGCGATGGCAGCGACCAGGGTAAAGGCAAACAGCGAGTGAGAATCCATTTTCAGGCTCGTCAGACAATCAGGAAAGGGCGCGCGCGGGACACGCAGGTTCAACCTGTATTCTGCCGCTTGGCCGCCTTCTTGGCGATAGCCTTCATTCGCGTTGCGGCCCGCTGCACGGTGGCCATCTTCTCGGGGCGCTTCATGCCCCGCCATTTGCGAATTTCGTCACGGGTGCGGCCGCAGCTCACGCACAACTCGCTGTTGAGCTGGCACAGCGAGACGCAAGGGTTGTCGATGTCTTTCGCCATGCCACCACTCAGCCGGGCATTTCCGCCTGTGCACGCTCGGCGGCACTGTGAAACACCTGGCGTACTTCCTCGGCCTTGACCTTGCTGACCGACCTGGCAGCCAGCAGCTCGTCGACCACGCGCAAGCCCTGCTCCAGGGCGGTGGCCAGTTGCTCGCGGTCGGAGGCGTCAGCGATATCACCCAGATAAGGAGCGATGAGATACACGTAACGGTCCTGCAGCTTGAGCGCTTCCAGCGCGTCGAGGGCTTTCTGGAACCGATCGGCAGCGGCAGGGCTCATGCTCAATTTATCGAAATGAATCAGGCTCACACGGTCAGTGGCCATTTTGACGAATCTCCGTTTCCTGGTGCGGCCAGGCCCACAAGCAGCAGCGCTTCTACGGTGCTCGGATGTGCAGGCCCGGGGAATGCCCATCAGGGTACCAGAACGCGAGGCAGAAAGGGCCATCGCCCCCAGAACTAAAAGTATCTGGCAGGTCGCGTAATGGACGCCCCGGGGCGCTATCGGGACAGGAGCTGCCGTTTCCTGCACAGGATAATCGTGCCAGCAGTCTCCCCGCCGAGGCAGTCATCGAACTCGGTAGCCCACACAAAACTACAAGCCTGTACCTGCAGGTAAGCCAGAAAGGGGCCTCATCATTCATGGCAAAGGAACACATCACCGAAACGCTCGACCTTGGCGTGACGGACCCCTCGAAAACCGCAGAAGCACGCCAGGACCGGCATTTCGAGGGCAAGCTTGACTGGATCGTCTTTGGCTTCACCAGCCTCCTGGCAATCGCTTTCGTCCTCTGGGGCTTCCTCAATCAGGCCAGCCTCGCCAGCAGCGCCTCCAGCGCGCAATCCTGGGTCATTCTCAACTTCGGCTGGTTCTTCGTGCTCACCTCTACCCTGTTCGTGGTGTTCGTGCTGTGGTTGGCCGCCAGCCGATACGGCCGGGTTCCGCTGGGCCGTGATGGCGAACAGCCAGAATTCCGCACGGTGTCCTGGGTGGCGATGATGTTCAGCGCCGGCATGGGCATCGGCCTGATGTTCTTCGGCGTTGCCGAACCGCTGTCGCACTACGTGTCGCCACCGCCTGGGACGACCACTGGGCAGTCCAGCGAGGCGATGCAGGTGGCCATGGCCACCACGCTGTTCCACTGGACCCTGCACCCCTGGGCCATGTACGCCATCGTCGGCCTGGTGATTGCCTATGGCACCTTCCGCCGCGGCCGCTCGCAGTTGATTTCTGCAGCCTTTCGGCCATTGATCGGCAAGCATGCCAACGGCCCGCTCGGCCGCCTGATAGACATGATGGCGATTTTCGCCACGCTGTTCGGCTCGGCTGCCTCGCTGGGCCTCGGCGCGCTGCAGATCGCCGGTGGCCTGGAGTACAACGGCTGGATCGAAAGCCCTGGCAAGCTGTTCTACATCTCGATCATCACTTTGCTGACCATTGCCTTCGTCACCTCGGCGGTGTCGGGCATCGGCAAGGGCATCCAGTGGCTGTCCAACACCAACATGGTGCTGGCACTGGTGCTGGCAGTGTTCGTGTTTTTGGTCGGCCCGACCCTGCTGATGCTCAACCTGCTGCCAACCTCGATCGGCATCTACGCCAAGATGCTGCCGGAAATGATGGCCCGCACCAACGCCAGCGGCGGTGAGCAGATGAACAGCTGGCTGGCCGGCTGGACCGTGTTCTACTGGGCCTGGTGGATTTCCTGGACGCCGTTCGTGGGCATGTTCATCGCCCGTATCAGCCGCGGCCGCACCATCCGCCAGTTCGTCACCGGGGTGCTGCTGGTACCGAGCCTGGTCAGCCTGGTGTGGTTCACCATCTTTGGCGGCGCGAGTATCGATGCCCTGCGCGAAGGCGCCTTCCAGCTGGCCAATGGTGCGGTCAACAGCAACCACGCGCTGTACCAGCTGCTGGACAGCTACCCGCTGGCCTCGGCGACTTCAGTGCTGGTGATGGTTCTGGTGGGTATCTTCTTCGTCTCCGGTGCCGATGCGGCCTCACTGGTCATGGGCACGCTATCGGAGCACGGCACCACCACGCCATCGCGACGCACGGTGATTTTCTGGGGTGCGCTGACCGGTACGGTGGCGGCGATCATGCTGGCAATCGGCGACCCACGCGCCCCTGGCGAGGCGCTGACTGGCCTGCAGAACCTGACCATCGTCGTGGCCCTGCCGTTCGTCGTGGTGATGGTGCTGCTATGCCTGGCGCTGTACCGCGACCTGCGCAAGGACCCGATGATGCTGCGCCACCTGCGCGGCAACGAGCTGATCGAAAAGGCCGTACTTTATGGCGCAGTGAAACATGGCGAAGAGTTCTACATCGTGGTGCAGGAAAAGAAGGCTTCGGCCAAAGCGACGACGGCAGAGGCCGAAGTGACCGGCAACTGATCGGGCCAACCAGAGGAAGCTGGAGCCGCATTGCGCCATCTCCGGCAAACCAGCTCCTCAAACTCATTGAATCAGCAGGGCAACCTGTGGGATCGGGCGTGCCCGCGAACACCAGCGCAGCCGGTGCCAGCCAACGCGTTGAAAACGGACTTGCATCAGCCCTTCAACGCCGCCTCGATCTGCGCCACATCGATCTTGCCCATCTGCATCATGGCCTCGAATGCTCGGCTGGCCGCCGCCCGGTCGGGGTGGCCAATGGCTTCGATGAGGATGCGCGGGGTGATCTGCCACGAAATCCCCCACTTGTCCTTGCACCAACCGCAAACGCTGGCCTCACCGCCGTTGCCGACAATGGCATCCCACAAGCGGTCGGTCTCGGCCTGGTCCTCGGTACTGACCTGGAACGAAAAAGCCTCGCAGTGCGTGAAGGCCTTGCCGCCATTGAGCCCCACGCAAGGAATCCCCATCACGCTGAACTCCACGGTAATCACGTCACCTTGCTTGCCGGATGGATAGTCAGCGGGCGCCTGGTGCACGGCAATCACTCTGCTGTCAGGGAAAACGCTGGCATAGAAATTCGCGGCCTCTTCGGCATCGTTGTCATACCAGAGGCAAATGGTGTTCTTGGCAGTCATGGTCTTGCTCCATGAAAGAGTGTGAGCCCTTGAGTCTAGCCCGGAGTTGCCGGTTGGAGCCTTGCAACATCCTGCAGACATTTCCGATATCAGGTAGTGAACCTGCTGACAAAAAAACGGTCTTTCGCTGACGGTCAACTCACCGACCGGTTCATCGGCCCAGTCACCGGGCCTACTTTTGTCCTGTTTCAGCGAAGACCCAACATGCCCGATTCCCGCCCAACTGCTTCCGCCCTCACTGCCCTGCGCAGCGGCCTGATCGCCGCCCTGGTGGCCCTTGCCGTACCGGTGCACGCCGAAGAGCCTGCCAGCGATGCGCGCTGGGTCAGCGACAGCCTGAGCACCTATGTGCGCAGTGGACCGACCGATGGCCACCGCATCGTCGGTACGCTCAAGTCCGGGCAGAAGCTGACCCTGATCGGCAGCCAGGGCAACTACAGCCAGGTGCGCGGGCAAAACGGCGATGTGGTGTGGATTCTCAGCAACGACCTGCAGTCGGTGCCAGGCCAGGGCGAGCGCCTGCCGCAGCTCGATGCCCAGGTCGCGGACCTGACCGGGCAATTGAAGAACATCGACGACAGCTGGAAGAACCGCGTGCAGGGCATGCAGGAAACCCTAGATTCACGCAAGAAACTGATCGACGAGCTGGAAGCGCGCAACAAGGCGCTGAATGAACAGCTCGACCAGAGCCAGTCGGAGCTGCGCGATACCCAGGCACGCCTGGGGGACGAGAACAAGCAGGTGATGATGCGCTACATGGTGTATGGCGGCAGCATTGCCGGCGCGGGCTTGCTGGCGGGGCTGATCCTGCCGTCGCTGACCCGTGGGCGCAGGAAGAACGATCGCTGGTTCTGACTGGGCCCTCCTGCACTGGCCTCTTCGCGGGCTTGCCCGCTCCCACAGGATTTCCAACAGGCCCAAGGCCTGTGCAGTACCTGTGGGAGCGGGCAAGCCCGCGAAGAGGCCAGTGCAGGACTGCAGCTACTTCCCGCGCGCCTTGTTGTAGATGGTCTTGGCCCGGTCTGCCGAGGCCTGGCACTTGGTCATGTCCCCCGCAGTCTGCCCCTCCTTGGCCTGCTTCAACAGCTCGTGGTAGTCGTGGCCATGCCACCGTGCAGTGCCTGGCCATCGGTCCTTTGAATGTCTTCAAGCTCCTTGATCTTGGCCGCACAGTTGCTCACAGGGTCTGCGTGTGCGGCAAAACTGAGGACCGAGGCAATCACCAGCAAAGGTATGCATTTCGTGGATTTCATGGAGCGTTCTCCTGGAAAACCTGAAGGGTCGTCGAGATGACAGGCTCGACGCAGCAAACAGCATAGACGGCCATGCGCCCCGGCGCCTCGCCTCAGCCCAGGGGCTATGCCCCCTCGGCAAACAGGAAATCGATGAACACCCGCACCCGCAGCGGCATGTGCCGGGCCTGGGGGTAGATCAGCATGAATGGCCGCGAGGTCCCGCCAAACTCAGCGAGCACTTCCACCAGTTTGCCACTGGCCAGCGCGTCCTGCACGGTAAAGCGGTAAGCCTGCATCAGCCCACCGCCATGACGCACCAGCGTGGCGGTGGCGAGAAAGTCGCCCAGGCAGGTAAACCCACCCTGGGTTTCGATCTCCACCTGCTGGCCATCCTGGCGAAAGCTCCACGGCGGCCGGCGGCCACTGCTTGGCAGCTCGAACTGGATGCACTCATGTTGCAGCAGGTCGTGCGGTGTTTGTGGCGTGCCGGCACGGGCCAGATAGCCTGGTGTGGCCACCACCACCAGTTCGGCATCTTCCAGGCGGCGCGCCACCAGCCGTGAATCGGCCGGCTCGCGGCCACGAATCGCCAGGTCGAACGGTTCCTCGGCGAAGTCGACGTTGCGGTTGCTGACATGCACATCCACCTGCACCTTCGGGTAGCGCTGGCGAAACCGCGGCAGCAGCGGCAACAGCCGGTGATGGGCATAAGGCGTGGGCGCACTGATGCGCAGGCGGCCGCTCGGCTCGACCTGCCCGCCCGTGACCTGGCGCTCGGCCTCGACCAGTTGCCCCAGCGCCTGCCGGCATTGCTGGTAATAGGCCTGGCCCGCTGCGGACAGGCGCATCTGCCGGGTGGTGCGGACGAACAAGCGCACGCCCAGGCGCTCTTCCAGGCGCGCCACGCTGCGGCTGACCGCCGCCGGGGTAACGCCGGCCTCCGTGGCCGCAGCAGTGAAACTGCCGCTGTCGGCGGCCAGGCAGAACAGCTCCAGGCTGCCCAGTTGCAGGTCATCGAAATGGCGGGTCATGACGGCTCGATTGATTACATGATGTATCTATTGAAATGCCCTTCGCCTCATTTTTCAAGTGCTGGTAGCAGCCTACAGTGGCTCCACATCGAGCCCATGGCTCACTTCACTGGAGATCATGCACATGAACACGCCACGCACCGTCATCATCACCGGGGCCTCCAGCGGCCTGGGTTTCGCCCTGGCCGAGGCCTTCCTCGAACGCGGCGACAACGTGGTCGGCAATGCCCGCAGCCAGGCCCGCCTGGAGCAGGCCGCCGCCCGCCTCGGCAACCCTTCGCGCTTCATCGGCGTAGCTGGCGACATCGCCGAGCCGGGCACGGCGCAGCGCCTGTTCGCCAGCGCTGAGCAAGCCTTTGGCGGGGTCGACCTGCTGATCAACAACGCCGGCATCTTCATTGCCAAGCCGTTTGCCGAGTACAGCGAAGCGGATGTCGACGCCCTGGTCGGCACCAACCTCAAGGGTTTCTTCTACCCTGCCCAGGAAGCGGCGCGGATCATGACCAGGCAAGGGCATGGTCAGATCATCGCCATCACCGCCTCCATCGCCTTGCAACCGGACACCCGCGTGCCGGCCCTGCTGCCGGTGCTGGTCAAGGGCGGCCTGAACCAGGCGGTGAAAGGCCTGGCGCTGGAACTGGCGGCCAGCGGCGTGCAAGTGAATGCGGTGGCGCCAGGGATCATCGATACGCCGCTGCATGGCGGCAATGTGCAGGGGCTGGGCGCGCTGTCACCCAGTGGCCGCACCGGCACGCCGCAGGATGTTGTGGATGCGGTGTTGTACCTGGCCGACTCACGTTTCGTCAGCGGCGTGATCCTGCCGGTGGATGGCGGTAGCACCGCTGGCACCTGGCATTAACAGAGGAGCGAGAACCATGCCCTATGTCCACATTCGCGTGACCGATGAAGGCGTGAACGCTGAGCACAAGCGCCAGCTGATCGAACAGACGACCCGCATGCTGCAGCAGGTACTGGGCAAGCCGCCGGCCAGTACCTTTGTGGTGATCGAGGAGGTACCGACCGATAACTGGGGGGTTGGCGGGGAGACCGTGACTGCGGTGCGGGCTCGTGAGCGGGGGTGATCCCTGGGGCCGCTTTGCGGCCCCTACTGCCGTAACCGCTCCAGCGCCTGCAACACATACCCTGTGGCCCGCTCCACCTGCCCTTCCCGGCAGGCAATGCCCAATTGCCGCCACAACCCTGGCCGCAGCGGCCGGCGGGCAATGCGCCGGTCCAGCTCGGCTACCTCCCCCTCCTGCGGCAGCAACGTTGCCCCATACCCGGCCCCGACCAGGCTCTTGATCGCATCGTTGTAGTTCAGCTCGATTCGCGGCTCGGGGTACAACCCCGCCGCCGCGAACCACTCCCCGGTCACCCGCGACAACTGGGTGCTGCTGTCGTTGAGGATCAACGCCCGCTGCGCCAGCCAGGCCGGCGTAACCTTGGCCGGCGGCTGCCAGTCGGCCGGCACGTAGGCCAGGATCGGGTCACGCCGCCAGGGGGTAACCCTAAGCCCTTTGCCGGCCACCTGCGGCAAGGCCACCAGGCCGATATCCAGCGTGCCCTCGCGCAGGCGCGTCAGCGAGGCCTGGGAGGTCAGCACCTGTACCTGCACATCGATCCCCGGGTGCACCGTGCGCAGGTGCTCCAGCGCCTGCGGCAGCAGGTGGGCAATGGCACCGGTGGAAGCGCCCAGGCGCACCCGCCCGGTCAGGCCTTCGACTTGCCGGCGCACTTCGTCCAGCGCCAGGTCGGCGTCGGCCAGCAGGCGGCGGGCACGGGCCAGCAGGGTTTCGCCGATGGCCGTGGGCCGCACCTGGCCGCGGGTACGGGTGAGCAAGGGGGCGCCGATGCGCGCCTCCAGTTCGGCCACGTGCAGGCTGATGGTGGGCGGCGCCAGGCTTAGCTGGCGGGCGGCGTCGGCAAAGGAGCCCAGGTCGGAGATGACCACCAAGGTGCGCAGGCGATCGAGGCTGATTTCACGCATGGGCCAAACTCATTCAGAAAAGATGAATATATCGATCATCATATTCAAATTTTCTTTAGCAAAGCCACAGGCGAGCATAGGCCATCCCTCCCCGACCGGACTTTGACCATGCACACCCCTGTTGTCTTCATCGACGGCGACCAAGGCACCACCGGCCTGCAGATCCATGCCCGCTTGCAAGGCCGCAGCGATCTGCGCCTGCTGACCCTGGCCGAAGCCGAGCGCAAAGACCCGCAACGCCGCCGCGAGGCGATCAACAGCGCCGACATCGCCCTGCTGTGCCTGCCCGACGAGGCCGCCCGCGAGGCCGTGACGACGATCCACAACCCGCAGGTGCGGGTGATCGACGCAAGCTCCGCGCACCGCACCACCCCAGGCTGGGTCTATGGCCTGCCGGAGCTCGACGAGCAGCAAGCCGAACGCATCGCGCACAGCAAGCGCGTCAGCAACCCCGGCTGCTACCCCACCGGCGCCATCGCCCTGCTGCGCCCACTGGTCAAGGCTGGCCTGCTGCCAGCGGATTACCCGCTGAACATCCACGCCATCTCCGGCTATTCCGGTGGTGGCCGCGCCGCAGTCGAACGGCATGAGCAGCCCACCGCTGGCAAAACCCCGGCCCTGCAACTGTACGGCCTGGAACTGGCGCACAAGCACGTGCCGGAAATCCAGCAGCACGCCGGGCTGTCGGCGCGGCCGATGTTCATGCCCGGCTACGGTGCCTACCGCCAGGGCATTGTGCTGAGCATCCCGCTGCAGTTGCGCCTGCTGCCCGGCCAGGTCAGTGCCGAGCAGCTGCAGGCCTGCCTGGAGCAGCACTACCAGGGTGCCCGCTACGTGCAGCTGATGCCCCTGCACCAGCACGGCGCAGCGCCGAACCTCGACCCCGAGGCGTTGAACGACAGCAACGACCTGCGCCTGGCGCTTTACGCCAACCCGGAGCACGGCCAGGTGCTGCTGACCGCAGTGTTCGACAACCTCGGCAAAGGTGCCTCCGGCGCGGCGGTGCAAAACCTCGACCTGATGCTCGGTGCATTACAGGTACAAGGCTGATCGGCAAAACCGGTTAGACTGTACAGCCCGCGCCCGCACGGCGCGGGCTGTCTATCTACCCGCCGGAGCCTGCCCCCCGATGTTCATCCTGAGCCGCCTCGACAGCGTGCCGCCTGAATCTTTCCAGAACCAGATCCGCGAGCTGGTGATCCACCACGTCGGCGAACTGAGCAGTGTCGCCATCAGCGCCGACAACCCGCTGTACCCGCTGTACCAGTACGGCGTCGGCATGGAAGTGCACCAGTACCTGCAAGCGCTGGACGGCACCCGCGGCCTGGCCGTGGCACTGACCCTGGCGCTGGATGCCGACGCGCCGGACCAATTGCTGGGCTTTGCCCTGTCGCTGCCGGCCGAGGACGATGAACAGGCGTGCGCCCTGGCGTTCCTGGCCGTACGCGCCAGCCATCGCCGCCAGGGTATCGCCCGTGCGCTGCTGGGCGACCTGCAGGCACGCCATGCCTGCGTCGAGTTGAATGCCTTTGCCAGCCAGGTACCATGGTTCGAGGCGATGGGCATGCAGGTGGTGGCCGCCAATGGGCCGCAGGTGCTGATGAGCAGTACCGGGCAGGCTAGTGGAGCGCTGATCGGACGGCTGGATATTGCGCCGATCTACCAGACGGCGGAAGTGATGCAGATCCATACCTACCTGCTCAACCAGCAAGGTGAGGATGCGATGATCGAAGCGGAGCAGATGCGGGATGAGCGGCTGGACGAACTGACCGCTCAGGCGCAGGAGTGTGTACGGCAGCGCAAGACCGTACATTGATCCGAGGGCCTGTTCGCGGGCTCGCCCGCTCCCACAGGGGTATCACAAGGCCAAAGGGCGGCAGGATACCTGTGGGAGCGGGCAAGCCCGCGAAGAAGCCCCTCTGGCCCTTCAGCCATGCACCCAACGCCGATGCAACCCACGCGCAAAGGCATCGAGCACAAACCCCAGCACCCCGATCAGCAGTACCATCGCCATCAGCTCGGAATACGCCAACCGGTCGCGGGTATCGAGAATGAAGTACCCCAGCCCGGCACTCACCCCGAGCATTTCGCACGGCACCAGCACGATCCACAGAATGCCGATGGCCAGGCGCACGCCGGTTAGCACATGGCCGATCACACCGGGCACGATCACCTTGCACAAGGTCTCCCGGCGCGTCGCACTCAAACTGCGGCTCAACTGCAACCAGCGCGGGTCCAGCTGCCTTACCCCGGCCGCCGTGTTCAGCAAGATCGGCCATAACGCGGCAAACGCCAGCAGGAAGTAGATAGGCTGGTCCCCCACGCCCATCAGCATCACCACCACCGGCATCCACGACAGCGGCGAGATCATGCGCAGGAACTGGAACGCCGGCGTGGTCGCCGCCTCCAGGTGCCGGTAGCTGCCCACCAGCAAGCCCAGCGGCACACCAATCAGCAGCGCCAGCAGCAGCCCGACCAGGATGCGCTTGAGGCTGACCCAGATATGCCCGTAAACCTCGCCCTGCCCCAGCAACTCGACCAGGCTGGCCAGGGTCGCCGCCGGCGAAAAGCGCGCCGACAGGCCATCGGCCTGGCCGAACAGCGCAACACCGGCCCACCACAACAGCAACAACCCCAGCAACCCGGCCAGACCCAGGCCGGCATGAACGACATGCGTGCGCATCAGACCGCGAACTCCTCGCTACGCTCGAAGTTGTCGGCAATGCCGAACACCGACGGCCCGCCAACGGTAGCGATGGCGTTGCGCACGAAGCGGTCGTCGACCAGGTCGCGGGCGGTCTGCGCCGGGTCCAGGCCGGCCAGGAACGCGTGGTCACCCTCGATCAGGGTGGTTTTCAGGCGCTTGACCAGTTCTTCCGTGTAGCTGGGGAACGGGTAAGGCTGGAAATCGATGCGTTTTTCGTCCCACTGCTGGTGGCGAATGGCGCCACTGGCAATATAACCGGCACGGTCCTCGGCAGCCGGGGCCAGCACTTTGCTCAGCACTGCGGGCTCATGCGGGGTGTACTTGTTGGGGCCGGCCTTGGACAACAACGCGGCGGCCTCGGCGCGGTGGTCGCGGGTCCAGTGCTGGGCCTTGACGATGGCGTTGACCACCTTCTGCGACCACTCCGGACGGTTGTTCAGGTCGTGCTCGTGCATGAACACCACGCAGCAGGCGTGGTTGCGCCACACATCGCCGGTAAAGCGCTGCACGCGGCCGACCTTGAGGTTCTCGGCCAGGGCGTTGAATGGCTCGGCGACGATATAGCCAGCGATGCGCTTGCTGGCCAGCGCCGGCGGCATGTCGGATGGCGGCAACACCAGCAGGTTGACTTCGTTGCCGGCCAGTGGCGCATTGGCCGGCTTCGACACCGGGGTCAGGCCGTTGTCGTTGAGCATCTGCTGCAGCACCACGTTATGGATGGAATACCAGAACGGGATGGCCACGGTCTTGCCGCCCAGCTGTTTCATGTCGCTGATGTCCGGGGCCACGGTCAGGCCGGAACCGCCCACATGGTTCCAGGCCACCACCTTGGCCGGCACCTTGCTGCCGTAGCGGGCCCACACGGTCATTGGCGACAGCAGGTGAATGACATTGACCTGGCCGGAGATGAACGCCTCGATCACCTGCGCCCAGCTGCGCAGCAGCACCGGGCGCTCGGCCTTGATGCCTTCGGCCTCGAACAGGCCGTTGTTGTGCGCCACCAGCAGCGGCGTGGCGTCGGTGATCGGCAGGTAGCCGATACGCACCGGCGCGTCCGGCTCGGTGGCGGCCCGGGCCTGCAGGCTCGACAGCAACGGCAGCGCACCGGCGGCCGTGAGCATGGCACCAAGCTTGAGGAAATCGCGACGCGAAGAAGAGGAACAGCAGTCATCCATGCACATGGACAGCCTCCGAGGGCAACGGGGTTGGGGTGGGTTCGACTGTGCGGCTTGCCCGCCGAAGGGTTTTGAGGATTTCGATGCGCAAGGCGCCCAGTTCCTCGACCCGCTGCGTCCGTGGTTGCGGCAGGTCGATGTGCCACTGGCCGAGGGTGTGCGCTGGGTGGTTGCCCAGTAGCAGGACCCGGTCGGACAGCAGCAGGGCTTCGTCGATATCGTGAGTGATCAGCACCGCCGCCGTGTTATGGGTGGCGATCAGTTGCAGCAGCAGTTGCTGCATGTCGGCCCGGGTCACTTCATCGAGCGCGCCGAACGGCTCGTCGAGCAGCAGCACTTCGGGCTGGCGGGCCAGGCAGCGGGCCAGCGCAGTGCGCTGGGCCATGCCCCCGGACAACTGCGCCGGGTACTGGCCGCGGGCATGGGCCAGGCCGACAGCGGCAATCGCGTGGTCGATGCGGGCGCGCCGTTCGGCAGCGGCCAGTTTGGGCTGGCGGGCGAAGTCCAGGCCGAAGGCGACGTTCTTCTCCAGGCTCAACCAGGGCAACAGGCTCGGGTCCTGGAAGGCCACCGCCAGACGTGGGTGCGGGCCCTGCAGCGGCTGGCCGTGCAGGGTCACGCTGCCACTGCGGGGCTGTTGCAGGCCGGCCAGCACCCGCAGCAGGCTGGACTTGCCAACCCCGCTGGGGCCGAGGATGGTCACCACTTCGCCCGGTGCCAGCTGCAGGTCGAACTGCGCCAGCACCGCCTGCCAGCCACCCTCGCGCGGGTAGCCCAGGCTGATGTCGCGGGCTTCGAGCAACACTGGGCTCATGCCGCGCCCGCCTGGCGTTGCAGTTCGGCGCGCAGTTGCACCAGGCTGGGCGTGACGATCGGCACGAAAGCCGACTCGCGCCAGCGGCGGGCAAAGCCTTCACCGTACTCGCTGAGGTAAGCTTTGCCACCACTGGCCTGCAACTCCAGCTGGACGGCGTCGGCAGCGCTTTCGGCCAGGGTGATGCGCAGCTTGAACAAGGCAGCCGGATGCTGCTGGAAGCGGCCATCGAGCAGGCCCTGCTTGAGCTCGCTCACGGTGTTTTCCAGGCGCTCGCTGAGTACCAGGCGTGCTTCGTCGAGGAACGAGGCACGGCCATGCAGGTGTGCCTGCACTTCCGCCAGCGCCCGCCGCGCCAGGCCAATGGCCATGCCGCATTGCAGCGCCAGGAACGCCGGGCGTACCCGGGGCAGGAACTCGCGGGCATTTTCGTGCAGTAACCAGCCACGCTGCAATTGCACCTGGTGGAAGGCCAGTGCCGCGGTATTGCTCGACTGCAGCCCCATCAGTTGCAGGTCGTCGGAACGCTCCAGGCCTTGTGCGTCGGACGGAATGGCCAGCACGAACGGGGCGCCACCGCCTTCGTCTTCGATGGCCGCAGCCACCACGAAGCCGCTTTTGCGCAGGTTGGTCACCCAGTGCAGGCGACCTTCCAGGTGCCAGCCATCCTCTGCCGGGCGGCCGCGCACCTGCAGGGCTTCGATGCCGGACAGGAACTTCATGGCGTTGGACAGCCCGGTGGCGCCGGCCAGTTCGCCAGTCAGCAGGCGCGGCAGCAGGCGCTCGCGCAGAGGCTGGTTGGGGCTGTGCAACAGGTATTCGATGAAGGCGCGCTGGCCCCAGCAGACGAACGCCGCTGCCAGCGAGCGGCTGGCGATCGCGGCGATGGCCTCGACCGCGTCGGTCACCTGCCCGCCCGTGCCACCCAGGGCCGGGTCGACACCGACGCGCAGCAGCTGCGATTCGGCGATCTGCGCCAGCACCAGCTGAGGCTCGCACTGGCCCCGATCAATGGCCTCGGCATTGGCATCCAGCCAGTGTCGAAATGCACAATCTTGCATGGTCTTGCTCCTTTGGGGACGCCGGGGCCGCTTTGCGGCCCGTTCGCGGCACAAGGCCGCTCCTGCAACGACCGCATCATGGCCGCTAGCAAACAGGGTCTATGCAGATGGCTGCCAGCGGTACTTGCCCAGCTCGTCATTGAGCGGCGTCTGGGCGAACACATTAGCAAAGTTGCACAGGGTTGCGAGGCTCACGCCCAGAATCACCTCCAGCGCGTTACCTTCACTGAAGCCGGCCGCTCGGAAGGCCTGGTATGTGGCCTCGCTGACATTGCCACGGGTGGCGATCACTTCGCGGGCGAACGCGGCCAGGGTTTCATAACGGGCATCGGGCAGCTCGCCACGGGCACGCAGGGCATCGACCACCTCCTGCGGCAGCTTGGCCTTGTTCAGGGCCACGGCCGTGTGGCCGGCCACGCAGAAGTCGCAGCCATGCTGGGTGGCGGCAATCAGTTGCACCACTTCACGCTCGGCCAGGCTCAGTTCGGATTTGCCGTTGAGTGCCGAAACGGTCACGTAGGTTTCCAGTGCCGCCGGGGCATTGGCCAGCACGCCCAGCAGGTTGGGGATGAAGCCGGAGTTCTTCTGCGCGTTCTCGAGGAACGGACGGGCCGCTTCCGGGGCGCTCTGCAGCGTGTGTAAAGTAATGCGCGAGGACATGGAGTGGTCTCCTTTGATGGGTGTCACTACAGTCTGTTGGTTATAAGAACTACCCTCCATATTCATCAGTCGCCTTTCCTTGCTCTTGAGTCTTTGCATTAGATGATTTCGTCCAGCCACCTTGTCGATTGGTTATTAGAAGGCCTGGAGCTCGATGCCAGCCTGTTCCATGTAGGCCGCTACTGCGGCGGCTGGCACGCCAGCACCCAGGGCATGGGCCGGGCCAGCTTCCACCTGGTGGTGCAGGGGCATTGCTGGTTGCACATCGACGGCCAGCCCGATGCACTGCGGCTGGAGGCCGGCGATGCGGTGTTCCTGCTGCGCGACCTCGGCTATCGCCTGGCCAGCGACCAGGACCCGGCCAGTGCCTGCGCCCAGCCGCGCCAGCGCATGCAGGCCATGGACACCGAGGCGGTCGATGGCGTGGGGCTGGTGTGTGGTTTCTTCCACTTCAAGCCGGGCTTGTCGGCGCTGATCGTCGACGGCCTGGCCGACTGGATATTGCTGCGCGCCAATGAACCGGCCGGGCATGCGGCGCGGGCGTTGTTCGAGCTGATTCTGGAGGAATGCCGGCGCGCCGCCGGGCCATCGCAGGGGTTGCTGGAGCGGCTGACGCACTTGTTGTTCCTGTATGTGCTGCGCCAGCAGGTGCATGCCGGGCAATCGCTGGGCGGGCTGGTCGCCCTCGCCCGGCAACCGGCGTTTGCCGGGCTGCTGGAGCAGTTGATCGAGCAACCGGGGCAAGCGTGGACGCTGGAAAGCATGGCGGCCTGCACCGGGTTGTCGCGGTCGGCGTTTTTCAAGCGTTTCAATGAACTGGCCGGACAGTCGCCGGGGCAAGTACTGCTGGCGTTGCGCATGCGCCATGCCAGCCAGTTGCTACAGGCGGGGCATACCGTGGAGCAGGTGGGGGCGCAGGTGGGGTACCAGTCGGTGGCGGCGTTTACCCGGGCGTTTGCCAAAGCGGTGGGGGTACAGCCGGGGGCGTATCGGCGGCAGCATGAGGGGCGTTAGTCTGGACTGGCCTCTTCGCGGGTAAACCCGCTCCCACAGGAACGGCACAAGTCTCAGAGATTGTGACGGTCCTGTGGGAGCGGGTTTACCCGCGAAGAGGCCGGTGCAGGCAACAGATTCACACCTGACTGACCGGAATATCCCCTGCCCCCTTACCCTCCCGCCGCTCACCCATCCAGGCATTGACCTTCTGCCCGAACTCGGCCGGCGCCTTGCGCCCGAACCGCCGCGCCAGATCAAGGATGGTCTGCTGCGCCAGGGCCTCCTCCATGCGCTTCTGCGCCCCCAGCATCACCGCATGGATCGCGCAGGTGCCCTCGGTCGCCCAACCCGGTGGCGAACCCTCGAACAGGCTGCAGCGTTCGCGAACTTCGCGGCAGTCGAAGATCTTCTTCGGCCCGTCGATGGCATTGACGATATCCAGCACGCTGATTTCATCCGACGGCCGCGCCAGCCGGAAGCCACCGCGCACGCCCTCGGTGGCAGCCACCAGCCCGGCACGGGCCAGCTTGGTGAAGACCTTGGCCAGGTACTCCTGGGGCACTCCCTGCAACTCCGCCAGGTCGCGCACGCTGGACTCGCGCGAGTCGCCCCGCTCGTCCACCAGGAACAGCAGGCAATGGATACCGTATTCGACGCCAGCACTGTAGAGCGACATATCTATCTCCGACCAATCTTGTCGCAAATGATACGCCCGTAGTACCTGGGCCGCAAAGCGCGCGGCTGCCGCCGGTCGGCCTGTTCAATCCATTCAACCCAACAAATACGGCTATTCCGGCCAGGAAGCAGCGGTGCGCAGTGTCACCCTCGTGTAAAAAAGACTTGCACCCACAAACTACGACTAATAGAGTCGTAGTTATTCGAGCGGCACACAACTCGCCCTCGAAGCCCCCTTCGAACCTTGCGGAGCACCCTCATGAAATCGAACATTCTCATCATCGGTGCCGGCTTTGCCGGTGTCTGGAGCGCCCTCAGCGCCGCACGCCTGCTCGACCAGGCCCAGCGCGCCGACGTCAGCATCAGCGTCCTCGCTCCACAGCCAGAACTGCGCATCCGCCCGCGCTTCTACGAGGCCGACGTGCACGGCATGAAGGCCCCGCTGGGCGAGCTGTTCGAAGCCGTGGGCATTCACTTCATCCCGGGCAGCGCCGACAACATCGATACCGAAGGGCGCAGTGTCAGCTACACCGACGCCCAGGGGCTCCGGCAACGGATCGCCTACGACCGCCTGATCCTCGCTGCCGGCAGCCAGGTCGCACGCCCGGCAGTGCCTGGCCTGGCCGAACATGCATTCGATGTCGACCAGATGGAGTCGGCCATGCGCCTGGAGCGCCACCTGGTCGGCCTGGCCGCCCTGCCCGCTTCGCCTGCACGCAACACCGTGGTGGTCTGCGGTGGTGGCTTCACGGGCATTGAAACCGCTACGGAAATGCCTGCCCGTCTGCGGGCCATCCTTGGTGCCAGTGCGGCGCTGCGGGTAGTGGTGGTCGATCGCGGTGCGCAGGTTGGCGCGGCGCTGGGCGCAGGTATCACGCCATCGATCGTCGCCGCCAGCGAACAGGCCGGGGTCGAGTGGCAGATCGGCGCCTCGGTAGTGGCCGTCGATGCCGGTGGCGTTACCCTGGACAACGGCGACCATATCGCCAGCAACACCGTGATCTGGACCGTTGGCGTCAAGGCGAGCCCGCTGACTGCACAGGTTTCCGGCGAACGCGACAACTTCGGCCGGTTGAAAGTGGACGGCCACCTGAAGGTGCTGGGCCAGGACCATGTGTACGCCACCGGCGACACCGCCTGGGCCGCGGTGGACGAGCTGGGCAACCACGCCCTGATGACCTGCCAGCACGCCATCCCGATGGGCCGCCACAGCGGCAACAACGCCGCGGCCGACCTGCTAGGCCTGCAGCCGCTGGTATACCGCCAGCCCAAGTACGTCACCTGCCTGGATCTGGGCGAATGGGGCGCGGCGTATAGCGAGGGTTGGGAGCGCGAACTGAAACTGCATGGCCAGGAAGGCAAAGACCTCAAGCGCCAGATCAACTCTGTGTGGATCTACCCGCCAGCAGCTGATCGCGCCCTGGCCCTGGCCGCTGCCGACCCGTCGATTGCCATCGCTTGACGCAATGGTCTCTGAACTGCCGGGCCACTTTGTGGCCCTTCGCGGGCACGCCCGCCCCCACAGCATGCGTGACGCCTGCAAGGGCAAGGCGCTACCTGTGGGAGCGGGCGCGCCCGCGAAGGGCCGCAAAGCAGCCCCAATGAGTGCAGCAGTTTTCTATCAGTCACTGACACTCACAACCCGCCCCGCCTTCCCGGCAGCCGTGCCCCGGGTCGCCAGGCAGTAATACAGCGGCACCGTCACCAGCAAGCCGAACAGCCACGACAGGTCGGCCCCTTCGACGATATTGGCATACGGCCCCACATACAGCGCCGTATTGGCAAACGGCAACTGCACCAGGATGCCGCAGGCATAGGCAATGATCGCGTGGTGGTTGAAGCGGCCATAGATGCCGCCGTCAGCACTGAAGATCGAGGCGATGTCGTACTGGCCTTTCTTGATCAGGTAGAAATCGATCAGATTGATCGACGCCCACGGCACCAGCACCAGCAGCAGCGCCAGGATCAGGCCGATGAACTGGCCGATGAAGTCCGCCGAGGCATTCAGCGCCACCATGCCGCAGCCCACCAGAATCACCGAAGCCAGCACCACCCGCACCTTGATGCTCGGCGTCCACCCGGCGACGAAGGTCTGGATCGCGGTGACGATCGACAGCACCGCGCCATACAGGTTGAGGGCGTTGTGGCTGATGATGTTGAGCAGGAACAGCACCATCAGGATCGGGCCCAGCCAGCCGGTGGCCTGCTTGACCGCATCCATCGCATCGGTGCCTTCCGGTACGCACAGCACCGCCACCGCACCAAAGCTGAAGCACAGGATGGTGCCCACGGTCGCGCCGAAGTAGGTGGCCCAGAACGGCTTGGCAATGCCCACTTCACGCGGCAGGTAGCGCGAGTAGTCGGAGGTGTACGGCGAGAAGCTGATCTGCCAGATGGTACCCAGCGACACGGTGGCGATGAAGCCCGACAGGTTGAACGCGCCACGGCTGAAGAAGTCGGCTGGCAGCTCCTGGGCGAACATCATGATGAAGCCGGCCAGCAGCGCCGACCCCATCACCCAGGTACCGATGCGATTGAGGATGTGGATGAAGCGGTAGCCGATCACGCCAATGGCGGTGGCACTCAGGGCACCGATCACGATCGCGCCCGGCATCGGCACGCTCGGGGTGATGCCATGGATGGTCTTGCCTGCCAGGACGATGTTGGAAATGAAGAAGCCGACATAGATCAGCGCGGTGAAGAACACGATCAGCAAGGCGCCGTAGCGGCCGAACTGGCCACGGCTTTGCACCATCTGCGGAATCCCCAGCTGCGGTCCCTGCGCAGAGGCAAGGGCGATGACCACGCCCCCGACCAGATGGCCCAGCACGATAGCGACCAGGCCCCACAGCAGGTTCAGGTGGAACACCTGGACCACCATGGCGCCGGTGACGATGGGCAGTGGCGCGATGTTGGTACTGAACCAGAGGGTGAACAGGTCGCGCGCCTTCCCGTGGCGCTCGGCAGGTGGAACGTAATCGACCGTGTGATTCTCGACAAACTGGTGTTGCGACGACGGTTGGGACATAGGATTCAGCTCGAAAGGTCGTTTTTATCTTTGTAAGGAAACCGCATCTAGGCGGCCTCTCAGCTGCAGACCATATTATGGTATTCCAAACTTTTGACAACACTGATCCGCTGGAAAAAACGCCAACTGATCCGCTTGCGCAATCCCTGCAGCAAACCGCCTCGCCGCTCAAGCCCACGGTATACGTGGCTTTGAGCCGTTCATCGTGAAACCCCTGGGCGTGAAAATTCCGCTTGCAAAATAGGTATTACGGTATACCATCAGACACATCAACGATAAAAACCGCGGACCACCGCAGCCCTTCAGAGGTACACCAGATGATCGACGCAACCGTCTACAAGCACGTCCTGGGCTCCTTCCCGTCCGGCGTTACCGTCATCACCACCCTGGACGACGACGGCTCGGTCGTCGGCCTGACCGCCAGCGCCTTCTCCTCCCTATCGATGGACCCGCCGCTGGTGTTGTTCTGCCCCAACTACACCTCCGACTCCTACCCCGTGCTGATCAAGCAGAAGCGCTTCGCCATTCACCTGCTGTCCGGTGAACAGCAGGCCGAGGCCTATGCCTTCGCCAGGAAGGGCAAGGACAAGGCCAGCGGCATCGAGTGGTCCCTGAGCGAACTGGGCAACCCGATCCTGGCCGGTGCCACCGCTGTCATCGAATGCGAATTGTGGCGCGAATATGAAGGTGGCGACCACGCCATCATGGTCGGCAAGGTGCACAACCTGATCGTCCCTGAGGAGGCGCCACGGCCGATGGTGTACTGCCGCGGCAGGATGGCCAGCCTGCCGGCCTTTGCCTGAAGCCTGTTCTGAATCGAGACCGCTGGTGCCAACCCTGCCAGGCGCCAGCCCCTTTCAAGCGTTGAGGAAAGCCCCATGAAATTTTCGTTGTTCGTGCACATGGAACGTTGGGATGAACAGGTCAGCCACCGCCAGCTGTTCGAAGACCTGACCGAACTGACCCTGATGGCCGAGAACGGCGGTTTCAGCACCGTGTGGATTGGCGAACACCACGCCATGGAATACACCATTTCGCCAAGCCCGATGCCGCTGCTGGCCTACCTGGCTGCGCGCACCGACAAGATCCGCCTGGGCGCTGGCACCATCATCGCGCCGTTCTGGAACCCGATCCGCGTGGCCGGCGAATGCGCCTTGCTCGACGTGATCAGCAAGGGCCGCATGGAAGTGGGCCTGGCCCGTGGCGCTTACCAGTTCGAATTCGACCGCATGGCAGGTGGCATGCCGGCCACCGACGGCGGCAAGGCCCTGCGCGAAATGGTGCCGGTGGTGCGCAAGCTGTGGGAAGGCGACTACGCCCATGACGGCGAAGTGTACAAGTTCCCCACCTCCACCAGCGTGCCGAAACCTTACAACGCCGTACCGCCGATGTGGATCGCCGCCCGCGACCCGGACTCGCACAACTTCGCCGTGGCCAACGGCTGCAACGTCATGGTCACCCCGTTGATGAAGGGTGACGAGGAAGTGCTGGACCTGAAGAACAAGTTCCAGGCCGCCCTGGACAACAACCCGGGCGTGCCGCGCCCGCAACTGATGGTGCTGCGCCACACCCACGTGCACACCCCGGCCGAGCCGGAAGGCTGGAAAGTCGGCGCCCAGGCCATCTCGCGCTTCTACCGCACCTTCGATGCCTGGTTCGGCAACAAGACCACCCCGGTCAACGGCTTCCTCGAGCCAAGCCCGGAGTCGAAGTTCGCCGAAGTGCCGGCGTTCGAGCTGGAGAACATCCGCAAGAACACCATGATCGGCACCCCGGAAGAAATCATCGCGCGTATCAAGTACTACCAGGCGCTCGGCGTCGACGAGTTCAGCTTCTGGTGTGACAACAGCCTGCCCCACGCCGAGAAGAAGAAATCGCTGGAGCTGTTCATCAAGGAAGTGGTGCCGGCGTTCGCCTGAATTCCCATTGCCTTAAAGATTGCGGGACGTGCCCGCTCCCGTGGGCCTCTGAGGCCTGCGTGAGCGGGCTTTTTTTGGGATGTACGCCTTCGGATTTTTGGTGTCGTTGAGATCGAGCGCCGCGCGGGAGGCGCTCGATCTTTCACACACCACAAAACCCGCGGCATACCCAACGCGCGCCCCACCTTTCGTCCCCTCGCAAGAGAAATTTCCAGCCACCTCTTGCACAACAAATATTATGGTATACCATCAGACAACAAGAGCTGATAACCCTCACCAGGAGCCACCCATGAGTTTCGAAATCCGCAAGATCGTCACCTACTCCGAAGAGACCCGCATCGAAGGCGGCAAGGCCACCGACAAGCCGGTGACCATGGTCGGCCTGGCCGTGGTGATCAAGAACCCATGGGCCGGTCGCGGTTTCGTTGAAGATCTGAAGCCGGAAATCCGCGCCAACTGCTCGGACCTGGGTGCCCTGATGGTCGAGCGCCTGACGGCTGCCATCGGCGGCGCCGACAAGATCGAAGCCTACGGCAAGGCCGCAGTCGTCGGCGCCGACGGCGAAATCGAACACGCCTCGGCGGTGATCCACACCCTGCGCTTCGGCAACCACTACCGCGAAGCGGTACAGGCCAAGAGCTACCTGAGCTTCACCAACAAGCGCGGTGGCCCGGGCACCTCGATCCAGATCCCGATGATGCAGAAGGACGACGAAGGCCTGCGTTCGCACTACATCACCCTGGAAATGCAGATCGAAGACGCCCCGCGCGCCGATGAAATCGTCGTGGTCCTGGGCGCCTCCGACGGCGGCCGCCTGCACCCGCGCATCGGCAACCGCTACATCGACCTGGAAGAACTGGCTGCCGAAAAAGCCAACGCTCAATAACAACAACCAAGACGGGCCGGGGCGTGGCGTGCTTACCCGCCGCGCCCGACCTTCAAGGAGCGCCCTCCATGATTCAGCCTGTCGCTGAACGCACCCCCGCCGGCACCAGCTACCTGTCCGTCGGCCAGGGCCAACCCGTGGTACTGATACACGGCGTGGGCCTGAACAAGGAAATGTGGGGCGGTCAGTTCGTTGGCCTGGCCAACGACTACCGCGTCATCGCCTACGACATGCTTGGCCACGGCCAGAGCGCGCTGCCGCCCGCCGACATCGGCCTGGAAGGCTATGCCGCACAGCTCGCCGAACTGCTCGACCACCTGCAGATCGCCCAAGCCACCGTGATCGGCTTCTCCATGGGCGGCCTGGTCGCCCGGGCGTTCGCCCTCAACTACCCGCAGCGCCTGGCTGCACTGGTAGTGCTCAACAGCGTGTTCAACCGCACCCCCGAGCAGAGTGCCGGCGTTATCGCCCGCGCCGCCCAGGCTGCGCAGTTGGGCCCCGACGCCAACGTCGACGCCGCGCTCGACCGCTGGTTCAGCCGTGAATACAAGGCTGCCAACCCGGCGCAGGTCGCCGCCATTCGCCAGGTGCTGGCGAGCAACGACCCGCAGGGCTACCACACCACCTATTCGCTGTTCGCCACCCAGGACATGTACCGCGCCGCCGACCTGGGCAGCATCCAGGTGCCGACGCTGATCGCCACCGGCGAGCTCGACTCGGGCTCCACCCCGGCCATGACCCGCCAGCTCGCCGCCAGCATTCCTGGCGCGCACAGCGTGGTCCTTGCCGAGCAACGGCATATGATGCCGGTGGAAGCACCGCGTGAAGTCAACAAGATGCTGCTGGACTTCCTCGCGCAAGCCCGCACCCTCACCGAATCCGCCAAGGGGATTGTTGCATGACCCTCGTTCGTTTCCAGATGTGCATCGACGGCCAATGGCGCGATGCCCAGAGCGGCAAGACCTTCGACAGCCTCAACCCGGCCACCGCCCAGGCCTGGGCGCAACTGCCCGACGCCGACGAAGCCGATGTGGAACTGGCCGTGCAGGCCGCCCAGCGTGCCTTCGACAGCAAGGAATGGCGCAGCATCACCGCCACCGCGCGCGGCAAACTGCTGCGTCGCCTGGGTGACCTGATTGCCGAAAACAAGGAACACCTGGCCCAGCTGGAAAGCCGTGACAACGGCAAGCTGATCCGTGAAACCCGCGGCCAGGTCGGCTACCTGCCGGAGTTCTTCCATTACACGGCGGGCCTTGCCGACAAGCTTGAAGGCGGCACCCTGCCGCTGGACAAGCCCGACCTGTTCGCCTACACCGTGCACGAGCCGATCGGCGTGGTGGCCGGGATCATCCCGTGGAACAGCCCGTTGTACCTCACCGCAATCAAGCTGGCCCCGGCCCTGGCCGCCGGCAACACCATCGTGCTCAAGCCGTCCGAGCACGCCTCGGCGACCATCCTCGAACTGGCCCGCCTGGCCCTCGAGGCCGGCTTCCCGGCCGGTGTGGTCAACGTGGTCACCGGCTACGGCCCCAGCACCGGCGCGGCGCTCACCCGTCACCCGCTGGTGCGCAAGATCGCCTTCACCGGCGGCGCCGCCACCGCCCGCCACGTGGTACGCAGCAGCGCCGAGAACTTCGCCAAGCTGTCACTGGAGCTGGGTGGCAAGTCGCCGAACATCATTTTCGCCGACGCCGACCTGGACAGCGCCATCAACGGCGCCGTGGCCGGCATCTATGCCGCCTCCGGGCAAAGCTGCGTGGCCGGCTCGCGCCTGTTGGTGCAGGACGAGATCTTCGACGTGTTCGTCGAGCGCCTGATCGCCCGCGCCAAGCGCATCCGCATCGGCAACCCGCAGGACGACGCCAGCGAAATGGGCCCTATGGCCACCGCGCAACAGCTGGCCGTGGTCGAAGGCCTGGTGGCTGCGGCCAAGGCCGAAGGCGCCAAGCTGCACATGGGCGGCAAGCGTGCCGAGGTCGAGGGTGACGGTTGGTTCTACGAGCCGACCCTGTTCGAGTGCGACAGCAACTCGATGACCATCATGCAGGAAGAGGTGTTCGGCCCGGTTGCCGCAGTAATCCGCTTCAAGACCGAGGAAGAGGCCCTGGCCATCGCCAACGACTCGCAGTTCGGCCTGGCCGCCGGCATCTGGACCCGCGACCTGGGCCGCGCCCACCGCCTGGCCCGCGACGTGCGTTCGGGGATCATCTGGGTCAACACCTACCGCGCCGTGTCGGCCATGGCGCCGATCGGTGGCTTCAAGAACAGCGGCTACGGCCGTGAAAGCGGCATCGATTCGGTGCTGGCCTATACCGAGCTGAAGACGGTGTGGATCAACCTGTCCACCGCGCCTATGCCCGATCCCTTTGTCATGCGCTAGGAGATTGCGCCCATGATCGAACCAGGCATCTACAAAGACGTGATGGGCTCCTTCCCGTCCGGCGTCACGGTGGTCACCACCCTCGACGCCGACGGTGGCATCGTCGGCATCACCGCCAGCGCGTTCAGCGCGCTGTCGATCGACCCGGCGCTGGTGCTGTTCTGCCCCAACTACGCCTCCGACACCTACCCGATCCTGCGTGACAGCAAGCAGTTCGCGATTCACCTGCTGTCCGCCGACCAGACCGCCGAGGCCTATGCCTTCGCCGGCAAGGGCAAGGACAAGGCCAACGGCATCGACTGGCACCTGAGCGAGCTGGGCAACCCGCTGCTGGCCAAGGCCACGGCGATCATCGAGTGCGAACTGTGGCGCGAGTACGACGGCGGTGACCACGCGATCATCGTCGGTGCGGTGAAGAACCTGGTGCTGCCGGCCGAGCCGGTGACCCCGATGGTCTACCACAAGGGCAAGCTGGGCGCCCTGCCCCCGCTGGGCTGATAGACCTCATTGGCTTCTTCGCGGGCTCGCCCGCTCCCACAGATACTGCACAGGCCTCAAGAACTGTGTAGTACCTGTGGGAGCGGGCAAGCCCGCGAAGAACCCGACACCGATGACCCTGTTTCATTCCGGAGTACTGCACATGAGCAATGAAAAGTACGAAAAAGGCCTGCAGATCCGTACCCAGGTGCTGGGCGAGGACTACGTCAACCGCTCGATCCAGAACGCCGACGACTTCACCAGGCCGTTGCAGGAACTGGTCACCGAATACTGCTGGGGCCACGTCTGGGGCCGCGAAGGCTTGTCGCTCAAAGAGCGCAGCATGATAAACTTGGCCATGATTTCCGCGCTCAACCGGCCCCACGAGCTCAAGCTGCACATTCGCGGCGCCTTGCGTAATGGCCTGAGCCGTGAACAGATTCGCGAGATCCTGCTCCAGGTCGGCATTTATTGCGGCGTGCCCGCGGCGGTGGACAGCTTCCGCCTGGCCCGCGAAGCGTTCGCTGAAGCCGATGCGGAGCCAACCCGTTAACACCGGGCTGTTCGAACCCACGCAAGGAGCACCCCAGGTTCGTGGTGCTCTTGCGGTTGCGGCCGGGCAGCCTCTTTAAGAGCGCACTTGATGAAACGCCAGCCACTCGACGACAGCTTCAAGGTCAACCGCAACCCCGTTACCCTGCGCGAAATCGTGCTCGACAAGCTGCGCGCCGCGATCATGAACTTCCACCTGCTGCCAGGCGATCGCCTGGTCGAGCGCGACCTCTGCGACCGCCTCGGCGTCAGCCGCACCTCGGTGCGTGAAGCCCTGCGCCATCTGGAATCCGAAGGTCTGGTGGAATTCGCCGACGCCAAGGGCCCGCGCGTGGCCATCATCACCCTGGAAGACGCCCGCGACATCTACGAGCTGCGCTGCGTGCTCGAAGGCCTGATCGTGCAACTGTTCACCCTCAACGCCAAGGCCAAGGACATCCGTGCCCTGGAGCGTGCGCTGGAGGTTAACCGCGAAGCCCTCGAAGAAGGCGAGCTGCAACAGGTGCTGGATTCTGTACAAGGTTTCTACGATGTGCTGCTGGAAGGCTCCGGCAACCAGGTGGCGGCCCAGCAGCTGCGCCAGTTGCAGGCGCGCATCAGCTACCTGCGCGCCACCTCGGTGTCGCAGGAGAACCGCCGCGGCGCCAGCAACCGCGAAATGGAAAAGATCGTCGAGGCGATCAAGAGCGGCGACCCGCTGGTGGCCCACCAGGCCTCGGTCGACCACGTCCGTGCCGCCGCCAAGGTGGCCCTGGACTACCTGCGCCAGAAGCAGGATGACAACGTCAAGGTGCGCGACATGGTCGAGCCCCTGGCCCTGAAGGATCCACGCATATAAGCCACCCATAGGCCACTGATCATGCCCACCGCCCCGCGCTACTGCCCGCACTGCACCAAGGAACTGGCCCGGGGCGTTCCCACAGGCGACACCCACGAACGCCTGCACTGCAACGGCTGCGGCTATATCCACTACGTCAACCCGAAGATCATCGCCGGCTGCATCATCGAGCGTGATGGCAAGTACCTGCTTTGCCAGCGCGCCATCCCGCCGCGCCCCGGCACCTGGACCTTGCCGGCCGGGTTCATGGAGGCCGGCGAGACCACCGAGCAGGCGGCCCTGCGCGAGGTCTGGGAAGAAAGCGGCGTACGCGCCGAAATCGTCTCGCCGTACTCGATCTTCAGCGTGCCGAAGATCAGCGAGGTGTACATCATCTTCCGCGCCATCGCCACCGAGGAAACCGGGCAGTACGGGGCGGAAACGCTGACATACAGGTTCTTCGAGCCGGACGAGATCCCGTGGGACGAAATCTATTACCCGGCCATCCGGCAAATTCTCGAGCGCTACATCCTCGAGCGGCAGGCCGGGGTGTATGGCATCTACATGGGCAATGACGACACCGGCAAGGTGCACTTCATTCGCTAGCCTGTGCCGGCCTCTTCGCGGGCCTGCCCGCTCCCACAGGTACGGCGCAAAGCTTGAGCAATGTGCTATCCCTGTGGGAGCGGGTGAGCCCGCGAAGAGGCCGGTACAGCCACCCAAAACGCTCGCCAAACGTCTATTCTGGATGCACCCTAAAGGCCTTATGCAAAAGGACCAGCAGAGCACATGGCAAAATGGCTAGACGGCGGCGGGCTGATGGCCGAACGCATCCGCAATCACGATTGGGCCGCCACCCCGCTAGGCCCGCTGCAGCACTGGCCCGACCCGCTGAAGACCAGCCTGGCCCTGTGCCTGGCCTCGCGCTTCCCACAAGCCGTGCTTTGGGGCCCCGACCTGCTCACCCTGCACAACGACGCGTTCTCGCAGATTCTCGGGCAAAAGCCCTCGGCCCTGGGCATCCCCTTCCGCGCCGTGTGGCAGGAAGCCTGGGCCGACATCGGCCACATGGCCAACCGCGCCCTGGCCGGCGAGGCGGTGTACATCGAAGACTTCCCGCTCATCATCGACCGCAACGGCGGCCCCGAACGGGCCTATTTCACCTTCTGCTACAGCCCCATCCGCGACCATGACGGCAAGGTGCTGGGCATGCTCGACACGGTCACCGAAACCACCGCCAGCGTGCTCGCCAACCAGCGCCTGAACTTCCTCGACGACCTGGGCCGTGCCGTGGCCGACGCCACCGAACCGGACCAGATCCTCGCCATTACCACGCGCATGCTGGTCGAGCACCTGCAACTGTCGAGTTGCGCCTACGCGGTGATGGAGCCCGACGAAGACGGCTTCACCATCTGCGGCGACGCCGTGGCGCCCGGCTCGCCGCATCTTTTAGGCCAATACCAGCTGCACGATTTCGGCAAGCTGGCGCTCAGCCGCCTGCGCAGTGGCCTGGCCTTGGTCATCCATGACAACCTGAGCGAGCTGCCCCCTGAGGAAGCCGCCAGCTTCCAGGCCATCGGCATCACCGCGACCATTTGCATGCCCCTGATCAAGGGCGGCCGACTGACCGCGCTGATGGCCATCCACGACAAGGTGCCACGGCAGTGGACCCATTATGAACAGGCGCTGATCAGCGAAGTCACCGAGCGCTCCTGGGCGCATATCCAGCGGGTGCAGGCCCACGCCGAAGTGCGCGCGGCCATGGCGGCACTGGAGGCGCTGAATGCCACCCTGGAACAGCGCGTCGACGAGCGCACCACCCAGTTGCTGCATACCGAAGCCGTGCTGCGCCAGACCCAGAAGCTTGAAGCCATCGGCCAGCTGACCGGCGGCGTGGCCCATGACTTCAACAACCTGCTGACCATCATTCGCTCGTCGCTGCACTTTCTGCAGCGCCCCAACCTCGACGCACAGCGCCGCGAACGCTACCTCAAGACCATGTCCGACACCGTCGAGCGCGGTACCAAGCTGACCGGCCAGTTGCTGGCCTTCGCCCGCCGCCAGGCCCTGAGCCCGCAAGTGTTCGAGGCAGGGCCACGGCTGGAGGCCATGGCCGACATGCTCGACACCGCCACCGGTGCGCGGATCCAGGTCGAGCTGCAATTGCCACAGGCGCCTTGCCATATCCGCGCCGACCTCAACCAGCTGGAAACCGCCGTAATCAACCTGATGCTCAACGGCCGCGATGCAATGGCCGGCGAAGGCACCTTGCAGTTGCGCCTGCAGGTCGACCAGCGGCTGCCTGCCCTGCGCGGCCAGGCACCACAGCCGGGCCCGTTCGCGGCGATTTCAGTGAGCGACAGCGGTGTCGGCATTGCCGACGAACTGCTCGAGCGCATCTTCGACCCGTTCTTCACCACCAAGGCACCAGGTGAAGGCACCGGGCTCGGGCTGTCGCAAGTGTTCGGGTTTGCCAAGCAGTCCGGGGGCGATGTGCAGGTGAGCAGTGTCGTCGGCCAGGGCACCACCTTTACCTTGTACCTGCCCCAGGAACCGCCGCCTGCGACCTAGATGGTCAGCGCCGCCCTTCGGCCAGCATGCGCACGGCCAGACCTGCCAACACCGTGCCCATCAACCAGCGCTGAACTTGCTGCCACAAAGGGCGACCAGCCAGGAACACGGCGATCGATCCGGCCATGATCGCGATCAGTGCATTGACCGAAACGCTGATGGCGATCTGCGTCGACCCCAGCACCAGCGACTGCAGCAGCACGCTGCCATGCCCCGGCTCGATGAACTGCGGCATCAGCGACAGGTACATGACGGCGATCTTGGGGTTGAGCAGGCTGGTGGCAAAGCCCATGGTGAACAGCCGCCGCGGGCTGTCGGCCGGCAGGTCGCGTACCTGGAACGGCGAACGGCCACCCGGTCGCAGTGCCTGCCAGGCCAGGTACAACAGGTACAGCGCGCCACCGATGCGCAGCACGTCGTAGGCAAAGGGCACAGCCATCACCAGGGCGGTGATGCCCAGCGCGGCGCAGAACATGTAGATGACGAAACCCAGGGCCACGCCACCCAGCGAAATCAACCCGGCCTTGCGTCCCTGGCAGATCGAACGGGAGAGCAGGTAGATCATGTTCGGCCCTGGGGTCAGGACCATGCCGAGGCAGATAAGGGCGAAGGTGAGCAGTTGCGTGGTTTCGGGCATGGAGCACGTCCTGGATGTGCGTTGAAGTGGTGCGAGTTTATCCGAGGCTTGGTCTGTCGTCTGTACTGGCTTGCCGGCGATGAGGCCAATGCATTCAACCCATTTGGCCGGCTATCAAGCCGAGGGCCACCGTGATCATCGCTACCCCCGACACCCGGCCAACCAGCTTCGCCGCCCCCGGCCGGGTGCTCAGCACGGCTTTGGCGCCATAGCCGACCAGCGAGTAGATCACCAGCGAGCTGCACAGGTGTACCAGGCCCAGCAGCAAGATCTGCAACGGCACCGGCCAGCTGGAGTGCGGGTCGGTGAACTGCGGCAACAGCGCCAGGAACAGCAGGAACACTTTCGGGTTCAGGCCGCTGACGCAAAAACCCTTGAATGCCCAGCGCGAACCCGACTCCCCCGCCCCATCCTGCCCGGCAGCCGGCAATGCCGGGCGCAGCAACAGGTTGCCACCCAGCCACAACAGGTAGCTGCACCCCGCCAGGGTCAGCAAGGTCAGCGCCAGCGGGTGGCCGGCCAGCAGGCTGCCGACCCCGGCTGCCACCACCAGGGTCGCGAGGAAATGCCCTGACAACATCCCCGCCACCGCGGGCATTACCCAGCGCCCGCGCATACCGGCCGAAATGGCATAGGCCCAGTCCGCTCCGGGGGTAATCACGAACAGCATCGACACGGCCCAAAACGCCGTCAGAACACTGAGAGCCACTTGAATCTTCCTTTTTCCACTGCTTTGCGATGACGAAAGATTACGGATTCCGCCGAGGGATTTTCTTTCGTATATTCCCCACCAGCCCTCAATGACTGGAAGATCCTTTTCAATGGACAGGACAGATCGAAAAATCCTTGCCGAGCTGCAAAAAGATGGTCGGCTATCGGTGACCGAACTCGCTGACCGTGTGGGGCTCAGCCTGTCGCCCTGCCATCGGCGCCTGAAGGCACTAGAGGAATCCGGCGCGATTCTTGGCTATCACGCCCGCTTGGCACCGAGCGCCCTGGGGTTGAACTTTGCCGCGCTGGTCTTCGTGACCCTGCGCGAGGTCACCCGCCAGCCGGTAGCGGACTTTGAAGCAGCGCTGGCCGAGATCCCGCAGATCGTCGAGGCGCAGCGGCTGTTTGGCGACCCGGATTACCTGCTGCATGTGGTGGCCAAGGATTTGCCGGCGTTCCAGAAGCTGTATGACGAGCAGTTGACCAGCATTCCCAATGTGAAGCGGTTGAGTTCGACCCTGGTGATGAAAGAGGTGATTCAGGATCGGTTATTGCCGATGTAGGTGTTTCCTACAGTGCCGGCCCTTTCGCGGGTAAACCCGCTCCCACCTCGACCGCATTGACATCAAGTCATGCCAGTACCTGTGGGAGCGGGTTCACCCGCGAAAGGGCCGGTACAGGCGACCTTTTTACCTGCCCTGAAAACGCGCACGGCGCCCCACCAAAGCACACCGCTTCTCGCCTCCACAAGGCCCAAACCCCTCTAACCCAAGCTCTCCCGCCCCGTGGCACCCTCCTTGCAACCGTCCCCCGCTTAACCTTTTGTCAGCCTTAGGTTTTTTAAGGTTTATGGGCACATATTTACTAATTTCTCGTTATCCCCGCGCCCCGCATCATCGCTCCAACAAGAACGCGTCGCCCTTCGCCGGCACGCCCCCGGGCAGTTCCCGATGCCCTACCTTGCCTTGGAGTCAGTCATGACCAGTGCAGCCAATTCGGCACCCCTCATAGAAAAACACACGATCGGCTACGTGCCCCCGCAAGACCGCCATGGAAAGGTAAGGGATCTGTTCACACTGTGGTTCGGCGGCAACATCGCGCCGCTGCCCATCGTCACCGGCGCACTGGGTGTGCAGCTGTTCCACCTGAACCTGGTATGGGGCATCGTCGCCATCCTCGTCGGCCACCTGGTCGGTGGCGTACTGATGGCGCTGCACTCGGCCCAAGGCCCGCAGATGGGCATCCCGCAGATGATCCAGAGCCGCGCCCAGTTCGGCTCGCTTGGTGCGCTGCTGGTGGTAGTGATTGCCGGGGTCATGTACATCGGCTTCTTCGCCTCCAACATCGTCCTCGCCGGCAAGTCGCTGCACGGTGTGGTCGATGCCGTACCGGTACCGGTGGGCATCGTCATCGGTGCGCTGGGCTCAGGCATCATCGGCATCATCGGCTACCGCTTCATCCACGTGCTCAACCGCATCGGCACCTGGGTGCTGGGTATCGGTATCGTGGTCGGCTTCGGCTACATCTTCAGCCACGTGCAGAGCGACGACTTCCTCACCCGCGGCGGGTTCAACCTGGCCGGCTGGCTGGCCACCGTGTCGCTGGCGGCGCTGTGGCAGATCGCCTTTGCGCCGTATGTGTCGGACTACTCGCGTTACCTGCCGGCGGACGTGAAGGTCAGCTCGACGTTCTGGACTACCTACCTGGGCTCGGCCCTGGGTTCGAGCCTGTCGTTCATCTTCGGCGCCGTGGCGGTGCTGGCGATCCCGGCCGGCATGGACACCATGGACGCCGTCAAGCTGGCCACCGGTTCCCTCGGCCCGATCATGCTGGTGCTGTTCCTGCTCAGCGTAATCAGTCACAACGCCCTCAACCTGTATGGTGCGGTGCTGTCGATCATCACCCTGGTGCAAACCTTCGCCTACCGCTGGATCCCTACCGCCAAGAGCCGTGCCGTGCTGTCGCTGATCGTGCTGTCGGCCTGCTGCGTGGTGGCGGTGTTCGCCTCGGCGGACTTCATCGGCCACTTCGTCGACATGGTGCTGGTGCTGCTGGTGGTGCTGGTGCCGTGGACGGCGATCAACCTGATCGACTTCTATGCCATTCACAAGGGTGACTACGACATCCAGTCGATCTTCCAGGTCGATGGCGGCATCTACGGGCGTTACAACCCGCAGGCGCTGATCGCCTATGCAGTGGGCATCGTGGTGCAGATCCCGTTCATGAACACGCCGCTGTATGTCGGGCCGATTTCCGAGCATATCAACGGCGCTGACCTGTCGTGGCTGGTGGGGCTGGCGATCACTTCGCCGCTGTACTGGTGGCTGGCCAGCCGTGACAGTGCCTACCGTCGCCGGCAGATGAGTGCCAAGGTGGCCATGGGGCACTGATTCAACCTGTACCGGCCTCTTCGCGGGCTTGCCCGCTCCCACAGGAATGTCACCGGCCTCGAAAGCTGTGGTGTCCCTGTGGGAGCGGGCAAGCCCGCGAAGAGGCCGGTACAGGCAACACATCAATCAGAGGTTATAAGCCCGCTCATTGTGCTCCGCCAGGTCCAGCCCCTGCTCTTCCTCTTCCCGGCTGGCCCGCAGCCCCACGGTCAGCTTGATCGCCCCGAGAATCGCCCAGCTCACCACGAAGCAATACACGAAGGTGAACGCCACTCCCTTCAACTGCACCAGTGCCTGCCCGATCGGCGACGCGCCCTCCACATAGCCGCCCAACGCAGGCGCGGCAAATACCCCGGTCAGTATCGCGCCGACCATTCCGCCCACGCCATGCAGGCCGAACACGTCCAGGCTGTCGTCATAGCCCAGTGCCTGCTTCAACCGGGTCACGGCAAAGAAGCAGATGGCCCCGGTCAACAGCCCGATCACCAGCGCGCCCAGCGGCCCGACAAATGCACAGGCCGGGGTAATCCCGACCAAACCTGCCAAAGCCCCTGAAGCCGCACCCAGGGCCGTCGGCCGACCATGCATCACCTTCTCGGTCAGCAACCAGCCGACAATCCCCGCACAAGCCGCCACCATGGTCGCCAGCATCACCACCCCCGCCGCCTGGTTGGCCGCCAGCCCCGAGCCGACGTTGAAGCCGAACCAGCCCACCCACAGCAACCCGGCGCCCACCAGGGTGAAGCCGAGGTTGTGCGGTGGCATGGCCACCTGCGGGTAGCCCTTGCGCTTGCCCAGCATCAACGCCGCAGCCAGGGCTGCCACGCCGGAGTTGATATGCACGGCGGTACCACCGGCAAAGTCCAGCACGCCCCAGTTGACCATCAACGCCCCCGGCCCGCCCCAGACCATATGTGCGATCGGCGCGTACACCAGCACGAACCAGGCGGCCATGAACAGCAACGAAGCACTGAACTTCATCCGTTCGGCGAAACCACCGGCAATCAGCGCCGGGGTGATGATGGCGAAGGTCAGCTGGAACACCGCGAACACCCCTTCCGGGATGCTACCGACCAGGCTGTCATGACCGATGTCCAGCATCAGCGCCTTGCCCAGCCCGCCGATGAAACTGTTGAAGGTCAGCTGGCCGTCGACCATGCCGGTGGTGTCGACCACCAGGCTGTAGCCGAACAGCACCCAGAGGATGCCGATCACCCCGGCCACGGCGAACAGCTGGGTGAACACCGAAAGGAAGTTCTTGGCCCGCACCATGCCGCCGTAGAACAGCGCCAGGCCCGGGATGCACATCATCAGCACGAACATCGCGGCGCAGATCATCCAGGCGGTGTTGCCGGTGTCCAGGGTGGGCTCGGCGGCGTGGGCCCGGGAAGTCAGGGCTAACAACATTACAGCGAGGGTGAGTTGCTTCATGGAGTCACTCCTGTGTGAATGGTGGGGGTGCCCTGGGGCCGCTTTGCGGCCCATCGCGACACAAGGCCGCTCCCACAATGGGTTGCGCTGGCCATATGTGGGAGCGGCCTTGTGTCGCGAAGGGCCGCAAAGCGGCCCCCGACGGTCAACTCAATATTGCGCCTGCCCCGGCACCCATGCGGTCCCCGCCAATGGCACCCGCGCCATCGCCGCCGCCTCCACGGTCAACGCCACCAGGTCTTCCGGGTCCAGGTTGTGCAAGTGCGACTTGCCACACGCCCGTGCCATGGTCTGCGCCTCCAGCACCAGCACCCGCAGGTAGTTGGCCAATCGGCGCCCCGCCTCCTCCGGGTTCAGGCGCTTGGCCAGTTCCGGATCCTGGGTGGTGATGCCGGCCGGGTCGCGGCCGTTCTGCCAGTCGTCATAGAAGCCTGCCGCCGAGCCGATCTTCTTCAGTTCGGCATCCAGCCGCGGGTGGTTGTCACCCAGCGCGATCAACGCCGCAGTGCCAATGGCCACCGCATCAGCCCCCAGGGCCATGGCCTTGGCCACATCGGCACCATTGCGAATGCCGCCGGAGACGATCAACTGCACCTTGCGGTGCATGCCCATTTCCTGCAGCGCCTGCACTGCCTGCGGGATGGCCGACAGGATCGGGATGCCGACGTGCTCGATAAACACTTCCTGAGTCGCGGCGGTACCACCCTGCATGCCATCGAGCACGATCACATCGGCACCGGCCTTCACCGCCAGCTTGACGTCGTAATACGGGCGACTGGCGCCGATCTTCACGTAGATGGGCTTTTCCCAGTCGGTAATCTCGCGGATTTCGGCAATCTTGATCGCCAGGTCGTCCGGGCCGGTCCAGTCCGGGTGGCGGCAGGCGCTGCGCTGGTCGACGCCAATCGGCAAAGTACGCATGCCAGCCACGCGCTCGGTCACCTTCATGCCCAGCAACATGCCGCCACCGCCCGGTTTGGCACCTTGGCCGAGGACGATCTCGATGGCATCGGCCTTGCGCAGGTCGTCGGGGTTCATGCCGTAGCGCGACGGCAGGTACTGGTACACCAGGTGCTGTGACTGGCCGCGCTCTTCCGGGGTCATGCCACCGTCGCCAGTGGTGGTGCTGGTGCCGGCGATGGTCGCACCACGGCCCAGGGCTTCCTTGGCATTGGCCGACAACGCGCCGAAGCTCATGCCGGCGATGGTCACCGGGATTTTCAGGTGGATCGGCTTCTTGGCGAAGCGGGTGCCCAGCAGCACATCGGTGCCGCATTTCTCGCGGTAGCCTTCCAGCGGGTAGCGCGACACGCTGGCACCGAGCAGCAGCAGGTCGTCGAAGTGCGGCACGCGGCGCTTGGTGCCACCACCGCGAATGTCGTAGATGCCGGTTTCAGCGGCACGCTGGATTTCCTGGATGGTCAGGCGATCGAAGGTGGCCGACTCACGCAGTACCGGGGGGAATTGCTCGCTCATGGGAATGTTCCTGGATCAGTACGCGCTGGCGTTGTCGACTTTGAAGTTGTACAGCTGGCGAGCCGAGCCGTAGCGTTTGAAATCGGCGGCCTTGTGGTCCAGGCCGGCCTTGTTCAGCAGTTCCTGCAGCTCTTGCAGGTGCTCGGCGCGCATCTCTTTCTCGATGCAGTCCGAACCCAGCGACTGCACCGAACCCTTGACGTAGATGCGCACCTCGTACAGCGAATCGCCCAGCGCATCGCCGGCATCGCCACACACCACCAAACGCCCGGCCTGGCCCATGAAGCAGCTCATGTGGCCGATGCTGCCGCCGACGACGATATCCACGCCCTTCATGGAAATACCGCAACGCGCGCCGGCGTCGCCCTCGATCACCAGCAGCCCGCCATGGGCGGTGGCGCCGGCGGCCTGGGAGGCGCTGCCCTTGACCCGCACCGAGCCGGACATCATGTTCTCGGCCACGCCGACACCGACGTTGCCATGCACGGTGACGCTGGCCTGCTGGTTCATGCCGGCGCAGTAATAGCCGGCGTGGCCTTCGATATCCACGGCCACGGCGGCGTTGATGCCCACGGCCAGGTTGTGCTTGCCGTCGGGGTGGGTCACCCGCCATTCGTGGTCCTGCACCTCACCGTGCAAGGACTGGTTGAGGACACGCACCGAGGTGCTGGAAAGGTCGATCGTCTTCATGGGGTTCTCCAGTGGTTCGGTGGCAGGTCAGGCGCTTTTGCGTTCCCAGACGTACAGGGTGGCCGGGGCCGGTTCCCAGACCTTGGCATTTTCGATGCCCGGCAGGCTGGCCAGCGCCTGGTACTCCGAGGCCATGGCCACGTAGTCGTCGGTCTCGGCCAGCACGGCGGGCTTGCAGGCGATCGGGTCGCGGATCACGGCAAAGCCGTTGCGGGTGCCGATGGCGAAGGTGAAGAAGCCATCGAGGTCCTCCAGGGCGCCGTCCAGGGCCTGGGCCAGGCTGTCGCCCTGCTGCAGGCGCCAGGTCAGGTAGCCGGCAGCCACTTCGGTGTCGTTGTCGGTTTCGAAGCTGATGCCTTCGCGCTTGAGTTGCTGGCGCAGGCGGAAGTGGTTGGACAGTGAGCCGTTGTGCACCAGGCACAGGTCGGCACCGGTGGAGAACGGGTGGCTCCCTTCCATGGTCACGGCGCTTTCGGTGGCCATGCGGGTATGGCCGATGATGTGACTGCCCTTCATGCTGCCCAGGCCGAAGCGGCTGGAAATGTCTGCCGGCAGGCCCATGCCCTTGAGAATTTCGATACTCTGCCCGGCGCTCATGATGCGTACATCGGGCGCCTGCTCGGCCAATGCGGCGCGGACAGCGGCCTCATCGGAGTGCACCTTGAGCACGGCGGCGCTGGCGTTCTGGAACCAGTCCAGCGAACAGCCCAGGCGGCCCTCCAGCCGGCCCATCAAGGTGGTCCAGGGATAGTTGATGTCGGTGGCCTGCAGGGTCAGCTTGACCCAGCCGTCAGCCACTTCATCGCCGTAGATGGCAAAACCGGCGCTGTCCGGACCACGATCGGTCATGGCCTTGAGCATGGGGTCGAAGAGTTTGCCGAGCTGGGCTTCCAGCTCGGGATTTTTCAGGTACAGACCTACGATTCCACACATGGTGATGCTCCTTACTAGGCAGTGGGCGACCGCTTTCGTGCTGGCCGCCCAAGGGATTGGGGGGCGGTCAGAAGAATTCGGTGTAACGCTGGATTTCCCAGTCGGAGACGTGGCGGCAGTACTCCACCCACTCCATGCGCTTTAGCTTGATGAACTCGTCGACGATTTCGGCGCCCAGCACCTCGCGGAACAGCGGGTCGGCCTCCAGGGCGTCGGCCGCTTCCTTTAGCGACTGTGGCAAGGTCTTGATGCCGCGTGCGGCGATCTCTTCCAGGCTGAGGTTGTAAAGGTTTTCGTTGCACATCTCGCCCGGCTCCAGCTGTCGGTCAATGCCATCGAGGCCGGCAGCGATGATCGCGGCGGTGACCAGGTACGGGTTGCAGCCGGCATCCGGCAGGCGGAATTCCAGGCGGCCATAGGGGATGCGCACCATCGCCGAGCGATTGTTGGCGCCGTAGGCGACAAACGCCGGGGCCCAGGTCGCGCCGGACAGCGAACGGCCGACCACCAGGCGCTTGTACGAGTTGACCGTGGGCGCGGCGAAGGCGCACAACGCCGGGCCATGGGCCAGCAGGCCTGCGGCAAAGTGGTAGGCCAGCTTCGACAGGCCCATGCCGCTGCTGTCGGACGGGTCATGGAACAGGTTCTTGTTGGTGCTGCTGGCCAGCGACAGGTGGAAGTGCATGCCATTGCCGGCGCGCTTGGGGTCGGGCTTGGGCATGAACGAGCAGATCATGCCCAGGTCGTTGGCAATCTCGCCGGCGGCCATGCGGAAGAAGGTGAAGCGGTCGGCCGACTCCATGGCGTCGCTGTAGGTGTAGTTGATCTCGAACTGGCCGTTGGCGTCCTCATGGTCGATCTGGTAGATGTCGAAGCCCACCGGCTGCAGCGCCTCGGTCAGGCGCTCGAGGAACAGCCGCGAGCGCGACAGGCCCTTGTAGTCGTAGCACGGCTTGTCGAGGTTGTCGGAGGCGTCCACCAGTTGCAGCTTGCCATCCTCGTCGCGGCGGAACAGGCTGAACTCGGGCTCCAGCCCGGTGTTCAGGGTCCAGCCCTTGTCGGCCAGGCGCTGCACCTGCTGCTGCAACACGTAGCGGCTGTCGTAGGGCCAGGGCTGGCCGTTTACGTGGCCTACACACACCACACGGCCGTAGCCCGGCTGCCACGGGACCGGAATCAAGGTGGAAAGGTCGCCGCGGGCCATGAAGTCCGGGCCGTGCGGTTCCATGCCCATGCCGCAGATGGCGAACCCGGCAAAGCCGGCGCCCTCCTCGGCCACCATCTTCAGGCCCGATACCGGCACCGATTTGGTCTTCGCCGAGCCATGGATATCGACGAACTGTGCCAGCACGTACTTGATGCCGTGCTGATCGAGGGTGCGCTGGGTTTCTGCTGGCAACATGGGTTGAACACTCCTGGGCAAGGGGCAATGATTCCGCATGAGAAACTTACTTTCCTCACAGGAATGCAATGCGCTTGCCAACTTTGTTCAGGGTGCAACCTTGCGGTGTCTGAGCGGGCCTCTTCGCGGGCATGCCCGCTCCCACAGGGTTCGCCGCAAAGCCCTGTGGAAGCGGGCTTGCCCGCGAAGAGGCCGATACAGGCAGCACAAAACCCAGGCAGATTTTCATGCTCCATTTATGGGAAACTTGTTTTCACCCGAGGAAAGAAGCTGCCAATGCAGTTGCCTTTCGCACTTTCTCAGTGCGAAAAATTTATTCTTGAACTGAAACCGTGCAGGACATTCGATGCCAACCGAAACCGAACCGCGCCTTCGCCTGGAGCAGTACCTGGGTCTGCAGATCAAGCGTCAACGCCAGGCCCAGTCCCTCAAGCTCGCCGATGTCGCACGCATCGCCGGCATCAGCCAAGGCATGCTGAGCAAGATCGAGAACGCCCAGGTGTCCACCAGCCTCGACACTCTCAGCCGCCTGTGCGACGTGCTGGGCATGCCGATGGCCAAGCTGTTCAGCCAATATGACCAGCCCGACGGCAATGCCTTGCTGGTGAAAGCCGGTGAAGGGCTGGAGGTAGTGCGCCGCGGTACCGAGAAAGGCCACACCTACCATCTGCTCAATCACGCCAGGGGGCCGAAGAAAAACTTCGAGGCCTACATGGTGACCATGGACGACGCCAGTGAAGAGTTCCCGACCTTCGCCCACCCCGGCACCGAGTTCCTCCACTTGCTGGAGGGCGAACTGGTGTACCGCCACGGCAACCAGCTTTATCACATGCAGGCCGGCGACAGCCTGACCTTCGACGGCGAGACCCCGCACGGCCCCGAGCAACTGGTGCAGGTACCCATCCGCCTGTTGTCGATCATGAACTACGGCGACGAGTGACGCGGCGCAGCAAGGCAACAACCGGTGTCGCGATCAGACAAGCACACGTCGCCCGCGATCGGCTTCCGAGCTGTGCCTACAAAAGTAATGCACACATCGACCAGCCCCGCTCCGTGGGCTGATCGGTGCGGTATTGGCGAGTAAAACAGCCTCGTTTCACAATTCCTACGCTGTAGCGTCTTTTTTGCACCGGGCAGTTCGTCCGGGCTCATTCGGAAGCGTGCGGTTGGCTATTTCGACTTGGACGCGCTGTCCGACATCGAGGTCGCTGCAGTAGGCGACTCGATGTTCATTTGAGGTTTCTTGCAAAGCCTATAAAACAGATGGTGGCCATGGTCACCCTCCACTTCCTCGCAACAAAGTACGCGGCGCCACCCCAAACGCCTTCCTAAACGCGTGACTAAAATGCGAAAAATCCGAAAACCCGAACTCCAACGCCGCCTGCGAAACACTCCTAACATGCCCACACTCAATCGCCACGCGGCTAGCATTCAGCCGCTCCTTCCAAATCTCCGCAACCGGCGACTTCTGATGCCGCGCAAACGCCCGGGTCACCGTGCGCGTTGACACATGGTGCGCCAGCGCAATCGTTTCGATCGACAGCTCCGGCTCGGTTAAATGCCGCTGAATGTAGTTCATGATCCGCTCATACAAATCCAGCTCTTTATGAGTGGTATTAAGGTCCTGCAGCTCCAGGCTGAGCACCAGCAAATCAATGATGGTGTTGGAGTAGCGTCGGGAAATCCCTTCGTCCTGCAAGAGCGCGACTGAACTGGCCGCCTGGCCAATCATCTGCCGCAGCGGGATCACACCGGGGCGTGCTTCATCCAGCACCAGCGCGGTGAAGTCGCCGATGCGGGGCAGGCGCTGAGCAAGCAGCGGGCGAGGGATGCGGATCAGGTGGTTTTCGGTACCACCGAGGCTGAAGCGGAACGGTTTGGTTGCGTCGTAAAGAAACAAATTACCCGCCGTGAGGCTGGCTTTGCGGGTGTGTTGTTCGATTTCTCCATGGCCGTCGAGGGTGAATCCAAGCCAGATATCTTCGGCGGGGTCGCGGCGCAAATGGTGCTCGGAGCGCACCCAGTGATGCAGCGGCGAGGACAGGGTGGTGATGTCAAGGGGGCCAATTCCGTTGACCTGCAGCGCACCTTCGAAATCGCCCTGCGACGAGGGTTTGCTGTCTGCCGATAGGCAATGATGGCAGACCACTTCCCGCCAGTAATCAAAGCGGCGAGCGGGCGGAACGACAAGAGTGGAATATTGGTTGGTCTCAGCCATGATGGCACTCACCTTGATTCAACAAAGGGAGAAAACGGGGCACTGTTACCGCGGGTGATATAGGCAAAAAACACGCCATTGGTCTGGGTTGGCGCAAAGGAATCCACTGCGTGATTGTGTCAGCGCGTACCTGTTAACAGCATCAACTACCCCTCCCCATTTCAGGGCAAAAGACCTGATTTCCGTGGTGCGCCGCACCATTGCGGTTCGTACTCGGGTGAGTGTTTTGGCCCTGTCTTTTCCAACCAAACAGTTGTCCTTGCGAACAAAGCGGGGCTAGTCGGTCCTGCCTAACTTGACCCTTGCGGCAATTCAGCGACCCATGCCGGCGAGGTGACCCATGCAATTCACACAACAACAGCAAGTGGCCGATGAGTTCAGGTGGCTGCATATGCGTGACCTGGCGCCCGAAGAATTCCTGTCGTGGCTGCTTGAGTGGGGGGCCTGCGCCATGCGAGCCCGGCTGGCGAGTGCTGCCCTTGATACTGAGCGTGTGCCTGAACCAAAAATAACAAGGAGCCTGTGATGGAATCTGCAATCGACAAACACCTCAAGTGCCCGCGGACGTTATCGCGCCGAGTGCCTGACGATTACCAGCCGCCCTTCCCTATGTGGGTTGGCCGCGCTGATGAGCATTTGACTCAGGTGGTGATGGCTTACCTGGGCGTGCAATACAAAGGTGATAGCCAGCGCGAACTGGCCTTACAGGCGATGCGCGACATCGCTGCCAGCTTCAGTCTGGCCAACGGCCCGCTGACCTACGACCTGACTCACCACACCGACAGCAGTGGCTACGATAACCTGATGATCGTCGGCTATTGGAAGGACGCTGGCGCCTATTGCCGCTGGTTGCGCTCGGCCGAGGTGGATGGCTGGTGGAATTCACCGCAGCGCTTGAATGATGGCCTGGGTTATTACCGCGAGATCTCCGCTCCGCGGGCGGAGCAGTTCGAGACGTTGTATGCGTTTCAAAACGACTTGCCCGGCGTTGGCGCGGTCATGGACAACACCAGTGGCGAAATCGAGGAGCACGGTTACTGGGGCTCGATGCGCGACCGTTTCCCGATGTCGCAAACCGACTGGATGAACCCCAATGGCGAGCTGAGAGTAGTGTCTGGCGACCCAGCCAAGGGTGGTCGAGTAGTAGTGATCGGCCATGACAACATCGCCTTGATTCGCTCGGGGCAGGACTGGGCAGCGGCGGAGGCGGCGGAGCGCTCGTTGTACCTGGATGAGATCTTGCCGACTTTGCAGGACGGCATGGACTTCTTGCGCGACAACGGCCAACCGTTGGGCTGTTACAGCAATCGCTTTGTACGCAATATCGATGCGGACGGTAACTTCCTGGACATGAGTTACAACATCGGCCACTGGCGTTCGCTGGAAAAACTCGAGCGCTGGGCCGAATCCCATCCGACCCATTTACGCATCTTCGTCACCTTCTTTCGAGTGGCTGCGGGGCTTGAGAAGTTGCGGCTCTACCACGAGGTGTCGGTGTCGGATGCGAGCACCCAGGTGTTCGAATACATCAACTGCCACCCGCACACCGGCATGTTGCGTGACGCGCAAGTAAGCGCTAACTAACAACGAACTCCACGTTTAGCCCTGCACCTGTCGTTATTACGACAGCGGGCTCTTTTTGCCCGCGTTTTGACCCAAGATAAGGACTTAGTCCATGAAACAGCTCCGTTACCTGATGCTTGCAGCGGCCGCGCCGTGCCTGTCTGCGCAAGCAGTTGAAGTTTCGCCAGGGGATTATGAAGTGCTGCCGGCGGGTAAAACCATCGGTGTGGTCTATTACCAGCATTCCACCACCGACAGCGCCTACGCCCAAGGCCACAAGGCCAGCTCGGACTTCAACCTGACCTCTAACGTCGGCATCTTGCGTTTGCTGCACGTCTATGAATTGACCGACCGTCTCACCATCGAGCCGCAGTTTCTGCTGCCGTTCGGCCATGTTTCCAGCGGCGGTGACGCCTCGGTTCTGGGCAGCACCAGCGGCATCGGTGACCTCATCCTGACCGCGCCGCTCAAGTACCGCCTCAATGAGGCGAACGACACGATCAGCGCTACGGCTTACCTCATCGCGCCAACGGGTAACTACGACCGCAAAGACGCGCTCAATCTGGGCGAAAACCGCTGGAAGGTCGACCTGCAGGCCGCTTACATCAAGCACTTCGACGATAAATGGGCGATCGATGTAGTCGGTGATGCAATCTGGTACGGCGACAACGACGACTTCACCGTCAACTCGGTACGCCGTGAGCAGGATGTGTCATACGCCGCGCAGCTAATGGGGCGCTACATCATCGACTCGGGCACGTCCCTAGCCGTTGGTTTAGGCCACACCTGGGGTGGAGAAACTCAAGTGGACGGCACCTCCCAGGACGACCGTAGCAAAACCACCAACTTCCGCGTTACCGCCACCAAGTTCTTTACCGCTCAGGACCAGTTGCAGATGCAACTGGGGCGTGACCTCGCGGTAGAAAACGGCCCGAAAGAAAACTTCCGCCTGAACCTCAGGTACGTCCGGGTCTTTTAACCGTCTGCCCACCCTCAGCTGAAATGGAGCACGCACAAATGGCTGACCAACACGCATCCACCGAACAACAACCTTCGCTGTACACCCGCCTGGGCGGCTACGACGCTATCTACCAGTTCGCCGGCGCGGTATTGCGCAAGACCATGGCCCATCCGGCAATTGGTCATATCTGGGCACATATGTCCGAGTCGACCTTCCAGAAAGAGCACATCAACTTTGTCGACTTCCTCTCCCAGCACTGGGGTGGCAGCGCCAAGTACCGTGGCCGCGACATGGTCACTGCCCACCGAGGCATGGGCCTGACCGAGGTGCACTGGCAAGCCACGCTTGATTGCCTGGAGGAGTGTTACAACGACTACAACTTGGCGCCGGAGCTGCGTCAGGAGGTCAACGATTTTCTAATCAAGTTCAAGCCAGCGGTGATCGGCAGCCCGTCCTACCGCGACGTGGTGCTGGCCAACCCTGAGATGGACCCGGCCAAGGGCATGAAGAGCGTGGGCGTGGTCTGGCCTGCCCGCAGCGAAGCGGCAGCACAGGCCGCCGTGCCCAAGCTGGAACCGTAACCCCTCGCCCCCCAGCTGACGCTCAGCACCTGGCGTAAGGCAGTCCTTCTCAACCAAGCGACTGTCCTGCTCAACCAAGTGCCGCCCGCGCGCTGGCGCTAGCTTAGTAGCAGGCCCAGCCGCAGCGAGCCTCTCGAACAGCCAATTTGCCGGGCCCTGCGCCCTAGCATCGGAAACAGGACACACCATGGCCATCACCCGCCCGACGCTCGAACAACTGCAGGTACTCGCCGACCGCTTGCATCTGCAACTGACAACCGAGCAAGCCAGCGAATACTTGGCGCTTATGCAGCCCAGCCTCGACGCCTACGACCTGGTCGACGAGCTACCAGACTTCACCCCGCTGGTGCGCTACGAGCGCACTGCCGGTTATCGCCCGTCCAGCCGAGAAAACCCACTGAACGCCTGGTATTACCGCACCGAAGTGACGGGTGCCAGCTCAGGCAAGCTGTTCGGCAAAACGCTCGCATTGAAAGACAACATCTCGCTGGCCGGCGTACCGATGATGAACGGCGCCGCGCCTCTGGAAGGTTTCATACCGGCGTTCGATGCCACGGTGGTCACCCGCTTGCTCGACGCTGGGGTGACCATTCTCGGCAAGGCCACCTGCGAGCACTACTGCCTATCCGGCGCCAGCCACACCTCGGACCCGGCGCCCGTGCACAACCCACTGCGTCCAGGCTTCAGTAGTGGTGGTTCGTCGTCGGGCAGCGCGGCGCTGGTGGCGGCCGGCGAAGTTGACCTGGCGGTGGGCGGCGACCAAGGCGGCTCGGCGCGTATTCCTGCAGCATGGTGCGGCATCTACGGCCTGAAGCCGACCTTCGGGCTGGTGCCGTATACCGGGGTGATGGCGGTCGAGGCGACGTTTGATCATGTCGGCCCGATGACCAACAACGTGCGCGACAACGCGCTGATGCTTGAAGTGATGGCCGGCACCGACGGCCTCGATCCACGTCAGGGGGCGCCCGAAGTTGATGCCTACAGCCACTACCTTGATCGCGGTGTGCGCGGCCTGCGGATCGGCATTCTCCAGCAAGGGTTCCAGCTAGCCAACCTGGACCCACGGG